>JABIPQ010000134.1 GCA_018698975.1 Gammaproteobacteria bacterium
AGTAGGCTGGTTGCATTTCGATGTTTCTGGCCACCAACTAATTACCATCCTCTGGGTATATAAAATGCTGGATTATTGATTTTGACGAGCTGGAGTAGAATAAATTGTATTCAGGAATGATCATCATAACCAAGACTTTTTAACGCCCTTTCGTCATCAGACCATCCGCTCTTAACCTTTACCCAAAGGCTCAACATGACCTTACTACCCAGAAGGTTTTCAATATCTTTCCTGGCATCTGATCCGATCAATTTCAATCTGCTGCCGCCGTCACCAATGATGATTCTTTTTTGACCCGCCTTCTCTACAAGTATCAATGCACCAATATGGATGAGATTCTTATTTTCTTTTTCATCATGACGAAACTCTTCAATTTCAACAGTCACTTCATAGGGCAATTCATCACCAATTTGCCTGGTGATTTTTTCACGTATAAATTCTGCAGCAAGGAAACGTGCATTCTTGTCAGTTAATTGCTCTTCTGGATAGTAAAAAGCACCTTCAGGAAGATATTTTCCTATGCTGCTTTCAAGCTCCTCAACATTGTGATCTTTCAGCGCGGACAGCGGAAAAATTTCCTTGAAAGGATGCAGTTCTGTCAATTCTTTAAGGTATGGCAAAAGAATACTCTTGTCCTGAATCTGATCTACCTTATTCAACAGTAAAAGTACTGGCGTTTTATTATGCTTTAATTGCTGCAGTACCAGTTCATCTTCTTCTGTCCACTTCATTCGATCCACCATAAATAAAATCAGATCAACATCCTGAATGACGCTTTGGACAGTTTTATTCATATAGCGATTAATGGCTTTATTCTGACCAGAATGCAAACCAGGAGTATCAACAAAAATCATCTGGGTATTTGCGACAGTCTTGATGCCAAGCAATCTATGACGAGTAGTTTGAGGTTTACGAGAAGTGATACTGAGTTTTTGCCCGATTATATGATTGAGCAAAGTAGATTTACCAACATTGGGCTTGCCAATAATGGCAATCAGGCCGCAACGATGAGGCGTGTCATGTGTTTGATCAGGAATGACGCTTGTCATAAGAGGATAGTAACAGGAATATTCACAAACTCAGCTCTTTAAGCACCGCGTCAGCTGCTTCCTGCTCAGCGTCGCGCCTTGTTGAACCATATCCGGTCACAGGCTCTGGCAAGAGCTCAACACGGCAAAGTACAGCAAAGGTTTGCTGATGATCCTTGCCAGCCACTTCGAGCACCTCATATTCAGGTAATCCGGATTTAATGGCTTGCAAATGCTCTTGAAGCCGCGTTTTCGCATCCTTGGTCTGAGTATCCAGATCAAGAATTGCTAATCTTCCTTCAAACCAGCCCAGGACCGTCTTACGGCAGGTTTCGAGTCCCGCATCTAGATAGATTGCAGAAATTAAAGCTTCAAGGGCGTCGGCAAGAATCGAGTCACGATCAGCGCCACCGCTTTTGAGCTCTCCAGAGCCCAAATTAAGTGAAGAACCCAGAGCCAATTCCCTGGCTATATCTGCCAGCGTTGAACGTTGCACCAGATCTGCACGAATGCGGCTTAATTGGCCTTCCCTGCCTTCAGGAAAGAGTCTGTAAAGCTCTTCAGCAATAAAGAAGCCAAGAATCGAGTCCCCTAAAAATTCCAGACGCTCGTTATTATCCTGACCACTGCTGCAATGGCTAAGCGCCAGTTTTAGCAGAGCATGATTCTTGAAGATATAATCAATGTTAAGGCTTTCAGAAGACACTATTTTTCAATGCGATAATTAAATTTCACAACCGCGTCAATATTCGAGAACATAGGTACTCGCGATTCATAGTCAACGACCAGGTAATCAATTCCGCCTTCCTCAACCTGATCAATGCCATCACTAGCAAATGATCCCCCATTGGTTTGCGCAGTACGGGTCACATAGGTCCGAACATCTCTCAAGGACATTTTGCTTAATTCACCACTTTCTTTAAGATTTTGCAGAGCATTGCTTATAACCTGATCATCCATATAAGCCGGGGCAATTTTTAAACCAGCCAAAATCAGAATACCGAGCAAGGTCATAACGACAATCAAGGCATACAGTGAAGCGCCTTGCTGACTATTCAGATCTTTCAGTTCTTTTTGTAGCTTGGAATTTTGCCTAACATCTTCCATTTTTCACCTCACTATCAACATGACATCTGTCAGGGGCTTTCGATAAATCGGTTGTAACTAAAGCTGGGTAAATTAAAACCAGGTTCTTTGTGCATCCAGACAGCTACTGCTTTGCCGACGATATTATCTTCAGATGCGGGTCCCCATACTCTGCTATCACTACTATTATCCCGATTATCGCCCATCATAAAGTAATGACCTTCAGGGATTACTCTGCCTTCAGGCCACAACCAGGCACCAGGCCTGATGTACGAAGGTGATGCCGAAGTGTATATATCGTGGGAAATTCCGCCTATCGTTTCCAGAGAATAAATGACTGAAGGCCGCCTGTCGTTGATGAAGTCGACATATTCTTGCTCCAAAGGTTCTCCATTCACATATACGGCCTTGCCTTCATAGCGAATATGATCTCCCGGCAGACCAATTACTCGCTTTATATAGTAATTTGGATCATGAGGCGGAACAAAAACCATGACATCGCCCCGTTTAGGCTCAGCTACGTCCAGAATCTTCGTACCAATTACTGGAAGTCGCACACCGTAAGCATATTTATTGACGACAATGAAATCACCAACATTCAAGGTCGGAATCATAGAGCCGGTCGGAATCTGGAAAGGTTCAAAAAGAAAAGAGCGAAGAATGAGAACGGCAAAGATTATTGGGAAAAAAGATTTTGCGTAATCTACTGCAAATGGTTCCTGATAAAGCACATAAGCCTGTTCCAGGGTTTTCCTGTTGGGAAATTGCGTGCCGTCTTCTTTTCCCTTTTCCGTTCCCGTGTTTTCGCCATCTTGCAGATAATTTAAAAAACCATTCAAGTCTTCATCTGAAATACCTTTTTCTGTCAGTAGCGCTCTGACTTTTACTTCTCTTGGTTTTCTCAGAAAAATTACATCCAAAAGCCAGATCACCCCGGTAATCAAGGAAAAAATCAATAACAGCAGAGAGAAATCAAAACTCATATTTTTATGTCGGCCACTGAGCGGCTGAATGCTCCTCTTTGTTTACAATTCAGATATTCCAATTTAATCACTATTTATCAACTTTCAAAATCGCCAGGAACGCTTCTTGCGGGACTTCTACATTGCCCACCTGTTTCATGCGCTTTTTACCGGCTTTTTGCTTTTCAAGCAGCTTCTTTTTACGCGTAATATCACCGCCATAACATTTTGCAGTAACATTCTTGCGCAAAGCCTTGACTGTCGTCCTTGCCACAATTTGTCCGCCAATTGCCGCCTGAATTGCTACATCAAACTGTTGCCGGGGAATGAGTTCCTTCATTTTTTCAGTCAGAACTCGACCTTTCGAGTGAGCCTGATCCCTATGTACTATCAGCGCGAGCGCATCTACTGTATCACCATTGATCAAAACGTCCAGCCTCACCAGATTTGCTTGCTGGAAGCGAATAAAGTGATAGTCAAGAGATGCATAGCCACGGCTAACAGATTTAAGCCTGTCAAAAAAATCGAGGACAACTTCGTGCATCGGCAATTCATATTTAATGGACACCTGCTGCCCAACAAATTGCATGTCTTTTTGTACTCCACGCTTTTCAACACAGAGACTCAGCACATTCCCTATATATTCTTTGGGCACAAGAATGTTGGCTTCTACTATTGGTTCCCGCATCTCTTCGATATTCGTCGTTGGTGGCAAGCGTGACGGGCTTTCAACCTTCAGCACTTCACCTCTGACAGTCAAAACTTCAAAGACCACTGTCGGAGCTGAAGTAATAAGATCCAGATCATATTCCCTTTCAAGACGTTCCTGCACAATCTCCATATGCAACATGCCAAGAAAGCCGCACCTAAATCCGACGCCCAGTGCATCAGAACTTTCTGGCTCGTAAATAAGCGCTGCATCGTTCAGAGTGAGCTTTTCCAGCGCATCTCTGAAATTCTCGTAATCATCGCTGGAAACAGGAAACAGTCCGGCAAAAACCTGAGCCTGGACTTTCTTGAAGCCTGGCAGCATAGGTACGTCCGGTGTTGAAGCATGAGTAATCGTATCCCCCACCGGCGCACCCTGAATCTCCTTAATGCTTGCCTCGACAAAACCTACTTCCCCGGCCTTTAATTCTTTTTGTACCAGGCGCTTGGGAGTGAAAATGCCGACATTATCCACGATATGAACTTTACCAGTGGATTTCGCAATGATTTTGTCCCCTTTTTTGATAGTCCCTTCGCGGACTCTCACCAAAGAGATCACACCCAGGTAACTGTCGAACCAGGAATCAATAATCAAGGCCTGTAAATCACCGCCAGTTTCGCCCTGAGGCGGCGGTACATCCCTGATAATACGTTCAAGGATCTCCCTGATTCCCTCGCCTGATTTGGCACTTGAGAGCACAGCATCATCAGCGGGAATCCCGATTATTTCTTCTATTTCAACTTTCACTCGCTCAGGTTCAGCCTGAGGCAAGTCCATCTTGTTGAGGACAGGGATCACTTCGAGCCCTTGATCAAGTGCGGTATAGCAATTAGCTACAGACTGGGCCTCCACCCCTTGCGCGGCATCAACTACCAGCAAGGCACCTTCGCAGGCTGCCAGTGAGCGGGACACTTCATAGGTAAAATCCACATGACCCGGCGTGTCGATAAAGTTCAGTTGGTAGGTAGTACCATCATCGGCTTTGTAATCAAGAGTGACACTTTGTGCCTTGATGGTGATGCCTCGCTCTCTTTCAATATCCAGAGAGTCAAGCACCTGTTCCTGCATTTCACGATCGGCTAATCCTCCACACAACTGGATGAAACGATCAGCGATCGTAGATTTGCCATGATCGATATGCGCGATGATGGAAAAGTTTCGAATTTGTTCTAGATTACTCACAGGAAAGTAAGCTCTGATTGGCCTGAAAAAAAAGCGCAAGTCTACAGCAAGATTAGCCTGTATACCATGCAATCTGTGGGTTAAACCTTATTCCGGAATTTCTACAGTTAAAAAGAATTGTCTCTCGTTTCTTTCCACCAATGCTGGTATTGGCTGATTCATTGGCAGATTTGAGACAACTTCATTAAATTCTTCAACAGAACCTGTTTCCTCGGCATTAATGCTCAGCAGTATGTCACCAGGCTGAAAGCCTGCTTCCTCGCCGACTTCGCCAACAACACTGGCAATCAAAACACCTGACTGCTGATCACCTCTCCTGGACTCTGTGATCATAAGCCCAAGAGGGTTGGCGTCACCCTGAGTTGAGCTGAGTTGTTGTGAATTTCCCGCAGCGAGCTTGCCGACTGTCATCATAAGGGTTTGCGGCGAACCACCACGGATAATTTCAACGTCTGCCACGGCATCCGGTGCTGTCAGGCCCACATGAAATGGCAAATCACCACTGTTGGAAATTTCATTGCCATTGAAACGAATTATGATGTCCCCGGCCATGAATCCTGCGTCCTCGGCAGGGCTACCCTCGATGACCTGATTAACCAGGGCTCCAACAGGGCTCGCCATATTCGCCTCATTTGCAGCCTCCTGGCTCACCTCGTTAATACCAACGCCCATCCAGCCGCGTTCCACCGTGCCTTTCTCTTTGAGCTGGCCAATAACATTTTTTGCCACATCAACAGGGATTGCAAAAGATAATCCCATGGAGCCGCCAGTGCTGGTAAAAATCTGGGAATTTATACCGATAACCTCACCTTTAAGGTTAAACAGTGGTCCTCCGGAATTGCCTGGATTAATAGCAACATCAGTCTGAATGAAAGAGACATAATTCCCACCTGAGCCATTAGGAATATTTCGCCCCATATAGCTAATGATGCCGGCAGCAACGGAAAAACGCAGCCCCATTGGCGAGCCAATAGCGAGCACCCATTCACCAACCTTCAGCCTGGATGAATTCCCAAGGACTACAGGCTTTAATCCCGTTGCCTCAATTTTCAGCAGTGCCAAATCAGAACTTTCATCTGAGCCGATAACTTCAGCATCAAACTCACGGCGGTCATTCAAGGTAATAGTTATTTCATCGGCATTATCCACTACATGATGATTGGTAATAATGAAGCCGTCCTCAGAAATAATAAAACCGGATCCAAGGGATGGCCTTGGCTCAAATTCGCGCATTTGTTCTTCGGGAATTTCTGGCACCCTGTCACCAAAGTAGTAACGCAGGATCTCATCGAGTCGCTCTTCATTATCACCAGTCTCAAGATTACTGCGGGTAATTGAATTGACATTAACTATCGCAGAGGCATTTTCATCGACAAGAGAGGTAAAATCCGGCAAAACCTGAGCAAAAATTTCTACACTAAAAAGCAGCCCAAAAGTGAACACTGCAAAGTTAAGTTTGATGGGCTTTCCCCGTGTTTTTAGCGACATATCTATATTTCTAACCTCTTAAACTTAACTTTTTTCAACTGCTTGAAATGAGAGCAATTGCGCTTCTATGATTTCCGGGGCATTTCCAAAGTACCTGAGGCTTATATAGCGCACACCTGCAAGTCCTACACCCAGTGCGCCAATAGCGCTTAGAATAACCCAAGCTTCATTTAAGCCAAAAGCTTTAGTAAGTGACTCAGCGACTGCAGTCACAGCCAGCGTAATAGCAATCGGGAAGACATACTGCAGGAGAGCCAGACGAATCAGCCTGCTGTCATCAATGCTTACCGCCAACTCATCGCCTGGTTTAACCTTCCCTCTATGACTGACCGGGTAAGGCAGGGATATTATTTCCTGTTTTTGAATAAAAACTTTATTGAGTAATTGTAATCCACATCCTGCCTTAGCCGCACAATGATTACAGTGTTGCTTATTTCTTGTGCTTAGATGTAAGGCATTTTCGTCAGTGTCTACAACTGACATATGCTCAATTGTCATTGAAAACTACCTGTGATTAGTCTGCATCAAAGCAGGCATAATAACAGGCAGAGGATGAAGGAAGAATGAATATCAGGGGGAGTTTTCAGGAATAAAGGTCGCAGGCACTTTCTCGATTTCAAGAGTATCTTCCAACTCTTCAGAAACCACTTGCTGTAAACGACTCATTTCTGCAGGATCAAGATCTGTTTGGACAGCAACCTGGGTTTCAGTAGCAGGATTCAGCTCACCAGTTAAACCAGGGAGAAAGTTAGATACCGATTCACTTCCTGCCAATTCGGCACCGGAATTTGTACCGCTACCGTGATCGGCAACCATCATGTCGGCAGTAAACAGTACTGCAAGTGCTACCGAGGCTGCAATTGCACCCTGTCCTATAAATTGAAAAATTCCTTTACCTGATCCACTTCGCCCAAGAGCAAGAATGGGTTCCGCTGTTGGCAAGGCTTCATTTTCAAGCTCAGCATTGATTCTTGACAGCAAGTCACATGAAGGTGAGGTATGAATTTCCTGCTTACACGAAGCACTAAGAACATGGTATCGAGACCATTTTGCTTTTAAATCGCTTAAATAGTCTGAGTCTGCGGAGCTAGCATTTGATTGGCTTTGAGCCACTTCATCCATTTCTTTCAAAAGCCGGCGAATCTCCAGCTCATCTGCTTCGTCGTCCATCAACGCGGATAGTGATTCATGTAATTTATTACTCATTTATTTCTCTATTCCTCGTGCGGCTGCAGAAGCCAGTCTAGATTTAGTGAAGTTTACGCTTTATTACCTGATTCTGTATATGTGCTTATTTTCAAGTCTTTTACCGCCAATTTCCCACTGTATTGAGGTCTTTGAGCCCATATTTCGGGTTCATAAAATTGCCAGATACTAACTAGACAACGCAATTTGGTAAAAATTCCCTGCCCTTTTAATATTTTTGCGTTTTTTTTCCACATTGAGGCCACAATGGCTAAAGAACCTTTCAACCTAGGTATTATCCAGCAATGGGCGGATTTTTTTGTCCAGTGCTTCCCTTGCTCTGAATATCCTTGATCTGACTGTACCGACCGGACAACCCATAATTTCTGTGATCTCCTCGTAACTCAAGCCGCTAAACTCCCTCAAGGTGAAGGCGGTTCTCAAATCTTCAGGGAGATCCTCAAGCGCTTCATTTATAACTCTTTGTAAATCCTCTTTTTCCTGATTGGCTTCCGGCGTACTAATATCGGTCAATGCCCTGTTATTTTCCATGAACTCAGCATCATCAACATCAATATCAGTGGACGGAGGCCGACGGCCTCGAGCAACCAGGTAATTTTTGGCGGTATTTATAGCAATGCGATACAACCAGGTATAAAACGCGCTATCACCTCGAAATTTAGGCAAAGCACGATAAGCTTTAATGAAGGCTTCCTGGGCTACGTCCTCAACTTCTGCAGGATCCCGGATAAATCGACCTATTAATCCCAGAATCCTTTGCTGATATCGTAAAACGAGCAGATCAAAGGCATGCTTATCACCATTGAAAACCCTATCTACAAGTTGCTGATCAGTGTTTTTTACGTCTTCTTTTGCTTGATCTACTTCTTCTGTGGCCAAAAGCCTGGCTCCACTCATAATTTTATTAAACAGAAGCCTGAGCACACTGCTATGCAGATAGACAGGCATAAGTCTGAAAAGTTCGGCTAGTCACCGATCAGCAGACATCCAAAGTTTTAATTTCTTATTATTGTATCTCACAAGGTAGAATAGCCACAGGATGTTCATGCTTGATCTACACAATGTCAGATAATTCAAAAAGCCCTACCAGTCGTGATACCGATGTCTTGATAATCGGTGGCGGTGCAGCCGGCTTAAGCCTGGCATTAAAAGTTGCCAGTCAGGCCAGAGTAACCATCCTCTCCAAAAGTTCTCTTGACCAAGGTTCCACATACTATGCCCAGGGTGGAATAGCCGCAGTTCTCGATCAATATGACAGCCTTGAGTCTCATGTGGAAGACACTCTCCTTGCCGGCGATGGTTTATGTAATAAAGAAATAGTTGAATATACCGTTTCACGCGGTCGTGAAAGTATTGAATGGCTTATCGAGCAAGGTGTGAAATTCACCAAAGAACAAAATAGCAAAAAAAACACCTCTGACAATTTTCATCTCAGCAAAGAAGGTGGACACAGTCATCGCAGGGTAGCCCATGCAGCAGACGCTACTGGCCGCTCAGTCTTTGAAAGCCTTTCTTCCCAGGCGATGGAACACCCCAATATTACCTTCAGAATAAATACCGTCGCAGTAGATCTCATCACTACAGCCAAAATGGGGCAGTCCGAGAATCGTTGTGTGGGGGCGTATGTTCTAAATGAAGTCAGTGGTGAGGTCACAGTCTATCGTGCACGCTTTGTAATATTGGCCACCGGGGGAGCGAGCAAGGCATATCTATATACCTCAAATCCCGATGGCGCCAGTGGAGATGGAATTGCCATGGCATGGCGTGCGGGTTGTCGTATTGCCAATATGGAGTTTAACCAATTTCACCCTACCTGCCTTTACCACCCCAAGGCGAAATCTTTTCTCATTACAGAAGCCATCCGCGGAGAAGGTGGTCAACTCAAACTACCCGATGGTTCCCGCTTCATGCACAAATATGACAGTCGGGGAGAATTAGCCCCGAGAGATATCGTGGCGCGCGCAATAGATTCGGAAATGAAGCAACTGGGCTGCAGTTTTGTCTATCTGGACATTAGTCATAAACCCGATGCTTTTATAATCGAGCACTTCCCCACCATCTATAAACGCTGTCTCGAATTTGGCATAGATATTACCCGGGAAAAAATACCTGTGGTGCCGGCAGCTCACTATAGCTGCGGCGGCGTTATGGTCGATATTCATGGTAGAACTGATGTTGAAAATGTTTATGCGATCGGCGAGACAAGCTTCACAGGTTTGCACGGTGCAAATCGAATGGCGAGCAATTCATTATTGGAATGCTTCGTTTTTGCTTTCGCCGCAGCTGAAGACATTCTGACCCAATTCGATTCAGTGCCTTTTGTGGAAGATATTCCTGCCTGGGATGAAAGCCAGGTAACAGACTCCGATGAAGATGTTGTGATTGCTCATAACTGGGATGAGGTCAGACGCTTCATGTGGGATTATGTCGGTATTGTAAGAACCAATAAACGTTTGCAAAGAGCACAGAGCCGTATTGAATTACTGCAGCAGGAAATACGCTGGTATTACAGTAAATACAGAGTGAACAGGAATCTTCTCGAGCTGCGAAATCTTACACTTGTGGCAGAGTTGGTCATTCAGTCTGCAATGAATCGAAAGGAAAGTCGTGGCCTGCACTTTACACTGGACTATCCTGACAAACTGCCGAGTACAGAAAACACTATTCTGACACCCAAAAACTTCAAGCCTCAAAAACAATTCGACTAATTGTTCAAATAATCCGCCCCCAGTATTATCAAGACCAGATTCAGCTGGCAGCTAAAATCTTGTCCACCATAATTTGCAAGGATTTTTCTGGCGCCGGCGCTTTCAGCACCAGCCACTGAAAAATATCCTGATCCTCTTCTGCCAACAACCTGGCATACTCCCCCCTCTCACTTTCCGAAAATGACGGTAGAATATTTTCCGCAAAGGGAACCAGAATCAGGTCCAGTTCAAGCATGCCTCGCCGACTGTGCCAATACATCTTTTTTAAATCCACTGCTTCTGTCATAGAGCCTATTTTTCCCTTTTAAAGTTGAAATGAAAGTATTCATTCAAGTGTTTATACCAGAGTGCCCAGACTTTATAATGGCGAGCTGTCAATGTAGCAATTCCCAAATGGACACATTTATCATGCAAAGCTTTTATGCTTCCCTGAACGCCGCTGAGCTGCTTGAAGTCAGCGGTGAGGATAGCCGAAAATTTCTTCAAGGTCAGCTGACCTGTGAACTTGATAAAATTCCTGTTGGCAGCATGAGCTTTGGAGCAGCATGCAATAACAAAGGCAGGGTTTATTCAAATTTCCGCATATTGCATCAGGAAAACCGTTTTCTTCTCTCAATGCAGCCTGGTATTCTGACCATCACCATGCAGGCTCTGCAAAAATATATACCTTTTTACAAAGCTGATATGGCAGATGCCAGCGGACAGTTTAACAGGATTGCCCTGGCTGGAGACGACGCAGCAGAATTGCTCAAGGGTATTAGCCCAGCGCTGCCAGAGAAAAACCAATCTGCCAATATAGAGGGGGCCTTGCTGATTAATATTAGTGATCACTGCCCTCGATATGAACTTTGGTTAAAACCAGGTCAGGATCACCCCTTTGATCAAATTCTTGCAACACTTGCTCGCAAAGAAAAAACTGCCTGGGACGCGCTTGACCATGAAGCAGGGATTGTTTTTATCCATCCTCAGGAAAGCAGCCTCTATACACCTGAAGAATTAAATCTGGATCTTGCCGGTTTTGTTAGTTTTAGCAAGGGTTGCTATACCGGTCAGGAAATAGTCGCCCGCATGCATTACCGGGGTAAAGCAAATAAGCGATTGCACACAGTGACCCTGGAAAGTCCCGAGACACCCACTGATAATGTGCTTTACAACTCTTCACAAAAAGCTTTAGGAAGTGTAATTAACTTATTAAATATAAAGGATAATATATATAATGGATTCGTCGTAATCAAGACCGGTACCGACCTCAGGGAAAGGTTCTGGCTAGGCGATCAAAAGGATGAAATTGCCGCCGAAATACGCCCTCTGCAATATCAATAAATGGCCACCGTTAAAGTCTTTTCTAAATACCGGTCAGGCAGTTTGATCTTGAGTAGCATGTTGACACCTTTCGCCCCTCAGGGCTGAAAATATCGATACAGGTATCGATAATGTGGTCTGTTGATGAACATGGATAGATGGATCAGTGCAGAAGCCGCTTAAGGCAGCAGGGATTCTTGCAAGAAATTGGTCGGAGTGGCCGGATTTGAACCGACGACCACCACACCCCCAGTGTGGTGCGCTACCAGGCTGCGCTACACTCCGACATGCAATAAAGCCCATTATTACTACATATTCGCATATATGATTACTTTAATGTAACTATTCAGTAGTTGAATAACCAACCAAATTTGCTGATAATGTGCTGATATTTAATTATAGAGAGCCTTATGCGATTCAGCAACCGCTCCATCAAAGCATTATCATCCAAGGATACAAAGTACCGCGTCTGGGATAAAGGTGGGTTAACTGGGTTATACCTGATGGTAATGCCCACTGGCACCAAGACCTTTAGGTACTTTTACCGCCTTAATGGCTTGTCTCAGGACATAAAGATTGGGCGCTACCCTACTCTCTCCATTGACGAAGCGAGAAGCATTGCTAAAGGCTATGCCGCTCAAATAGCTAATAGAATCAGCCCCATTGAAGAGAAAAATAAAGCTGCCCAACAAGCCAAACTCGATGAA
>JABIPQ010000016.1 GCA_018698975.1 Gammaproteobacteria bacterium
AAGGCTAAAGGCTAAAGGCTAAAGGCTAAAAGTGAAAAGTGGAAAGTGGAAAGTGGAAAGTGAAAAGAACACTGGGCTTTTACGCGAAATTACACAATCAGCTTACTAGGCCAATAAGTGACTAAACGGCAGTTCGGGTATTGGTTATATCCAGAATCATGCCAGTGATTTCATCCCAGGGTTTCAAATCCAGCAAGCCCTTGACTGACTGATCTACATTGCGTGCCCGATAGAGAAGTTTTTCCAGACTTTCTACGGAATGATTGCGCAGGGCAGTGCCCACAATTGACATCCTGTTTTGCCACACCCGTTCTGACTGCATGACGCCATTGATATTTTGTCCCTGGCGAATCTTTTCCTGCATACGTAAAAGACTGCGAATCTCTTTGGTCAGGAAAAACAGGATTTTAAGGGGATCATCACCTTCAGCCTGTAAGTGATTAAGAATATTTAATGCTTTCGGTGTATTTCCAGACAAGCTGGCATCGGTAAGCGCAAAGACATTAAAACGCGAGTTGTCGGCTACAGCCCTGGCAACAAATTCACGGGTAAGGTGTCGATCGCCTGCCAGCAATGCCAATTTATCAATTTCCTGGGCGGCTGCCAGCAGGTTGCCTTCTACACGCTGACAGATAATCTCGATACTGTCCTGATCAGCACTCAGTCCGGCTCTTTTAATGCGTTGTGCAATCCAGCCGGGTAGTTGTTGAGCATTAACAGGCCAGACCTGAACTACCACTCCTTTGCTTTCAATGGCTTTAAACCATTTAGTAGAAAGGGTTGGTTTTTCGATTCGGCTACTGCTGATGAGAAGCAGATTGTCTTCACCTGGATTATCAACAAACTCCTGTAAGGCTTTTTTTGCTTCATTATCGAGCTTGGGAGAATGCAGGCGCAGATCAATAAGTTTTTTGTCGGCAAATAAAGAAAGGCTGCTCGCTGATTCCAGTAGAATGTTCCAGTTAAATTGGGCGCTTACATCATGAACTTCCCGCTCGGTAAAGCCCTGCTCTTTGGCAATATTCCGGACATTATCCATGGTTTCCTGAACTAAAAGCGTTTCATCGCCTGAAATCCAGACAAGCGCGGGAAGCTGTTTTTTCAGATGTGAGGAAAGTTGTTCGGTTTTAACTAGCATGGGTGATCATTCTAGCGAAGGGGAGGCAAGCAGAGAAGTATAAAACGCTGAATTTATCGATTATCTGCTCATCTCTACCAAGAAACTTTATTGCTGTGTGTAGAATCAATTCTTAATCAGTAAATTCATAAAAAGTAAAAGTAGTATTGCGATCCCCCATTACTTTTAATGAACACTCGCCCCAGGATTCCGGTAAAGACCATTCCACATCGGGCTGGTACTCCATAGAAACTTTTCTCAGATTACAGACAGCTTCAATTGAGTCGAGATCACCTTGTGTATCAGCAATGGTAAATGTTCTTCTGGAAGGGATGAAAAACCAGCCTTCATTTTTATCAAGTATTTTCCCTTTTGCACTCAATGTATAACCCTGGTCCAGCGCCTGCTGAAGTTGCTTCACTTGCTGATGTATGTGTTCGGTGGCCGGTATAAGGGACAACTGTGAACGTCTCTGATAAGTGTCCAGTGCATTCATATAAAAGCCAAGTGCAATCTCAATATTGAAGCGGTATAAGAGGGCTATTTCGAGCTCTTCATCAGTCAGCTGAGTCACTTCAGGTAAAGTGGCCCGTATAATTGCCTGATGAGCGAGATACATATCCTGACGCTGCATTTCCACTGTAGTTAATTGCATATTCCCAAGCCCTACATCATGCAAGCTATATGTGCCTTTTCTGATGTTCGCGAGGGCCTGGTTTTTAGCTCTGTCGAGACGCCCGTCATTGATTAGTTCCTGCACTTCGTTATAAGGCGTGGTGAATTGCGGGCCAGAAAAATTTGGAATTTCTGGTAAATCAAAATTGATAACGACAATATTGTTGTGCCAGTCGACAGCATTTCCATCGATAACTGCAGGATCGAAAGTCCAGGATTCAACAGTTTTGATAGTATCCCTAATTGAAAATGTACTTGGCATGAGATCAAGTACTTCAATGCTGGATGTGCTGCCATCGGTATTGATTGAAAAACGTAATTTAATCCAGCCTTCCGGACCGGGACCGAAGCGGTTTGCAGGGCGAGGAGGTTCATCCAGGCTCACCGGATTAATCTGCTCAAAGCTGTAACTTTTTTTATTCCAATAAATATCATGCTGGGCAAGCGTATTCGCTGAAAGGAAAAAAAATCCAGCACACTGTAAATACAGGGCATGTCTAATTGCGCGTTGGACAAATTCCATGGAATATTCCCTTCTGGATTTTTTAATGAAATATCGATGCCCCATTTTTTTACATTATTGAAGATAAATCAAATGGCAGGTTTTAAAGTGGAAGATACAGAGGCAGTATTTCTGATATGGCCATCCCTTATACAGGAAGAACAAGAGTAAGACGATAGAATGCTTGTGCTGTAAAAAATGAGAACGGGATCTGTGTCCCATCCATTGATTGGAATTAGTGAGGCCTGATGCCACTGTGTTTATTTTAGATTTACTTGAGTATTCATTGAGTTAGCCCTAATGCTGGTTTATTCTTCTTCTCAACTTAATTACCCGATGGACTTAAGAACATAATGCTGAAGTTTCCCTCTTTGTTTGCCTCCTTATCGGGAGTCTTGCCATTAGCAACCTTGCCAGGTTTCACAATTATATTATTTTTATTTATACCGGCAGTTCAGGCACAGTCTGCAAGTGTCTATGTGGATATCGGTCCATGTATGGGAATCAACGAAGATGTAGGCCGCTATGCTTGTTATGACCAGCTGGAAGAACAGATACGTGCTGCACGGGCACGAGAGAGCGAATTACCGGTAGTATCGATCCAACGCAATATCCGGGCTGCACAACAACAAGAAGTTGCAGATGCTACTGAAGAAAATGATAGCAATAATGATGAACAAAGTGTCGTTGAGGAATTTGGCAGACAATCCCCCGCAATTTCACAAAGTAGAGTAGAAAATGCAAGAGTACTGGCAAATGAAGACGGTGAGCAGGAGCTTGTTGATACTATTTCAATGCTTAGAGAGAGATTACCAAGTCAGTGGGCAGTGACTCTTGCTGGTGGCCAGGTATGGCATCAGGTAAATAGCAAAGCCTACCGTTTGCGTGAAGGCATGGAAATCAGGATTTACCCATCCCCCTTTGGAGGCTCGTTCAGATTGTCAGCGACGAACTTAAACGGCTTTATTCAAGTTCGCAGGGTTCAGTAACTTTTTATTTCGATTGAAACGCTTAAAAATTGTCTTGACGCCATGCTTGTCTAATTGAGCGCTGACACTGCCATAGAATTTAAAGTCTCGCTCCATTGGGCAAGGACCGTGGGACTACCAGCGCAACCTTGTGTAATTTCTATTTGTAGTTGCCCATTTTCCCGAATGAATTCTGCAGGTGATTCAGCACGGGTAATCAGTCCATCCTCAGTAGCATAAACCGTATAGCGCAATGAAGGGTCAATGTTGAGATAAACAGAGGAACCATAACGGGTATCCATCAGCCAGCCACTACTGCCGGCAGGGGTGTTTTCATCAAAAAAATCAAAAAGTACATCGGGCGCCAGATTATGAGCAAGATTTTCCTGACTATTCTGGCGGGTAATTTCACTATATCTACCAGACAACCTGTCTAGCCGGTAACGGGGTTTAAAACCCAGAATTATCCCAAGACCTTTCCATTTTATAAATCCTGCATCAAGTTGAAACTGGTCTCCCAGAACGGTGTAGGCCTGGCTGCTGCAGAAATCCCCCTGTTGTAGTAAAGCTGTGAAGTTATAGTCTCCGGATTGTTCAAAGGTTAGCCGGGCTACAGGGATTTCCTGATTGAATTGATCGTAAATATAGAAAGGGGTCGATACCAGAAGTGCACTTACACCAGCAATGCAAAGTAGCGTAAATCGGCGAAAATATTTAAAGAGTTTTCTGATCAAGAAGCCGTCCTGTTTTCTAATACAGGTATTCTCTTTCAGGCGCTCTAATTTGTATAGGTTAGATCTTATTTTTTATCTGCGCCAATCAATTGTTCCAGAGTGACGATTTCAAACCCGTCATTTCCGGTAACATGCTCCAGGATACGCTCTCCCACTGCAAGCCGGTCGGGATCAATGCCCATAACATGTGGATGCCATATGAAAAGTACGTATTTTCCGTTATCCGCGGCGCTATCAAGAGTTTGAAGCCAGTCTTTTTCCACGCTGGCATTGTCTTTTTTCTGCCAAAGCCAGTGGCTGGCATCAACGCCTATCCATTCCCAGGGTGCTGACCAGAGAGTTTTTGTGAGCTGGCAAATTTCACCCCCATCTTGCCCGGAAGGACAAAGACTTGAATCAATGGTGTATCCCAGGTCGGTGAGGATTTCACTGGTGAAACGTGTCCGTTTGCCGCCAGGGGCCCGAAATGCAGTGGGTTTTGCTCCATTTCTTTCAATGGCTTCAGTGGCACGAGCGGCTATATCAAGGGCCTGATCATAATCAAGTGATGGCCATAGCTCATGCTGCCAACCATGCATGCCAAGGGTGTGACCATCAGTAAGCACCCTGGCAATACATTCAGGGTAAGCATCAGCGCTCCAGCCTTCTACAAAATGGGTTATTTTGATATCAAAACGCCGATACATGTCCAATAAGGCCGGAAAGCCAATTTCCAGAGCAGGGCGTTCTCCGGGCAGGCGTGGCTCATTGATGACGCCTCGGCCAAGGTCGGCGGCATCACCAAGGTTGTCCATTGTGAAACAAACTCGCGTTGTCATAAAAGATAGATTATCAGCAACTGGAAAAGGCGCGAAGGATACTTGAGCTATGTGCAAAAATCCATTGGTTTACTCTCTTGAGTTGCCTATTTTAGCATCGACAATGGTCTGTGTTTCTATAATTGTCTCCGATCAGTAAAAGTCAGACAGGGCAGGTATAATTTAATCAGGCAGTGTCAGGAAAGGGCATATAACTGATTAAGTATGCCTTTTGTTGACCTTTTTTTATTCGTAATTATATGCTCAAAGGGGCGTCATTCATCATCAGATTAATTTTTACATGCAGTTCAATGGGTGAAAATGGCTTGCTTAGAAATTCTTTTGTGCCCTGCTGTATGCCATATCTGGCCAAAGCATCAGCAGGATAGCCGGAAATAAACAGTACGGGAATATCGGAATAATGCTGGCTGAATAATTCAGCAAGCTCCCCGCCATTCATGCCTTCCAGGACAACGTCTGTGACCAAAAGATGGATAGGGTCTTGCTGTTTTTTTATTATTTCAATTGCAGCTTCTCCTGATTGGGCGGTAATTACCCTATGACCGGCTGTACGCAATACAGATTCAGTGTAGTCACTTATTTCCTTTTGATCTTCCACCACCATAATATTGTAGGAGTTTACGGGCAGGCTTGTTGCAGGACTTGTCTCTACCTGCTTTGATGCCTTTATATTTGTCAGAGGTAATAAAACCGTGAATGTTGAACCTTCGCCCGGTTCGCTATCGACAACAATTGTTCCCATTGATTGTTTGATGATGCCGTAAACTGTTGAAAGTCCCAGTCCTGTACCAGTGTCCTTGGTGGTGAAAAAAGGGTCAAAAATATGCTTGCTGATATTTTTTTCCATCCCTATACCGTTATCCCTGAGTGTCATTTCAATATATTTTCCGGATTTTATTTTCAGTGCTTTAGCAGAATGCGGGGAAACCGTGCGCGTTTTTGTTTTGATAAGTAATACACCACCATCAGGCATAGCATCCTTGGCATTGACCACAAGGTTTAATAATACTTGCTGTAGCTGACCTGGAACTGAAAAAATAAACTGGTGGCTATCTTTGAGTTCTAGTTGAAGCTGAATGTGTTCACCGAGCACACTTCTAAACATTTCAGCCAGGTCTTCAGTGAGCAGACCGAGGTTGACGGGTACATGAGGCGTCGCTTTTTGGCGACTGAAAGTTAGTAATTGTGAGGTTAATTCCGCTGCTCGACTACCTGCCTTTTTGATCTGTTCCAGTATTTTTGTCACAGGCGCATTTTTGGCGTTGTCTGCAAGAAGAATTTCGCAGTAACCATTAATCACTGTTAGCAAATTATTAAAGTCATGGGCAATTCCACCTGCGAGGCGACCAATGGACTCCATGCGCTGACTAAATTCCAGTTGCTGCTCGAGCTGCTTCCGTTCTTCTTCCCTCCTTCTCTGCTCAGTAATATCTTCAACAGTTGCCTGGATTAATTTCTCTTCACCGAAATCAAAGGACATAAGATGAACTTTACCCAGCCACTTTTCGCCATTAGGCTTGATATGATTCCATTCAACAGTCGACTCACCTTGCTCATTTACTTTCCGTTCCAGAATTTCAAGAGCTTCTTGTCTGCTGATTTTTAGACCCTGATCTCTGGATGAGACCTGTGTTATTGATTTTCCGATTAATTCTTCTTTGGACTTATAGCCATATTGTTTTACGGCGGCCGCATTCATGTCGAGGAAGCCTTCTCCAATTTTTCTTATAACCACCATAGGAATATGCGAGCCTTCAAAAACTCGTTTGCGGTAATTTTCTGAATACTTGAATTTTCGACTCAAACTGAGTGAGCTGATAAACCCGACACTGATCAGGATAATGATAAGAGTGAGTGTCAGAGTCACTTTGTAAATATTTTCACTCAGTATTTGTTTTAGTGTGAGTTGGCTAATCGTGCTGTATGGCCCAAGCCTGAGTTCCTGCATCAGTGCCTGTACATCTCTATAAGATAGTGGTGCAGTAAATCCGCTGATATTTACTGATTGCGCAATTTCGCTATCAGGTTCTATGTCCAGTAAGGCCCGGGTTAAATCGCGAACGAAACTTTCTTCGAATTGCCCAAGCATCGCAAATGCTACTTCCGGATATAGTCGTGTACTGTGGGGTAAGGGGTAGATGAAGTCCTGGAGATTTTCGGGAGATGGAAGAATTCTTAGCGCTTGATCACACTGTAATGCAAAACTACTGAATGTACTGGCAGAAATTACTCCGATATCTGCTTCGCCATTACAGACCATGCTGATCACTGTGCCATAGGAAAACACAAATTCTACAGATGCCAGATCAAAATCAATCGCTATCCCCAGGTCTTTCCATTCTCTAACAGCAGATAACCAACCGCCCAGGGCAAATTCTGACAGGGCAACAAGTTTTTTATCAGTAGCATCAGACATGGAATTTATATCTGAGCGGGATTCTCTTGTGAAAACTGTTCCTGCCAGCCAGGGTGAAAAAGTGTCACCCGCTGGCTGTGTAATAGTCGCCAGCAAACGAAAATCTGTTTTCTCTCTTAATTCAACAAAAGCGGCTGGTGTGATGAAAGCAAAATCCAGAGTTTGATCATTTATATTGGCCATTAAGGATTCAATAGTCTCAAAACCCCTGACTTCAAAGCGATTGTTAGGAAGGCGGGCTTCAAGATAATCAGTAAAAGCGGTAAACGAGCTTTGCTGATCCAGTTGTCCGTTGACCGTGCCAATAGTGACAGGCGCAGTGCTTTGTGAAAAGCCGGAGGAACTCAATAGCAAGAGGCACAAAAGAATTACGACATAAAGAAAACAGCAAGGTTTTTCAGTGCAGGCAATAGAAATAAGCTGTGTACTTTTATATCCTTTTGTCATGTCGCAACCGGGGGTTTAGGGCTGTAGAAATGTCCAGTGAAAACGGTCCATGATTGCTCGCATTGACTGAATTTTAGAAAACGAATATAGGCGATATACCGGCCATTATCCATATAACTGAGTGGCTTTATTGGCATATTAAAAGCATGCACTCTTAAAAATAATAATATCCAGTGGCTTTGTGAGCACATTAATGACTTGTGGTAAGGTTGCTCATATGAAATATCTTTTAAATAATTCATCAGAAAAAGCGTCAATGCACGGTTTTTCTGTGTTGAGTGTGCCTGACCTGTTTGCTGTGCGTTTCCTCATAATTTTGCTGTTTTTGTATCTTGGTACTTCTTCACTGCAAGCCCAGGAATTCAAACACTCCAAAAAGCCGCCATTGCATGGACAACATTGGGTAGCAGTTGGCGGCAAACCCCTGACCGCTTCTGCGGGTTCGCGTATTTTTAATCAGGGTGGGAATGCTGTAGATGCCGCCAGCGCGATGCTGGCAGTGTCAGCCACTATCTGGGACACCATGGGTTGGGGAGGGGAAACACAGGCCCTGATTCATGACCCTCGTAGCGGTAAAGTGATCGCTATAAATGCCCTGGGCGCCGCACCCACTAATGCCACGCCAGAGAAATATCGTAGTATGGGTATGGCTCATCCTCCTGATTATGGCCCTCTTGCGGCAGTGATTCCTGGAACACCAGGGGGCTTGCTGGTGATGCTCGCGGAATATGGGAGTATGAGTCTGACCGATGTGTTGGCGCCGGCCATGGAGTTGGCTGAAGGCTATCCTATTGAGCAGGTTAAGGCTGAGACTATCCAGCTATACAAGGATCTCATTAAACTTTGGCCTGATTCAAAGCGGGTGCTCCTGCCCCATTACAATCCTCTCAATCCCAATAGCTGGTCAGCACCTCGCCCTGGAGAAATTTTTCGTCAGCCAGAGTTACTGAATACTCTCGTCCGTCTGGTAGATGCAGAACAGCAGGCTCTGCAGTCAGGCCTGAATCGCAAAGAGGCAATTTATGCGGCCTATGAACGGTTTTATCGAGGCGATATCGCTACGGAAATGATTGCGGCAATTCAGGATGGCGGAGGTTTGATTACCCTTGCCGATCTGGATCAGTGGCAGGTTTATATTGAAGAACCGGTGAGCACCACCTATAAGGGAATTGAGGTTTTCAAACTTAATTCCTGGGTGCAGGGCCCGGTAATGCTGCAGATGCTGAACATGCTTGAAAATTATGATGTGAAAGGGATGGGGTATAACAGCCCGGAATATATCCATACTTTGTATCAGGTAATGAACCTGGCCTTTGCAGACAGGGATTTTTACTATGGCGATCCTTATTATCCTCCGGTAGAACCGATTGCGGGTTTGCTATCCAAGGATTATGCGAGACAACGCATTAATGAGATTGACAAGAATGCAAACCAGATTTTGGTCAAGCCAGGGGATCCCTATCCATTCCAGGGAGAAAGTAATCCTTATTCCCTATTGCTTGAGCAGTGGCAGCCCGTAATTGAGCCCCGGGGTGCTGTCGCTACTGTAGATTCATTAAACACAATGGACCATGATCAAGGTTTTCTTGCAGGCACCACATCTATTCAGACTGCAGACAAGGAAGGCTGGGTCGTTTCCATTACTCCCAGCGGAGGCTGGATTCCTGCTTATATTGCCGGCACCACAGGAATTGGTTTATCACAACGTCTGCAAAGTTTTGTTATGTCACCGGACCAGAATCCCTTTAACGTTATGGAACCGGGAAAACGTCCCCGTGCCACATTGACGCCTTCCATGGCACTAAAAAATGGTGCGCCTTTTCTTTCATTTGCTGTTCAGGGCGGTGATACACAGGAGCAGAACCTGCTACAGTTTTTCCTCAACATAGTGGAATTTGGTATGGATGTTCAGCAGGCTACCGAAGCGGCCAATATCAATAGCTACCAGGTACACAGTTCTTTTGGCAATCATGCAATGCAACCAGGCCGACTTGTGCTTCGGGCTGATACTTCAATTCCGGTCAGGCTGCGTCTTGGGGAAATGGGTTATCAGGTGGAAACCGAGGAGCTGACCTCAGGCCCGATAAACGGCATCTTTATTGATCAGAGGCAGGGCAGCATGATGGGTGGATCCAGTAATTACGGTGATGATTACGGTATAGCCTGGTGAATCATTGGTAAGTCATTTTTTACTCCCTTTGCAGGTTGGATAAGTCCACAGACCGCCATCCGAGATGGCATTTGCAAGACGCCCGCTTGAGACTTGAGACTTAGGTCTCCTAATGTCTTAATAGACAGCATGAAAACCACACCAATCGCTTTTATCAAATCACCCTATAAACAAAAATTTGCCATTCCACGACAACCGGGATTGGTGAAAGCGGCTGTAGGTGAAATTGTGTTTGAGGAAGCCTTTGCTGATCCCAATTGTTTGCGTGCATTGGAGGAGTTTTCTCATCTGTGGCTACTTTTTCATTTTCATGAAACCGCCGACAAAGGCTGGTCACCCATGGTGCAACCACCGCGTCTGGGGGGGAAAGAAAAAGTAGGTGTGTTCGCCAGTCGCTCTACATTTCGCCCCAATAGTATTGGGATGTCGGTAGTTGAGAATCTTGGCTGGGAACAACAGGGCAGGGGATTAATATTACGCGTTGGTAGTATAGATTTACTGAATAATACGCCGATCATCGATATCAAACCCTATTTGCCTTATTGCGAAAGCATTCCCAACGCCACGAGCGGCTTTGCCCCCCATGCACCCACACAAATCTTTAAAGTTCAGTGGAGTTTAAAAGCCCAAGAACAAAAAGCCGCCTTAAAAATGGATGATCACTTCGAAAAATTACTCCAAGGCGTCCTTGGCTTAGACCCGCGACCGGCTTACAAAAAGACTGAAAAAGAATCCTTAGGCGGTCTGTGCCTGAGTCGCATGAATGTAAAATATCAAATTCAGCAAGAGACAATCACAATACTCTCAATAGAAAACGCATAATATCAGGGGCTTACACCCTGAACGGGCCCCCATCGGGCATTCGGCGCTATTTGGCCTCTCTCCATTTACAGGGGGAATCAAAATTCGTATTTCAGTGTGATGAGCCTAC
>JABIPQ010000017.1 GCA_018698975.1 Gammaproteobacteria bacterium
AAGGCTAAAGGCATAGCAGTCAATAGCAGCAAAGAACAGTGGGCAAGGGTAAGGGTTGTGCGCCGAAGAAATGTCATCAGCCAGTTCCTCGGGTAATCAGGCAAGTCCAACCGTATGGCCTTCGCTGCGGCCAAAGGTTTCCAGTTCCACATCCATCTGGCGCGCGATATCCAGATGCAAATCACCAATGGGTCGGGTTTTATCCGGAACCTGGATATGGCGATTGCCTTGCAGGAAGCCACTGACAATGGCTGTTGGCAGGCGCAGTTTGACATGATCGTTACCGTTGCTCATGCCGCTGCCGTACATCAACAGTGAGTTATCTAGCAAAGAACCTTCACCATCGGGTGTTGCGGCCAGTTTGTCGACAAAGGCCACGAACTGTTCCAGGTGATAAATATTGACGCGGAAATGCTTCTCAATGGTTTCGATTGAGTTCTGGTGATGGGAAATAGCGTGATGTGGATCCGATACGCCTACCTGAGGATAGCTGAGGTGGCTAAGATCCCGTGCCATCATAAAGGAGAAAACCCGGCTTATATCTGCCTGGTAGGCGATATGCATCAGGTCGAACATCAGGCCTACGTGTTCCTCATAAGACTCAGGAATGCCTACCGGTGAAGCCGGTGCTGAAGAAGAAAGCTCGTCACTGCGACTCTCAGCATTTTGAATACGACGTTCCACTTCCCGAATATTGGTCAGAAAATCACTGACCCGGTTGCGGTCTTCTGCGCCGAGTTTGCTTTCGACTTTTCGGGTTTCCTGCAACACCGAATCGAGGATGCTGCGATTTTGTTCCATACGCATGCGGCGCTGCTGTGGGGTGCCCGTGCCGCCGAACATTTGCTCAAACACAATGCGCGGGTTGATCTGCATGGGTAATGGATTTGTTGAGGACGCCCAGCTAAGGGTGTCCAGATAGGCACAGCTATAACCGAAGTCACAGGCGCCCACTAATTCACTGACATCTTCAATGGCCACTTGCATGGAAGGAAAGACGCTGTCCTGACCTATGTGCTGGGCGATCACCTGGTCAATGGAAACGCCAGCTTCCATATCGACGCCCTGGGTTTTCTTGGGGAAACTGTCGGTCAAAAAAGCAGTCGGTGCACCGGCATGTTGACCAGCCATATCAGCACCCATCAGGTTGCTGACAATAGTGAGTTTGTCATGATAATTTTTTAAGGGTTGCAGGGTAGGGGTGAGTTCAAAATTGTTCCCTACAGTGGCAGGTGTCCAGCGATCATCGTCGTCGGTCATGATCATGCCATGTGGCACATAAACGAAACCGGCTCTTTTGGGCCGATTAGCGGCAGTCTGGGCCAGTGCGGTGAGTGACGGCACCATGGCGCTGACAAAAGGCAGTGCGATAGCAGTTCCTGCAGAACGCAGGAAGGTACGACGAGCCAATGATTTTTTCTGAATAAACATTCCTCTTCCCCTCAAAAGATCCCTGTTTGCGGCCTAGTCTACCGGAATAAACAGGCAATATATAGACATATGAACGCTCAGGAAGGCGCGTTAGATGTCTGCCAAATCTATGTTTTCATCATCCTGGCTGGCGGCGCGTTTCATTCTGAAAGGCACTGATTTCACAATTTCCTGCACGATGGTGGAAAAACGGTATTCTGATTTTTCTGCCTCTTCAACTATCTGGCGTACGGTAGGCATGTCATAGAATTCAAGACCGCGGCCCAAGGCATAGGTCAGCATTTTCGAGGTAAAGGTTTTTACGAAAATTTCAGGCTTGTCAGCAATGGCCTTGCGTAAATCAGCGGGTCCATCAATTGGCGAGCCATCAGCCAGAACACCCGAGGCATCAATGGGTAGTCCGCCTTCATCGAGATCACGGTATCTGCCAACGCCGTCGAATTTTTCCAGCGCAAAACCCAGCGGATCGAGCATGTTATGACAGCCAGCACAGGCGGGATTGTCGCGATGTTTTGCCAGGCGTTCGCGCATGGACAGAATATCAATGGCATCGGCTGCGTTTTCTTCCAGTGCCGGCACATCATCGGGCGGCGCCGGGACTTCAGCGCCAAGAATGTTTTCCATTATCCATTTACCGCGTAACACGGGAGAGGTGCGGTGTGGAAAAGAGGTCACCGTGAGGATGCTGCCATGACCAAGAATTCCCTGGCGCGCACTATCAGTGATGGTGACGCGCTGAAAATCATCGCCGGTAATGCCATCAACACCATAGTGACGAGCCAGGCGCTGATTGAGATAAGTGTAATCTGCGGTGAGTAATTCTGTGACCGGTCGATTCTCTGTCATGATGCTGGAAAAAAACAGGGACGATTCCTGCAGGAAAGCACTGCGCAGATTTTCATCGAAATTTGGAAACACCAGACCATCGGGATCGGCGCTGTTGAGATTGCGCAAGTGAAACCACTGGCCGGCAAAATTCTTCACCAATGCCTGGGAGCGTTCGTCGTCCAGCATTCTTATTACCTGTTGCTCAAGAATAGCGGGGTTGCTCAGGCGTCTGGCGGCAGCCAGGTCGATTAATTCGTCATCGGGCACAGAGCTCCACAGGAAAAAGGAGAGACGTGAGGCCAATTCCAGATCGCTGATGGCAAATACTTCATCAGGTTCGGCATTTTCAGGATCCTGTTCCAGGCGAAACAGGAAATCAGGGCTCATCAGAACCCTGCGCAAACCCAGTTGAATACCCCCTTCAAAGGTGCCTTTTGATTCGCGGCCGATGCGGAAGAAATCCATCAGAATTTCCATGTCTTCATCAAGGATTGGTCGGCGATAGGCTTTTCTGGCCAGGCTCGACAGGATCTCGTTGGCACAGCGTGCTTCCCGGGATGATCGATCAGGGTAGCAGCTGAAAATAGCTTCCCTGCTGGCAGTTGATTGTTGCGGTGTTTGCCCATTGAAGGGGCCTCTTACGGTTACGTGAGATAGCGCCACAATGCCGCCCAGATTTACCGGATCGAAGTTTTCCCGTTCAAAAGGTTGCAGTTGATCAAGTTGCAGGGCGCCGGTTTTTTCAATAAAGGTCAGGGTTAGCTGGTGTTTGCCTGCGGTTACCGGGACCAGGACCCGTGTCCTTGCTTCGATATCCAGTTTCGATGCTGCCGAGTTTTCCATCATCAGGTTGTAATCGGCATTACCACCGATGGTGACCAGTTTTACGCGTTTACCATCAATGGCCACTTCGTACTGGTGGGGAAATTGCAGTCCGCGAATGGCATCAACCGAGTTGCCCAGAAAACGGGAGTTGATTTCATACAGCGCATCCAGAGGGAAATTATGTTCTATGGAAGTGCCACCACGGGTCCCCAAAGGCAGGCCTTCAAGATACTGATCCTGAGACAGTGCGTTGGAAACCGGGTAGTGAGATTCTTCCGGGGGAAATTCAGGATCGCCAACGGCAATGGCGCTAACCCGATCGGCTGCTGATAAATAGCCTTCCAGCAGGGTGGTGGACATAGTCATGATGTCGGCAATGTTGTCAAAGCCGTAGCTGGAATTATCGGGAGGCAGAATGGATTCAATATTGAGGTCAAAATCAAGAATATCCCTGATCACTGTCGCATATTCAGTACGGTTCAAACGGAATAGCCCGGGGCGGCCTGGATCAGGATTGTTTTGCGCATTGCTGTCGAGCTGCTCTTCCAGCCAGTTGGTCATGCTGTCATAAGCTGCCTGGTCAGGGCGTGGCTGTCCTACCGGTGGCATTAATTGCAGGTTGAGTTTTCCAATAACTTTTTCCCATTCCCGTGCGTCCTGTGTGACCTGACCCAGGTCCATCAAATCCAGTGCCAGGCTTCCTTCCCAGTCTTCCAGGTTATGACACTCGATACAGTAGCCATCAATAATTTCCTGATGGTCAGCATCCTGCGCAATGGCAAATGGTATTGCAATAATGCCCGACAACAGAAGCAGGCAAGTTTGCATACAGGTAAGTTGTTGTTTCATCCCAGTAACATCCTCTCAGAAAATACCTGCTGCCTGTTTATCTCAGGTTTTTAAAACCAGAATTGTTTAAAACAAGGCGCTGAAAATCAGTAATCCCTAACGAAAAAGGGTTTTCCGGCCGAGTGTATTATTTTTGTTTTATGAAGACTAATGCTTGTGCTTTAAAGATACAAGAAGGATGCGGAATAAGGCCAAAGTATAGCTGGTGTTAAGAGGGCGCATGAAGAGACGCAGTAGGGAGATGAAGCAATAATGACGCGGAGTGACAAGAATAAGAAGAGGCCGGTGCAGACACTGGCCTCTTCTCGGGTTTACTTATTCTTCAGCAAAACAGTAGGCGCAAATTTTATTGCCATCTGGATCACGCAGGTAAGAAGCATAAGCATTAGGAGCAAAGCTGCGAGGACCTGGTTCGCCGGCATCAGATCCGCCATTAGCCAGGCCTGCTTCATGAAATTTGTTTACCTGATCTCTGCTTTCTGCAGCGAAACCAGTTGTGCCACCATTTGCGCTACAGGCAGCATTGCCGTCTGAAGGAGTCAGAATGACAAATTCCGGTGCTTCCTTGCCATACATCATGGCTGTCGGGTGAAGGTTGCCCAGATTATTAACGCCCAGAGCGCCCAAAGCCGCATCATAGAAACCTACTGCGTTTTCAAAGTCATTGGTGCCCAGGGTGACGTGTGTGTATATAGCCATTATTCATTATCCTGCTGATAAAAAGTGAAAAGAATGTACAGATGTCCAAAACCGGAAATTTCCTGGTTATATTGCAGGGTTCTGCGTTCCCCAAATACGCTGAAATTGTAACTGCATCTAATCAACACTGCTAGCAATTGTGTTGTCTGGTTTAAACAATGAAGCCACAGGGTTTTATATATTTGCTGAGTGACTGGGCGCGTTTAACCTGATAGATTTTGTTCCACTAATGAAGGTTTTCTGATGCCGGTTTCTTACGAAAAAAATATACCAAAGCACTATGTCCATTGCCGGATGTTGGGTGTAAGCACCTTAGAAGAAGTGCTGCTTTATATTGATGAAATTTCTATTGATCCTGAACTCAATGAGCCCTTTTATGAGATTGTAGATTTCTCGGAGATGGATGAGCTGGGTTTTGGTTATCACGAAGGTAACTACTTAATGGATAAGTATAAAGAACTTGGCAGAAAGAAAGGTTATACCGGCACTATTTTTATCTCCGGTAACACCTATGGAGATGCCCTTTCAAAAATGTTCAAGACTACTGCAGGTTTCAAGGGCATCAGTATCAGAGTCGTACATTCCCTGGCAGAAGCTGAAGTGTTGGTAAATCATCTTATAATGGAAAACGATGATCTGAGCAGCTAGTTCAGGCTGCTCAAAACTTCCTCTTTTTTTTTACTTGCCATGGGTCTTCTAAAAACGTGTGTTTTGCTCAGTTGTGATGATTTTGGCTCTACAGTATGCTCAAGAGCCATAATGGTAATTTTATTTCTGGCAACAGGCGTGTTGATGATCAATTCTGTGCAGGATAAATTTTTAAGCCATTAATTGCAGGCACTGCGCCGGTCATGTTGCAGATTCTGCAACCGGTATTGGCTCAGTGATGCGCATTGTCAGTTGGGGCTTTTACGATATAGAAGATGGCAAGTTCAAGCGTATTCGCACTGCCCGGTATCAGATGATTAATGATTGGCAGTTTGAATAAAAAGACTTTTCGGCTACTGTAACGCTTAAATTTTGCAGGAGGGGTTTTAACCCTGAATGGTTGAAAGCTGAAAGCTGAAAGCTAAAAGCTAAGAATAAAAATAAAATAAAATGCTCATCAATCTCAACTCTTATTGGACAAAAACATGATTACACGGAACAAACACTTACTGGGTTTTATATTTTTTGTGTTGCCTGCCATCAACGCAAACTCACAGGAAGTGGCCGAAGGTCTGGAAATTTTTGACAGTACCTGTGCGCATTGCCATGGTGGCAGCGGACAGGGCGGCACCCTGGGTCCTGCAATTCATGAGCGCGTACTACAGGAAAAAGATCAGGACCTGATTGCGTTTCTGCGCGTGGGTAATCCTGAGAAAGGTATGCCACCGGTCATTGTTGCTGATAATCAGATGACTTCACTTGTTGAGTATCTTGAATTTCTGGCGTCCAATTTTTCTCAAGCAGGCACCGGGGATAACGCCTTTTTCAATCCCCTTGCTTCTACACCGGCAATTGAAAATTTTCGTCCGGTTACCAATGAAATGCTTCTCAATCCGGATCCTGCTGACTGGCTGATGTACAGCCGCACCTATGACGCCCGGCGCTCCAGCCCCCTTGATGATATTGATCGGGACAATGTTGGTCAGCTTGGTCTGGCCTGGTCTCTGGGCTTGCCTGATGGCATAACAGAAACCATTCCTACGGTTTACGACGGCATTATGTATCTGACCATGCCTGATGGCAGCATCGCTGCTCTGGATGCTACCACTGGTGATTTGATCTGGCGGCATGTACCGGAACTGGAGCGCCCAGGGCGGTCCAAGACCATGTCGATATTCGAAGACATGGTGTATTTCGGCGCCTCTGATGGCTCGGTGATTGCCATTGATGCGGTCAATGGACAGCAACGCTGGCGCAGTGAACCTGATGGGCGCGATATTACTTCGGGCACTATTGTCATTGAAGGCAAGGTATTGGCAGGGGGAACCTGTCGTGATCGTGCCAGCTGTTTTATCTCTGCACATAATGCGCGCACCGGGGAACTGGAGTGGAAATTCTTTACCGCCCAGGCGCCCGATGAAATGCCTGGATTTGATACCTGGGCAGGTGTTCCTCTTAACGAAAGGCGCGCATCTACCTGGGGCTTACCCGGTGGCTATGATGCTGAAACCGGCCTGATCTATTGGAGTGTCGCTAATCCTTCGCCCTATACGCGTTACGAGCGACATGACGGCAATCCTGGTGCGGTGTCCTATTCGGCACCGGCAAATTTATACAGCAATTCCACTCTGGCTATAGATCCTGATACTGGCGCCCTCAACTGGTATTACCAGCATTTACCAGGGGATGACTGGGATGAGGATATGAACCAGGAGCGGATAATCTTTCGAACCAGGGTCAATCCCGATCCTGAGCATGTGAAGTGGATCAATCCTGATGTGCTTGGCGAAGAAAGGGATGTCATCGTAAATGTGGGTGAGGGCGGTGGTCTCTGGGTACTGGACAAGCATACAGGGGAGTTCCTGTGGGCAATGCCATTTCCGGAAGACACGGAAAACTTCCTCATTGAAGATATTGATGTAAATACTGGCGCCACCATGATTAATCGTGACCTGATTCTCGATCAGCCCGGTGCCCACCGCCTTATTTGCTATTTTAATACGCGTTCCTACTGGCCTGCGTCCTATGATGCGCAGCGTAATTCCATGTATGTGCCCTATATCAAGAACTGCCTGAATATGACGTCTGCCATGCCGGCGAGGGAGTCCATGCCCGCTACACCGCAAAGCAGAATTGGAATGTCTGCTCCCGGGGTTCCGCCAGATGAGCTCAATGGCATGGCAAAGGTGAATATGGAAACCGGTGAAATTAGCTACTGGGTTACCGGACCTGTGCCAACAACCTCATCAGTGCTTACCACAGGAGGAGATTTATTGTTCTGGGGAGATATTAATCGTCGCTTCAGGGCGCAGGATCTGGATACCGGAGAAGTGCTCTGGGAGACAATTTTGAATGCACCGGTCTCCACCAGCAATATCACCTATGCGGTAGATGGCAAACAATATGTGGCAGTGATCACCGGTAATAACCTGTCTCATCCTGGATTGAACACTGGTTCCATGGGGCCGGTAAAGCTCAATATTGAAAATGGTAATGGCAATAGTCTGTTTGTTTTTTCGTTGCAAAAATAGGTGGTATTTTGGGGACAGTGACTTTTTCTATGAAAAAGTCACTGTCCCCTTAGAGGGCGCCCGGTGCTGTTGTGTTTGCGGATTTGCCGAATTTCTTCATCCAGGTCTGTATAGTCCAGGTAAGTTTTCCAATCCCCTTGAATCAGGTCGAGCATTGGTTTGACGGTGACTAGCTTGTCATCTTTCTTATTCAAATGTGCATGGACACTTGACCAGCGCCATTCGTCAGAACTGGAACACAGTCCCGCGCGGACAGGGTTCAATTCAACATAGCGGACTGCCGCGATCAAATGTCTTTCATCCATGGCAAAGGAATGAAATCGCTCCTGCCATAAATGCCCCTGCCAGTTTTCACGTTTATTGATCATGCGGGTATAGCGGACATGGGCTTCCCTGAATACCTGGCTTAGACCATCAGTTGCAGTAGGTACCGCTATCAAATGCACATGATTAGGCATCAGGCAGTAGGCCCAGATTTGTGTGCCGGTTTTGGTCAGTGCTTTGGAGACTATAGATATATAGGCTTTATAGTCGTTATCGCTAAAGAAGACGTTCTGACGTCGGTTGCCACGTTGAGTAACGTGGTGGGGGAAGTTGGGTAGGACTACCCGGGCAATTCTTGGCATTCAACAATCCTTGTTCAGCCGGTAACTTTAATCCTATCAGGATAGTTGGAAATATGAATTTTACAAAAGGGGACAGTGACTTTTTTAAAGAAAAAGTCACTGTCCCCTATTTAATAATGGCCAGGCCCTGAGTCAATTCAATATAAGTGCCAGTTGGGTCGGTAATAAAGGCAATGCATAATTTTATCTCATCAATGCAAGCCGGTTCCCGGTCGAAGGTAATGCCCAGATCTGCCATTCTTGTTGCAAACGCATCCAGGCTAGCCACTTCAAAGCCGATATGATCGATGGCGGTGCCTTGAGTGGGAAGGGGAAGGTCGCCTTGCAGGGGAAGAAAATCAACCTGGCCGCCGGGAATCAATGCTGATGGCAGACCTCTTCTTTCACCGACTTCGGCGCCGAACACGTCAAGGTACCATTGGCGCAGTTCTTCGCCATTTTCTGCGACCAGATGGGTATGGTGATAAATAATAGGATCCTGTTGGCTTTCATCCAGGGCGATTTCTACTCTGACACCATCAGGTAGATCAGCAAGAATTAACCCCTCACCATCGTCATAGAAAAAACTGGCATCTACGGCTACCAGCTTTGCTTTGTAAAGGTTGTAGTCGTTCACCATAAAGCCCATGTGATTGGCGGTAGTGGCAATTGAAGGCTGGGCGGGTTCTCCTTCACGCAACAAAATGAACATGCCGGGAAACATCAAGGCCTCGATGCGCCCGGAAGAACGTTCCTGGGCGCCCAGCAGCTTACAGATTTCCCGGTGTTTGGCAACGTTAGGGACGATTAAATGGGTGTGACCGGTACTTACTTCGAATGCATTGGGCGCAGGCAGTTGGGCATTAAGTGAAAGGCTCGTGAGAAAGAGTAAAAGTGCTGTCAGTGCTGTCTTGTAATTCTTATTCACGCCTTTTCTTCCTCTGTGTTGGTGTCTCAAGTACTGCTTTTTAGTTCTTTGCGGCGCCCATGTAATACCGGTTCGGTATAACCATTTGGTTGCTCCATCCCTCTGATCACCAGATCACAGGCAGCCTGAAAGGCAATACCATCAAAACCGGGTGCCATATTGTGATAAAGAGAATCACCCGCATTCTGTTTGTCCACGATCCTGGCCATTCTTTTCATCGATTCCATCACTTGCTCTTCAGAACAAATGTCATGGCAAAGCCAGTTGGCAATATGCTGACTTGAAATGCGACACGTGGCACGGTCTTCCATCAGGCCGACATTGTTTATGTCTGGCACTTTTGAGCAGCCGACGCCATTATCAATCCAGCGCACCACATAGCCCAGTATTCCCTGGGCGTTATTGTCCAGCTCCTTCTGAATATCTTCTGCAGTAAGATTGTTTTCAGTCATCAGTGGAATAGTAAGAATGTCATCGACATTGGCTTTGGTTCTGGAAGCCAGGCGGCGCTGGGTCGCAGTTACATTAATCTGGTGGTAATGAATGGCATGCAGGGTCGCTGCAGTGGGAGAAGGAACCCAGGCGCAGCTGGCACCGACATTGGGGTGGGCAACTTTTTGCATCATCATGTCAGCCATCTGGTCCGGCTTTGCCCACATACCCTTGCCAATCTGTGCCTTGCCAATGAAACCGCATTCAATGCCTTTATCAACATTGGAATTTTCATAGGCGTCTATCCAGGGCTGTCCTTTGACAGCATCCTTGGGCAGGAAAGGCCCCGCATGCATGCTGGTATGAATTTCATCACCGGTACGATCAAGAAAGCCGGTATTGATAAAAAAGATTCTTTCCTGAACAGCTCTGATACATTCTTTCAGGTTGACACTGGTGCGGCGTTCTTCATCCATCACGCCTACCTTGATGGTGTTGCGCTTAAGTTCCAGAGCATCTTCCACGGCATTAAACAGGTCGTTAGTGAAAGCAGCTTCTTCAGGACCATGCATTTTCGGTTTGACGATATAGATATTGCCATTACGGCTATTTCGAACCGGACTGTTCCTCAATAAATCATGTTTCCCGCACAGGGTAGTGACCATAGCATCGAGAATGCCCTCAGGAATTTCATTACCATCCCTGTCGAGCACCGCATCGGTAGTCATCAGGTGTCCCACATTGCGGACAAGTAGCAGGCTGCGTCCCTGCATGGATACAGTTTCACCACTGGTGCCTTTATAGAAGCGGTCCTGGCTGAGCCTGCGGGTAATCGTTTCGCCACCTTTGTCAAAAGATTCCTGAAGGGTGCCGTGCATGAGTCCAAGCCAGTTGCGGTAAACACTGACCTTGTCTTCGCCATCAACTGCAGCGACTGAATCTTCGCAGTCCTGAATAGTAGTCATGGCAGACTCCATAACAATATCCTTGATATTGGCATGGTGTTGTTTGCCGATTTGATTCTCGCCATCAATCTGGACTTCCATATGGAGTCCATGATTTACAAACAGCAAGGCTTCCGGTGCTTCAGAAAATCCCTGCCAGCCTACCAGTTTGTCCTGATTGGTCAGCATGGTTGTAGTGCCGTCCTCAAGTTCGACCTGCAAGGCGATATGTCCATCCTGATTGATCAGCCCATAGGCACTTACCTGTGAGTGGCGTCCCTGTTCCAGCGGAATAGCCTGATCGAGAAAATCATCGGCCCAGTCGATTACTTTCTGGCCCCGATCATGGTCATAGCCTTTTTTCTCATTACCCGACACCGGGATGACATCGGTTCCGTAAAGCGCATTAAACAGACTACCCCAACGAGCATTTGCGGCATTCAGTGCATAGCGGGCATTCATTACCGGAACCACAAGTTGCGGGCCGGCGCAGATAGAAATTTCATAATCTGAATTCCAGGTGTTGACCTTAAAGTCCTCACCTTCGGGAACCAGATAGCCAATATCCAGCAGGAATTGTTTGTATTCATCCCGATGGCTCAGGTAATAGGCCATATCATGGGCTTTATGCCAGTCATCGATTTGTGTCTGTAAGGAATCTCGCTTGTCCAGCAGTGCCTTGTTGCGGGGCGCATATTCAGCAACGATTTCAGCAAGGGAATTCCAGAACTGATCGGGTGAGATCCCGGATCCCGGAGTGGCTTCCCTTTCGATGAAATCATAGAGAACCTGGGAAATTTGCAGGCTGTTGGCTGAAATATTGTTAGACATGGATACCTCTTTTACTGCCAATGGGGAACGTGCTTAGTGTCAGTTAGCTGTTTTTTGGCTTCGATTCAGCTATTTAATAGCTCGCAATCAGATAGCAAAGCATTTGAAGGCCAAAAATGGGAATTATAGGCCTGAAAGGCGCAAGATTGTATTGCGAATATGGATAAAACGAAAGTCTGTCGGAGTAAGCTGAATATATGCCCTTATCAGGGTGAGAAAAGCATTAATATCAAAAAAAAGATCAGGTATACTCGGCCTCTCCCCGCGGCAAGGGAAGGGAATGATTAATTTCTACATCGCTAATTTTCGACGGTTAAATTGACTATTTATAATAATATTGCAGGGCATTTTTAGGAGGAGTTATGAAGAATTTATTGGGAGCCATCACGCTGGGTTTACTGTTTATCAGTACTGCCGGACTGGCTCAGGTACCTTATATCGGAGAACGTGTCTATCCAGATGGATACATTACCGGAAAAGTGACCAGTGAAAATGGTCCGGAAGCAGGCGTGTGGGTTATCGCTGAAACCAAAGAAACCAATACACCTTTTGTCAAAATCGTTGTTACAGATGATGAAGGCAACTATGTATTACCTCAGATGCCTGTTGCGACTTATATGGTTTGGGTACGCGGCTACGGATTAGTTGATTCAGAAAAAATAAAAGGCCGCCCTGGTGACAGGAATCTGGATTTAACTGCTGTAGTGGCAGGCTCGCCAGCTGAAGCCGCTGAATATTATCCTGCCGATTACTGGATGTCTTTAGTTCAGTTCCCCGGTGATGATGTGCTAACTGCGGAAGGTGAAGACCGTCAGGGTTTTGCCCCGGCTATCGACAGCCAGAAACGCATGCTGCATGAATTCAAAAGTGACTGTGGCTTTTGTCATCAGATAGGTAACAAGATTACCCGAACTCTTGGTCATATGGATGCGCTGGGACACGATTCCTCGAAGGAATCATGGATATACAGAACCCAGACCGGTGTTCGTGGTGGTTCCATGTTTGGCAACTTTGCCCAGTTTGGTCTGGATGCCATGGCAACAACCATGGCTAACTGGACGGATAGTATTGCAGATGGTGCTCTTCCTCCTGTACCGCCGCGTCCGGCAGGTATTGAGCGCAACGTCGTTGTGACCCTGCGCGACATCGGTGGTGATCAGGACTTCATGCATGATGAAATTACCACTGATAAAAACAACCCAACAGTAAATGCCTATGGCCCCACTTATGCGGTGTCTTCAGGCCACGGTCTATTGTCAGTGGTTGACCCAATCACCAACGATGCCTACGACATTGTGATTCCAACCAGAGATGATCCGCGTGATGTACCTTCACGTTTCCCGGCACCAGGACAGCCCTCCAATTTCTGGGGTATGGAACATTTGTGGGGTTTTGAGAATCCTTCTGATCCACACAACGCCATGCTGGGACCTGATGGTCGCGTCTGGATGACGTCAAAAATTCGAAGCAATACTTCACCGGACTGGTGTGATCCTGATTCAGGCAATAAATTTTCAGCCTATGCAGATCCCGGCTTTAGTAACAGACAAGCCTCTGTTTATGATCCAAAAACTGGTGAGTTTGAATTAATCGAAACCTGCTACGCCACTCACCATTTACAGTTTGCCAACAATCCTGAAAGCACTTTGTATTTTAACGAATTGCTGGGCCCATTGTTTGGCTGGATTGATACCCGCACCTTTGACAATACTCATGATGAGCAAGCAGCTGTTGGCTGGTGCCCACAGATTATTGATACCAATGGTGATGGCACCATTACCAAACCATGGAATGCCTGGGGTGATGACAATCCTGATCCAGATCTGGATACAGAAATCAGAGCCAATATGTATACCGTGATTCCTGATCCACGCGATGGCGATGTAGTTTGGGGAGCCAATGAAAACAGTGCTCTGCATCCATATGGCTCTATTGTCAGACTGGATCGTGGTGACAATCCTCCAGAAACCTGTATCTCAGAGGTTTATGCTATTCCAGATCCTGGTTTTGACCCACGTGGTATGGATATAGACAGCAATGGTAACCCCTGGGTTGCACTTGCAGGCAGCTCGCATTGGGCTACTCTGGATCGCAGTGCTTGCCCTGTGTTGAATGGCGCTGGTACCGAGATGGGAACTCACTGTGAAGCTGGCTGGACTTTATATGAAACTCCAGGACCAAAATTAGGTAACACTGATGTGCCAGCTGACTTCCATTATTTTGGATGGGTAGATCAGCACAATGTCACTGGTCTGGGTAAAGATACGCCTATCATCAATGGCTCCTGGTCAGACTCTCTGATAGCCCTGGATCCAGAAAGTGGCGATTGGACATATCTCAGAGTGCCTTACCCAATGGGCTTTTACAGCAGGGGTCTGGATGCACGTATTGATGATCCTGACACAGGCTGGAAAGGTCGAAGCATTTGGGCTAACTATGGTACTCACCTGATTTGGCATGTAGAAGGCGGAAAAGGAACTACCGGTAAGATGGTTCAGTTCCAGATCAGGGATACGCCTCTCGACTATTAAGAGAAGTTGTTTTGAATAAAAAGAAGGGTCGCATTAGCGGCCCTTTTTTTGTTTCAGATTTAGAGGGATAAGCAGTAGCTGCTGCACTCGCCCAGGCCTTGTTAAAAAATATTTTCAAAGCGGTCACATACTTATCGTATGTTCCCGGCTCTGGAAATATTTTTTACCTCGCGACGCTAGCAGAATTTGGGGTTTATTGGGGGAGCTGCGCTCCCCATGCCGGATATCGCTGCGCTCTTCCGGCCTACATTATACTTTTCGAAGTCACTTAGGTCGGAAGAGCGCAGCGATTTCCGGCATGAAAAAGGCTCTCGGCGCAATTACTGGATATATTCGTAACTTATTCTTATATTCTTAACGCCATCCATACGGCTAATAGCGTTGGCAACTGTACTACCTTCGTCGCGTGTCACCTGTCCCATTAAATGCACGACACCATTGTGTATTACCGGCATCGTTGCTGGAGAAAGCTCTGGGATGACATCTATTATCTGGTCCAGGATGGCCTGGTCACTAGCTGCAAAACTCGTATCCAGGGCGTCCACAACTTCAAGTTCATTGATTAGACGGCGTATGTTCATGCTGGCAAAGGCCGCGGTGACTGATGCCTCTTGTTTCAAATCATCGCTGAGCACCTGGCCTGCCAGCATCACATAACCATTGATACTGACAACCAGAACGTCCGAGGAGGAAAGATTGTCATTGTTGATAATCGCCTGGTTTACCCGGTTGCTTATGTCCTCGTCATTTACTGCCTGGGCAAAAGCCTGCGGTATGGAAAACACAGAGACGAGCAATAGAGCGTAAAAACTTTTCATGTTAATTAGCCTCGCTTGATTTCAAAGCGGTCGCGGATTGTCGCGTACCAGTTGCCAGCCAGACGACCGACAGGATCGAGTTTTCCAAAATCAACATAACCGTCGTCGTAAATAGAATCGTCAATGTTGATGTGCTTTATTTCGCCGAGAATTAAATTACCAGCACCTTCCTGATCACCAAAGCTGATGATCTGATTAAGTTCACACTCGAAGACCAGCAAAGCATCTTTTACATAGGGGGCATTAATGTTTTTAGCGTCGCTGGGCTCTAAATCAGAGAAGGTGAATTCATCGTCTTCTGGTTCCAGCAGTGCTGCAGATTTGCTCATTTGCTTAACGAGTTTGTGACTAACGGCGCTGAGTGTGAAGCATTCGCTGTCAATGACATTTTGCAATGTGTCTTTTTTGCGCCCATCCAGACGGGGGATTGTCGAGAACCCGACGATGGGAGGGCTCGAGCTGAAGGCGTTATAAAAGGAGAAGGGGGCCAGGTTATTAATACCGTCCTTGCTTCGAGTGCCAGCCCAGGCAATTGGCCGCGGGGCAATACCACCGATCAGGAATTTATACATTTCCTTGTTGCTTAGGGTTGAGGTATCTATGTACATAAAAATATCCGTAATGCTGATAAAAAAAGCAGACTATCATGCCCAATGTTTTATTCTATAGTTAATTCAATCATCATGTGCGAGGCTGAAAAAGGCTACTTTTATGACTGGCATGCTGACAAACAAATTCTGAATATAAAGTCTTGCTCTCTATTTTTTTTCTACTCTACTCAATTTTAAGTCTTGCCCGACATGCCATTGTTTAACAATTGCATAACTCTCCTGGTGACTTCATGTGGCTCTTCCATTTCCATCTGATGGTCTGTAATGTGTTTTCGGATTGGCAGGGTAAAATAGTTTTGCATAACCATGCCAAAAATAAATGTTGCAAGCATGTAGCAGTCTTTTTTTGGGGCTAACTGTTCAAGAAATTTTTGCAGAGAAGCAAAATGTGACTGATAAACAACTTCCACGATGACATTTCGGATGTTTTCATCATGCTCAGCATCCAACAGGGTCCATTGGACCAGTCTCATAAACTGTTCATCCCTGTAAAAACGTTCGCTCAGTCTGTAAATAAATTTCTCAAGGACAAGCAAAGGGTTTTGTTCGGCATCATTGACTGCAAGCATTGCTACAGCAGGAACATCTCTATCTTTATAGGAATAAAGCACCGCAGCTTTGTGCAGGTCTTTCTTGGTAGGAAAATAATAGTACAGTGCTGCCGGTGTGATATTGACTGCTTTTGCCAGTACGCGCATGGACACGCCGTTGAAGCCCATCTCTGAAAATAATGATACAGCTGAAGATAAAATGATGTCCCGAGTTTCCTGGGCATTTTCCAGCTTTGGGCTGGTTTTACCTGTTTTTTTACTTTCAGAGTCGTTTAGTGCAATCAATTCTGACCTCCTTGAATAAATGCTTCCTGTTGTTGACCTCACAACTTGGTCGAGGTAGATTACTAAACAGTCGTTAAGTAAACAATGATGAATATATTCTCTATCTCTATAGAGTAAAATAGCTATATAAAACAATCGGTTGCTGATTTTTTATCTGGATCGAGGTGTCTGGGGTTCTAATGCTTAGGGCTCTGAAAAGGAAAGAGTTGATTGCGTGGAAGGGGAGAGTTAATGAATTGTCATAGGTCTGTTGTAATTGATCGGGGATGCTGTTCAGTATTTATAGCATTCATAGCCTTGATAGCAGCTTCTTTAATAAGTATTCCCGCCAGTGCCCAATCTTCTCGAGATGATCGGCGTCAATTAGCTCAGCTCGAAGAATACTGCGTGGCTTGCCATAATTTTGAAGACTATGCCGGTAGTCTGGACCTTGAAACCATCCTGACTGATGAAATTCCCCAGAATCCTGAACATTGGGAAAAGGCCATTAGAAAAATGAGAGCCGGCATGATGCCGCCGCCAGGTCAGGATCGCCCCAACGATAGAAACTATCTGGCGTTAACAGAATGGCTTGAAGATAAAATAGATTCAGCTGCCCAGGTTAGCCCAGGTACTAAAACATTACACCGATTGAACCAAAGCGAATATGCCAATGTTATTGAGGAATTGACGGGCATTACCATTGACCCTTCGTCATATTTACCAGCAGATTCTTCGGCCCGCGGCTTTGACAATCAGGCCGGCTCATTAACAATATCTCCCACATTGTTGGAGGCTTATACCAAGGCAGCTGCGCAGATTGCCAGGATGGCAGTAGGATTCTGGAGCTCGCCAAATGAAATAACTTATATCGTGGAAGCCGATAATTCACAGAATATGCAGTTGGAAGGGATGCCCTTAAATACCCGTGGCGGTATTGCAGCTGAACATAACTTTCCTGCTGATGGTGACTACAGCTTTTCTATGCAAAACTTCGGTATGGGCAGTTTTATACCGGGAGAAAAGCTGGAACTGAGTATAGATGGCGAACGCGTACACCTTTTTGAATACACCGGGGTTGGTGTGTTTTCAGGTATGGGCGGCGGGCAGGATGGTTCACTGGATGTGACTGTTCCGGTAAAAGCCGGCACACGTTTAGTAGGAGCGACTTTTCTGGCAACCAACTACAGACCGGATATTGGTCTGATTCAGCAATATGACAGAAAATCGGTTGAGAACGATCCCATTCCACAAGTTCATAATCACCCGGCCATCGGTATGATGAAAGTACAGGGCCCTTTTAACGCCCAACGTCCCGAGAACTCGGTAAGCCAGGAAAAAATCTTTATCTGTTCACCTGCAAATGCGGACGAGGAACCAGGGTGTGCTACCCGCATCATCTCTAAACTTGCCAAGCAGGCTTTCCGCCGCCCGGTGACTGCAGAAGATATCAGTCCCATGATGGCGTTTTATGAGGAGGGTCGTAGTGGCGGCAGTTTCGAGGATGGCATTGAGCTTGCTCTGCGTCGTTTGCTAGCTGACCCCGAGTTTCTGGTCAGGCGAGAACATGAACCCGCCAATTTGAATGATGGGGATGTCTATCCTGTTACTGATCTTGAACTTGCATCCCGGCTTTCATTTTTTCTATGGAGCAGTATCCCGGATGAAACCCTGATTGATCTGGCTGCTAGCGGTCGGCTTAGTGAACCAGAGATTCTTGAAGAGCAGGTCTTTCGTATGCTGGATGATCCCAGGGCAGATGCACTGGTAGAAAATTTCGGCCAGCAATGGTTTTACCTGAGAAATCTGCCAACTACTGCACCTGACGGTATTTTCTTTCCAAACTGGGATGCCGAACTGCGGCACAGTTTCCAGGAGGAAACAGAGCTGTTGTTTGAAAGTATTATGCGAGAGGATCGCAGCATACTTACTCTCCTTGATGCAGATTACACTTTTATCAATGAAAGGTTAGCCAAGCACTATGGGATGCCTAACGTTTATGGGTCACATTTTCGCCGTGTAGAACTTGATGACGAATTTGATTATCGCCGGGGTATTTTGGGTCAGGGCAGTTTTCTGGCATTGACCTGGGCGGAGAATTTCCGTACTTCACCGGTGAAACGCGGAGTCTGGGTACTGGAAAACCTGTTGGGTACCCCGCCACCTGCGCCACCTGCCAATGTCCCTGCCTTGGAAGATACCGGTGAAAATCAGATAACGACCTTGCGCGACCAACTTACAATGCATCGTCAGAACGAACCCTGCGCAACTTGCCATGCAATTATGGACGGTATTGGTTTCGCATTAGAGAATTTCAATGCTGATGGCAAGTACCGAACTCATGCTGGTCATCCCCGACAATTTGGCGGTTTATCGACACCGATTGATTCATCAGTTGAACTTTGGGATGGGACGCCGGTAAATGGACCCGTTGGTTTGCGAGAAGTGCTGCTTAAGTATTCCTCCCAGTTTGTACGTTTTGCTGTGGAAAAACTGATGACTTATGGTGTCGGTAGGGGAGTTGAGTATTCTGATATGCCTGCAGTCAGAAAGATTGTGAATGATGCGGAAAGAAATGATTATCGTTTTTCAGCGCTGGTTTTGGGTGTAGTCAAAAGTCCTCAATTTCAGATGCGTATGAAAGTTAGTGAAAATGTTGAGGAGCTGGCAGCTAATTAAAAGCGGCAGCAAATTCCACCAAGGAGCTCAGTATGAAATTTATTACCAAGAAATCCCTGCCACGCAGAACTTTTCTGAAATCGGCTGGTGTTACCGTAGGCCTTCCGTTTCTTGACGCAATGTTGCCTGCCATGACATCCATGGCAAAAGCGGCATCTGCGGCTCCTGCAAGACGTTTTGTGGGCGTCTGGCATCCCCATGGTGTTGCTCCCGGATACTGGAGTCCTACAACAGCAGGTTCGGATTTTGATTTCTCCTATATCACTAAACCACTGGAAAACCTGCGCGAATATGTCACCTTGATCAGTGGTCTGGACATCCCGGAATGTTTTTCTACCGAAGAGGAGCCGGGCGGTAATCATGCCAGGGGAGCTGCAATATTCTCAGGTGCCCGTCCCAGGCGAAATGCTGTTAGTCCCTATCTTGGTGTTTCTATCGACCAGCTTATTGCAGAGGAATTTGGCCGTGACACTATTCTATCCTCTTTGCAATTGGGGGTTGAAGATGCAGGAAATTATGGCAATTGTAACTGGGGTTACAACTGCGCTTATACAAATTCGATGTCATGGATTTCTCCTACCCAGCCATTGCCTACTGAAATAAATCCTCGAGTTGCTTTTGAAAGATTGTTTGGTACAGGGGGCAGCGTTGAAGAAAGAAGACGCGGTCGTATGCTTGACGCCTCGATTCTGGATTCGGTGGCGGCGAAAATTCCTGAACTTAAACGTGATCTTGGCGCGGGTGATAAAGTACGGGTTGATAACTACCTGGACAATATCCGCGAACTGGAACGACGCATCCAGATTGCACTTAATAACTCTGTAGAAGAGCCTACCGAGGAAGTGCCTTTTGGTATACCTCAGGACAAGGATCTGCATTTCCGATTGATGTATGAACTTATCGCACTTGCTTTTGAAGGGGATATAACGCGTTCGGCCACCATGATGATGGGACGTGACTTGAGTGGTTTTAGCTATCCAGAGTCAGGTTCAACCGGCGCATGGCACGGTTCTTCTCATCATGGAGACAAACCCGATAATATCGCTAATTATGCCAAGATGAATCGTTACCATTACAGCATTGTTGCCGAGTTCCTGGAAAAACTTAAGAACATTCCTGAGGGTGACGGTAATATCCTGGACAACTCTCTGTTGTATATGGGGAGCAATATGGGTAACTCACATCGTCATGCCCATGAAAAAATCCCGGTAACCCTGGTAGGTAAGATCGATGGCACCTTTAAGGGCAATCGCCATATTGTGTTTCCGGACAATACTGAAAAACATGCCAATATGCTGCTCAGCGTGCTGCATCTTTATGGTATTGAAAGAAGCAGTATTGGTGGAAGTACCCACCTTTTGCCAATTGCTTAAGATTTTTGAGCTTATAGACAGGAGTAACGTCTAATGGGGGTTAGCCCAAACAAGAATTTCGGATTATTACTGGCTTTGCTTGCTGTACTTTTTTGTAATCAGCTGGCTGCCCAGATCAGGCCGCCTACCTGGCCGGATGTGCCATTACCTGAAGGACCAATCAGAAACATACTGTTGGACAACTGCACGTCATGCCATGGTATTGACGATTATGCCTTCTTTGCACTTGATTCCCAGGGGTGGGAGGACTTGCTGGCAGAAAAGCATGCGGGTGATAGTCAGGTAGTAACTACTAATGAAGAAAAAGCGATTTTATTACAATATTTAAGCAGTAATTTTGGTCAGGACTCTATTCCCTTTCCGAGAGATTACGTGCCGCCGGAAATCACTGAATTTTTTAACAACGCCGATGCCAGAATTTTCATGGAAGTCCGCTGTATTTCCTGTCATTCCCTGGATCCGATAATGAGCACCAGACGCAGTCCCGAGGGTTGGCGCGTATTACTAGTCAGTGAGCGAGAACGGGGTGCAAAGTTAAATGATGAAGAGCTGGAGCGCCTGGCAGAATGGCTGGGCAGGGCCAGAGGCATAAACCTTTTTGAATAAGCTTTTTGGATTAATTTGTCAGATTAAACCAGGACGGTAAAGTACCCGGAGACTTCTTATGAGAATAAATAAACTGATCCTCTCTCTATTGCTATTCATAGCCTTGGTGCCCGCGGTGCAGAGTGCACAAATTGCTGATGCCATGCAGGCAGGGGACTTTTCCCAGGTACAGAGACTTATTAGAGAAGGGCTTGATGTTAATGAGCCCCAGATTGATGGTGCGACAGCTTTGCTTTGGGCTGCGCAATGGAACGATGTGCAATCAGCACGGCTTTTGATTCGTAATGATGCGGATGTAAATTCAGCTAACAGGACAGGGGCCACGCCCTTGCAGCTTGCCGCTATCAATGGCAGTGCTGAGATGCTGGAATTGCTGCTGGACGCCGGAGCTGATCCTGATGCCAGAGTGACCATTACCGCTGATACGGCATTGATGCTAGCTGCTAGAACAGGCATACCTGAAGCAGTGGAAGTGCTGCTTGATAATGGTGCCGAAGTGAATGAACGTGAAGAATGGGGACGCACAACTCCATTAATGTGGGCGGTAGCGGAGGGGCATACCAGTGTCGCAAAACTCCTGCTTGAGAACGGAGCGGATGTAAATGCACGCACTATTTTTGTGCCACCGGATACTGCCAGAGGATTTGAAGGTTCTCCCCCCAGAGACAGGTTGCAGGATGAAATTGGCTCCATTCAACATGCCAGCGGCGAATTAACAGCAATTCATTTTGCTGCTCGAGATGGCTATCTGGATACGGCAGAATTACTTCTGGATTCGGGTGCCGAGGTAGATGCCCTTACCGCCGATGGTAAAAATGCGCTGGGCCTGGCCATATTCAATGGTCATTATGAACTGGCTTCCCTGTTAATTGATCGTGGATCGGATGTTAATCAGGCAGATGCACGCGGCTTTAGCCCACTGTTTTGGGCGGTGGATCGCCGTAATATGGAAACTGCACCGAATTTTCCCTGGGTAGTCACTGACGACCCATTTCCTCTGGTCAAAAAATTACTGGATGCCGGGGCTGATCCCAATCAACTGGTTAATGACACGCCCAGAGCGCGCATGCGTGGTGGCTCACCTCGAATTGTTTTTGCAACGCCCTTAATGCGCTCCGCATTTTCAGCAGACCTCGAATTGACACGCTTGTTGCTGGAATACGGCGCAGATCCGCTTATCAAGTCCAGAGATAATGAGACAGCACTGGGAGCAGCGACCGGAACAGGCTTCATCCATGGATACCATTTTCAGCATCCCTACAGCGAAAGGCTGGAGTTAATCAAACTGTTGATCGAAGAATATGATCTGGAAGTGAACTGGCATGATGATTACGGGATTACTCCGCTGATGGCCGCTGGTAACCTGGGGGATGTTCCCATTATCGAATATCTTATCGAGCAGGGTGCTGACCTTGGTGATTATGATCTGGGCAAGAAAAATGATGGTAACTTTGGCGCCAGTATTGAACCGTTGATGCCAATCGATTATGCCATCGGTGTTGGTACTTTTCGTCCCAACAATGCCATTGTGTTAAATGAACCCGCTGTAGAGTTGATGGCAAGAGAAATGGAAGCTCGGGGAATTGTTCATAATACCTCTGAGTGCACGCTCAGGGGCTTTACCTGTTCCTATGTCAATATGGATCCCAGGGCAGTGACACCCATGCGCATCGCAGAAGCCAGACAACTGCAAACAGGACATCAGGTTGAAAGTTTGACGTCTACTACCGGACTGCAGGTGGATGAGTCAGAGTGCCTTGAAGTGGCCTTGAATTTCGGTCAGGAAGAAAACACCAAAGATTGCGAGCAATAAAATATTGACTGCTATTTAGTGGCTGATTCTGAATTTACCGGACGAGGCCTTCCAGCTGGATTCTGGCCGCGTCCACTGCGCTCTTGACCTCGAAGCATTGTTTATTTTGGACTGCTTTCTCTGAAGGCTGCATGCGAAAGCTGTTCATTCTGAAGTAGTTAATGAAATAAAAACGTTCACCGCCCCCAGCTCACCTTCACCAGCATGGTCAATATTTTGAGTGCCGGCCTTTAAGCTGAAAGGAATGCTTATGGTGTTGTGATCGCCATGCTCCCGAGATGCTTCGAGCATAAGCTGGTAATCTCCTTCAAGAATATTATTGCCATTATCGTCATTACCATTCCAGCTTAACTGATATTTGCCGGGCATTCTGGTTGGTCTTGTGACATTACTTGCCGGCACGACGCCGCGCCTTCCAACTCGACGCCACCACAGGGCATTAGTGCGAGCCCATTGGGTTTCAGTTCCTAGCAAGAGCAGGTTTTTGATCGGTCTGCCTGTTGTGTCACTCACCCAGATAGATACATAGGGGCGCTCGTAATTTCTTGAGCGTAGATTTGGTATGGTGTAAGTCAGGGTCAGTTCAATATTGGAGTTCGCTTGTCTGAGTAAATCTCCGCCGTAATAGTCTTGCCAGTTATCTGAAAAATGGGTGGTTCCGTTTTGTTCAACAATTAATGCTTCTACATTGTCAGTGCTGTTAATGAATTTTAATGCGGGGCCGAGGTATTGTGAGGCAAGCGTTGTAGACATTGCATCTGCAGTCATTGCGTCGGGAGCAATAACCACGACATACAGTCCATTGGCAACCGGCCATCCGCGTCGGGTATCAAGAATCTGGCTGAATTCCAGATCCTCAAATTTCCAGGTTCGTGTGTTATGGCCACTCGTTGCCACAGCCATTCCGTTAAGACTCAATGTGGAAATGAAGTTGCTATTGTCAGCCATGACGTTCGGATCAGCTATATTCACCAGCCAGTTGTCTGTGCCATCGGGTTGTCCCCAGTAACTGGCATCACCACCGATATCAACTTTTATTGCAGTGGCTTCAGGTAACTCTTGTCTGAGCAATGTCATCACCCGATCAATGATGTAGCCTTTAGCCAGGCCGGTGGGTTCAAGATTTATAGATTCTCCTAACTCAACGCGGCGCTGAAGCGGGTCAATGATGAGAAGATTTTTCTGGGCAGCACGAGCTATGGGTAAGGTGTCCGGGACCATGGGGCGCACCTGTTGCGCTTCAGCAGTATTCCATAAATCTATTACCTGTCCCATGCGACAGCTAAATGCATTATTGCTGGTAAGCAGCCAGCTCTCACAGGCATCAAGGACCTCGAGTAAGTCATCAGAAGCTTCTGTGGTTTGGCGTTGACGATTGAGTGTCATGATCTCGCTGTCTTCTCGCCATGTGGAAAAAATCTGCTCCAGTTTTTCTATTTCCAGGAGGGCCGTTTCGACTGCCTGTTCCTGTCGAGATGCATCACCTCCGTGAATGACCAGGTCAAAAGATGTACCCAGGACATTATCATAATGACGACTCAGGGGAGGCAAGGATTCTGCCGCTGTGCTCAGCACAGATGCTGTCAGTATTAAAATAGAGGATAATCCCTTGCACGCCAAAAAAAAGGCTTTGGCGTCAGTCAGGACAGGTAAAAATGACTGATCGGGATTCATAATATTGATCTTATCTGGATTGATGATATTAATTTTTCTAAGCAGAATTATAGTGGGTGATTATGGCAATAAATCGTAAACTCGTAAATTGGTCGCGAACAATTCATATCTATCTGTCAATTGCATTATTGATAATACTGGTATTTTTTTCCATCACTGGAATAACGCTCAATCATACAGAATTCTTCTCTTCTGAACCTGAAGTAACAGAAATATTTATTGATGAATTGCCCCTGTTTGCGTTGAGTGAGAATGGGTTTATTGTTGACTCGCCAGAGTTTCAAAGTTACCTGCGTAATGAGTTTGGAGTATCACTGCAGCAAACGTCTATAACTGACGATGGAGACTTTCTACTGGTAGATTATCGAGCGCCTGGGCTTACTATTTTTATTGAGTTTGATCTGATTCAGATGCAGGCCGCTGGCGAAATTATTGACTATGGCCTGATCGCTAAACTTAATGATTTACATAAAGCCAGGGATACTGAAACTCTATGGATATGGCTTCTGGATATAGCTTCAATACTGCTGGTGATTTTTTCTTTGGCAGGACTTGTTTTGCTCTTGCCAAATACTTATCGATTAAAAAGAGTGGCCGGGTACACAGTTGTTGCTGGTGTTTTAATTTCTATAGGCTATTGGCTAGGCACTCTTTAGATCGGGCTAACAGGATGTCTCTTTGTTGGGAAATTCAATATTTAATTGCTATGCCTTGAACAAAGAGACGTCCCATTGATTATGGTTTTTAATCACTAAGGTCTTGGTCCTCAGGTCTACGTCTGCCGCCAGAACCCGGGCCGGGACCACGACCTCTGCGTTCAAAGCCAGGGGGTGGGCCCTCACCATTTCGCATGCGTTCCCGGCGCAGTTCACGCCGGGCTTCTGCTTCTTCAGGATTGTTTTCTCTAAACTCTTCACGTCGAGCCGCGGCTTCCGGATTATTTTCCCGAAACTCTTCCCGGCGTTGCTGCATTGCTTCCTGTCTTTCTGCCCTGCGTGCCTCACGATCTTTATTGCCATCCTGAGCGAGTAGCGGGGTGGCAAGGAAAGCAGACATTAATAAGCTGCCTATTACAGCCAGGCAGATTTTGTTCACTAAAAAGTTTTTCATGGTGTTCTCCAACTCTGATGCAGTTAGTACAATTAACGCAAGAAAAGCAATTGCGTTGACAGGTTTCTGGCTTAGTATTGGAAATAAACCAATAAAAAATCAGGAAATGGGACATGGCATGTTAGATACCCTGGTAAGTGTCAGTGAGCTGGCAAAAAATCTCGATAATTCCGATTGGCGCATTATGGATTGCCGCTTCTCCCTGGCGGACGTTCAGGCTGGCCAGCGCTCCTATGTAGAATCGCATATTCCTGGTGCTCATTATATAAGCCTGGATGCAGATCTGAGCAATTCACATATACCGGGTAAGACCGGCCGTCATCCTTTGCCGAAAAAAAGTGACTGGATCGCAAGCGTTCAGGCCTTGGGCCTTACACCACAAACCCAGGTCATCCTCTATGATGATGCGGGTGGTGCCATGGCGGCACGCATGTGGTGGATGCTACGCTGGATAGGTCATGAAAATGCCGCTGTGCTCAATGGAGGCTGGCAAGCATGGCAGCGTGCGGATTTGGAGGTAAACAATATTGTTCCCCAGGCTCCAGCGCAAAGTCAGGCAGACTATTCCAGCTTGCCAACGCTGGTCAAAATAGTCGAGGCAGATGCTTTGGATAGTCATCAACAGCTGATACTGGATGCACGGGAAATACCACGCTATCGCGGCGATACGGAACCACTGGATCCCGTCGCAGGGCATATACCGGGAGCGCAGTGTTCACCTTATTCCGGAAATCTGGATAGCCAGGGGTGCTTTCTGTCTCCTGAAGCATTGCAGACCAAATTCAGTTTCGGTAATACCGCAGACAAACCAGTTGTTTGTTATTGTGGCTCCGGCGTTACTGCTGCACATAATATCCTGTCTATGAAGATTGCCGGTTTCGATGAACCGGCTCTTTATCCGGGTTCCTGGAGTGAATGGATTACTGATCCCTCGCGCGCAGTAGCCACTGGTGATGAAGAATAATTCTCTGTCACTATGATTTAATGCCTGTCTTGAGTTGCTATTGAATCACCATCCAGGTAAGTGTGATTGCTAAGCTCACTCTTGATAAGACAGTAATTTAAGGTAGCAATGATGAAGACACTGGTGATCCAGTCCTGTCGCGAAGAAAACATCCCCTCGTGGATAGAGGCTTGTCTTGATTCTGTTCGGGTGTGGAGTGAGCGGCAGGGATATCAGCGCTGTTTTGTTGGTGATGAAATTTTTGACCTTGTGCCGGACTGGTATTTGGCTAAAACCGGCAGGGGACCTGTTGCTACCGATTACGCGCGTCTGATACTGATTAGAGAGGCTTTGGCTAACCAGGGATATGATCAGGCAATTTGGCTGGACGCTGATATGTTTGTGCTGGATCCGACTATGACACTGGATAGTCCGGGAAGCTGCGCTTTTGGGCAGGAGATCTGGATTCAGGAAGAGTCTGGCAAGCTTAGGGCCAGAAAAAATGTCCATAACGCGGTATGCCAGTTTCGTCGAGGCTGTGTTGTCCTGCCATTCCTCATTGAAACCGTGGCTTCAATTATCCGTCGCGCAAATCCAGAAAAAATCGCTCCGCAAATGGTGGGGCCAAAATTACTCTCAGCACTGCATTCTCTGCATGATTTTGATCTGCTGCCTCAAGTGGGCGCAATCAGTCCTGAGGTAGCCCGGGATATTATTGCCGGTGGTGGAGCAGCCTTATCCCTGTTGCAGGAAAAGTTAAGGTCCCCTCTGCAGGCAGTAAACCTTTGTGCCTCACTCATGGATGATGAGCAGGGGGCACTGGTGATAGCCGGTTTACCGCTGCTTACTTGCCATTGAAACCTGGTCCAACTTTCGTTCGGCACTGAAGTCCCTCCAGCAAAATATAGTTGCTCTTTGTAGGAGCGGTTTCAACCGCGAAGATGCGAGCCCTTTTCTTTCGGGACTGAAGTCCCTCCTACACAGTTTCGTTGCTCTTTGTAGGAGCGGTTTCAACCGCGAAGATGCGAGCCCTTTTCTTTCGGGACTGAAGTCCCTCCTACACAGTTTCGTTGTTCTTTGTAGGAGCGGTTTCAAGCGCGAAGATGCGAGCCCTTTTCTTTCGGGACTGAAGCCTCTCCTACATAGTTTCGTTGTTCTTTGTAGGAGCGGTTTCAACCGCGAAGATGCGAGCCCTTTTCTTTCGGGACTGAAGCCTCTC
>JABIPQ010000018.1 GCA_018698975.1 Gammaproteobacteria bacterium
AAGTGCGGCCGTTTTCTTCAAGATCCATACTCCAGGCCAGGCAACCATTAGTGTGTCCAGCCTGAACATGGGCAGTGAGAGTAGTGCCACCCAGTGAGACGGTATCACCTGCATCAATAATTCTGTCGACAGGTTGCTCTTTGCCTCCTGGTGTTTCAAAGGCCTGAACATAAGGCAGCTCAAGCCTGCCAACAACTACTTCGGCGCCGGTCATCTGCTTGACCAGGGCATCACCCTCAATGTGGTCGGGGTGGGCATGACCACTGATCAATATCTTTATATCGCTGAAATCAAAACCAAGTGATTCAACGCTTGCCTTAATGACCGGTACGGAAGTTTCGTAATTACTGGTGACCAGAATATGGCCTTCAGGAGTCGTGATAAGAAAGGAGCCAAGCTGGCTTGTCCCAACATAATAAAGATTGTCCATCACTTTATGGGCAGGGAAAGGATCATTCCAGCCTGGAGGCTGGGCACTGACAGGTAGCCATGTCATAACGCCAGCTAATATCACCAGCACATTAGCAGACAGACTGCCTGAAAATATTTTCATTGCTTAATCTCCCTGAAGAGGGTGAAACCTGTTAAATATATTGGTATAGCTGTAATTACAGCAATTACAGCGACTGCCACATATATTATTTGCGGCTGCCACCCATCTCAAGAACGCGACCATCAGGAAATTCCAGACCTCTGGAGTTCATTCGAAGGGCACCATCTTTGGACTGGTAGCCGGTAACTTTCAAGCGAGTACCAGCGGGCAGAGAGTCACGAGTCCAGCCAAGACGCATCAGGACATTCGGGGATCCCCCTTCTACCGACCACTCTTCTACAACACCTTCGTCATTTACTACGGCGAAACTCAACCAGGAATGAGGGTTAACCCAGTGCATTTCCACCACTTCACCTTCCAGGCTAACTTCTTTGTTGGGATCGAACTCTGCATAAAAAGAATGATGAGCTGTGGCAGGAATCGCAACTGCTACCAGAAGCCCGGCAAGAAAAGATTTCAGTTTCATTTCATGATCCTCTTCGTTTTACCTTCAATGTATACCTCTAAACAAGCGTGACAATAATAGACGCTCAAGCTATTTCGTTTATTGACCTGGGTCATCAAGACCAAGCAAGTCCCAATACAACAGCTTGTCAGCAAACTCTACGCACTTATGCTCAAGTGTCTGGGCATTATCTTCTACAAGCCGGTAAAGCGGCATTGAAATTGTCCAGGGTTCCGAAAAAGTCTGCGGATCCTCAAGAGTCGCTTCATAAAGGATATGGTCTGCATCTATTAAGCTGAAACGCTCAGTCACTACCAGCTGATTACTGTAGTGATTACCTGCCCGGTCAAGCCAGGTCAGGCCATTTTGATTAAGTGTGGTCACTACCAGAGAGTCGTCTTCCCAAACGCCATTGGACTTACCCATCCAGGCATCCAGAGGCAGACCGCCGCTTTCATCCATGTGAATTACGCGTTGGGAAGCAGCAAAAGGATAGACCATTAACAAATCATCGTCGGCTCCGCCCTGGAAAATCGCAAAAGGAATATCGTGATAAGTCGCGCGGGGAATCCCCAGCATATAACACTTGGCCTCGGGATCCGCTTGCGGCCAGTTGGCGCGGTTTTCATCACGTTTAGCCAATGCTTCAGGTAGATACGGAATAGAACCGCTGTCAGTGATGACACTTTTTCCGGCAGGAATTGCGGCAATAGTCCCCATTTCCCAGAAGTCATCAAGCGCTTGCGCCGAATGGGCTTCCAGGTTCCAGTTTGCAGTATTAATCGCTTTCCAGACCCCGTTCAGATCAGGGCGGCCATCAAGCATGGCGCTTTCTGAGTCAGGGATAGATGAAGTCTGAGATTGTGTGACTTGCTGTTGCTCATCCTGACTACAAGCTGATAACAGCATTGTCCCCAGAACAACCAAGCCTATGAATCGATTTTGCATCAATCCACTCCTTTTTTAATTTATTTCGACTTGAATGGACAGTGCGAGAGTAGCACACTCGTCTTGAAAGTGTGAACCGTCACGCCAGTCAATGCGAATGAGTTTTGACGTGGATCATTCAGCGCGACGAAGCATGCAAATCCTTGAAAAAATGTTGTACGATGCGTAACTGTTTAAAATATTTTCAAAGGGGATATCACATGAAAAATCGGATATTGGCATTGAGAATTTCTGGGCTCATGACCAGCTTCAGTCTTGGCTTCGCTATGATCTTGTTGGGCACCCCTGTACTTGGCGCTGACGGTGGAGAAACTGGATCAGAATACACTCAGCCAATGACCCCCTGGGGCGAACCCGATTTGCGGGGTACCTGGCCGATCAATCATCTCATTGGAGTTCCCCAGGTTCGTCCTGCTGAGTATGGTAATCAGGCTATTTTGACGGATGAAGAATTTGCTGAGAAGCAAGCCAGTGTTGCGGCTCGAGATGAGCGCTTTCAAGGCGGGGCAATACCTGTAGCAGATGCAGCAGGAAGGGCGCTGCGCCAAACTTCGTTAATAATTGATCCCGTTGATGGTCAGTTCCCTGAATTGACTGACTATGGCAAAGAGCTGCAGGCCAACATGAAAGGCTCTTACCATCCTACACAAACAGTTTTCGACCAGATAGAGGATTTCAGTGCCTGGGATCGTTGCATCACACGTGGCATGCCGGTGTCCATGTTGGCGCGCAACTATAACAACGGTGTGCGTATTTTTCAGTCACCCGGTTATGTAGTGATCCAGCTGGAAATGGCGCATGAGGCGCGCATTATTCCCACCGGTGATGTGCCGGCCCTGGACTCCAATATCAAGCAATGGCTCGGTGAATCCCGTGGTCGCTGGGAAGGCAATACTCTGGTTGTTGAAACCACCAATTTCAATGGCAGAACCCAAAAAACCAGTGCAGGTAACCCGGGCTCCCCAAGACCTCTGCAACCTACCACCACTAATCAACGCATTATCGAACGATTCACCAGGGTTGCCGATGACACAATTGATTTTGAAATGAAGATCGAGGATCCGCAAGTGCTGGCCACTGGTTCTTATACCGTGGCTTATCCTACTTTTCTGGATAATGATTATGCGATCTATGAATACGCCTGTCATGAAGGCAATACAACAGTACGCAATTACATTGAAACTTCCCGCTATGAGCGAGCGCAGGCTGGCGAATAGGCAATGAAGCACAATTGCTGAAAGCCGAAAAGCCCTGCTACTAAAGTGCGTTTTCAGTCACAAAGGTGTTATAGGATTCGGTAAGCTGCTGGATTTCCAGCAAGAGTGAGTTTTGTTTCTCAGTGTAAGCCTCCTCAGTTTGCACAATTTCATAGGCATCTGAAATTGCGCCCCGTATGTCATTTAAATTCCTGCTGATCTCCTGGTACTGTCGTTGAGAAGGGTCAATATAATAATCAAGATTAGGGACTTCGACGGTTTCACAAACCTGAGTAGCTCTTCCATTAGGCAGTCTCACTAAATAGCAGCGCGTGGTAGTTGTTGATTGGGGCTGACCCATCATGTAATCAGTCAATGGCCTCTCTATAATCTCTTTCGTCACACTCATCTTGGCTCTTGCTTCTCCCAGATACAGGGAGGCAAGATGAAAGTTTTTACCGTCATAATTTCCGAGTTTTTCAGTTTGACGAATTTCATTTTTATAGAGGTCCACCAGTTCTCCTGCGCTGCTTTGGATGCCGTCAATCTGATCATCTGAAACAGCTCTTAATGTCCATTTTCCAAGTTCATTGAGCGCCTGGATGCGCCGTTCATCACCGACCGGAAAGTTCTTGCGATTTATATGAAAAATCAGATGTGAATTTGTATCAACAGCTTCCCAGTCACCCAAACTTTCATTGCTAATCAATATTTCCTGCAAAACAGGAAGCTGTTGCACGCTGTTTATTCCATTGCTAATGCGGACCGATTGCAGTGCTTTATCAAAAGCTGCCACTGCTTCTTCATATTGTTCCAGAGTATAAAAAGCGAAACCCAAATCCCTGTATGTTTCAATGAGTTCAGCGCTGTAAACATCAGTCCCGGCTTCAAGTTCGAGTCTGTCGATAATCTGTTTATATTGTTCCCGTTTTAATACAGCCTGCTCAATGGTTTCTTGTTCTTCTGGCGTTAATTGTTTAGCGGAATCCTGGCCAGGCGATTCTGTTTGGGATGGTTCGGATTCAGGTAGAATTTCCTGAGGGAGTGGATCATTTGCTCTTTCTGCTGTGCTGAGGTCAGCTTCAAGCTCTGTACTTGGGTCTGCACTAAAAACAGGGGCAGGAAACAAGGCCTGAGCAAGCGCAAATAAAACAGCAAGAATCGCTGTTGAGTGAGATGATTTAATTCGGGACACCATGGTTCTGTCTTCGATCAACTTGCTATAAACATCAACTTTTTCGCGGTAGATTACTGGCCAATTACTATATCATAAACATTATTAACGAGAATCTGTGTGCAGTGATTGGACACTTACACTTTATCGACACATGGATATACTTGTTCCTTTGAAAATGAGACCTGATATAAAAGGTTTCATTACTACTTTATAAATTGTTAAACGGGTCGTTATGGCTGCCTGTTTTTTATAGACTTGGCTTTTCGCGTTTTAAACAAGGAGTTCGTCAGATGAGTAAAAATATCGC
>JABIPQ010000135.1 GCA_018698975.1 Gammaproteobacteria bacterium
GATTTGATTATTGGTAGCGATATTTTGTATGAACAAAATCATGTTGAGTTGTTATCCGATTTTATCCAAGGGCACGCCAACACCAGTTGTGAAGTCATTGTTGTAGATCCAGGCCGTCGTTAGCATGCCCGTTTCAGTAAAAAAATGATCACCCTTGGCTTTACCCATAATCAAAGTAAACCCCTGGAGGCAGAGTATCTGGAAAAACCGTTTAAGGGACAGGTGCTGTGCTACAGTCGCGAAAGTAACTAAAGCAAGGACTATCAAATTCAAACATAAAAAAACCCGACCTTTGCCGGGTTTTTTTATGATCATTTGGACCTGTTAAGCAATTTTGTTGCCGTAAGAATACAGCCCTACGGTAATCAAAGCAGCGATTACTGCAAGCCAGTGATACATATTGAGATTTTCCTTGAGAACTATACCTCCCACTATAACGGTAGTGGTAATAATCGAAAGCACTGCATAGAGAATATAATTGGCAGCCCCGTATTTTGAGTATAAGAGGTTGAAGCCAATATAAGTCAAAAATAATCCCAAGCCACCAATAATGCCCCAATTAATATTATTGCGGATAGTTTGCAGATAGTTGACCGGACCAAACAGGGGGGCAGCGAGGATGCAGGCAAATATACACACCATTAAGGTAATGGTGATAAATACAAAGCTGTTATCAACGCCGCTAGCACTACGTTGGGAATAGGCAAAAAATCCATTGCCTATTGCGGCAAGCAGAGCCAGCAAAAGAGGGCCGAGTATTTGAAGGTTCATTTTTCTTTACCTGAATAAAAATTTGGTAAATTATTTTTTGTGATTTCCCCTGTTAGCCTAATTGCCCTTTTCACTAGAAGCTGAATATATCGTCTTCTTTGGGAATATCCATATCCTGTTCAAAATATTCTTCCCAGATTTGTCGCCAGGGTTGACCATACATATCGGGGACTTTGTATTCGATGACAGTGCCCGGTGCGACTGGCTCACCGCGGCCATTCTGCGGAAAAATCGTCTGGATACACTCGGTAAATACGATCGGATCACCTTCCCTGAAGCTACTGAGTTTATTGAGATCGCGCACAATGCGTACTGGTTCGAGCAAGGCTTCAGGATCATAAAAAATAGCTTCGTGGTTTATGCCACTAAAATTTCCATTGCTATCGTAATTTGATTTATAAATTTCAATGGTTTGCATTTTATTGGAAAATTCAAAACCCGAGTGTGACATCCAGCCCTGAATATTTGATGTCCAGGTGATCAGCGCATCGCCATCCCAGAAACCAATGGTTTCACCGTACCAGCGGGGCACATCAGCACCCAGTCTGGGTACGACACCATCCATATTGAATTCTCTGCCAACATAAACATTGGTGACAAAGTTGTCAGCCTGGGTTGTTGATATCTGGACAAGATCAGGGGTTACCACGATGGAATGCTCTGTGGTGGCAGCCCAATGCCAACGCCGGATAAAACCTTCTGGCCAGCAGTACATGGCTGGCCACTGAAAGGCTGCCGTATTCACCTGATGATAATTTTGCTGCACAAAGCGTTTTGCATAGTCTTCAGTGAGCAGTGAAACAATGGTGGAGGCCTGGCTGTACATCATGCCATACCAGTTAGTTAACAATGTCTGAAATTGAATTCCACCATAACGTCCTGTCCATTCACCGGGAACGCTGGCGTAATCATATTCAGTGGGGCCGCCGCGTGCCTGAGTCTCTGCCATCAAGGCCTTGTAATGTGCTGCAGCGGAGTCAAATTCATAAGGGCTTATAATGGCTTCCTTGGGAAGGTCGCGATCACAATAGCCCCATGCTGCAGTAAGCGGAGGCATATTGCCGATAGTTGCACTGGTTATAGGCGTGGCAACACGTTGTTGTTCGATACCAAAACTGCTATTGCAGCGGAAATAACGCGGATCGGTCCAATGCTCCATGTCCTTGTAAAAATCTTTTGAGTTAAATAAATCAGTCTGCAATGGCTCAATGCCTTCTGGTGTGTCGCCATTGGCAGCAGAATAGATTTCCACTCTCTCTGGAACCAGGCCAAACATATCTCCAGCTTCCATCAGTAAGGGGCCGACAAGAATAGTTCCATCCAGTATTTCACCAATATCGACGAGCATGCCAAAGGGGGTCGCCCGTTCAGCAGGTCGGGTTTCGAGGAGACTTAGCGGATTGATGACCGGGGCACCGCGGCCGATACTGATAAAATTGGAATTATTGATGTTCTGTGTATTTTGTGATGAGGTACAGGACTGTATCAGGATCGCACTAGCCAGAATCCCTGTGAGTGTCGCTAAAAATTTGTGGTCAGGAAATAGTGTTTTCAAAAAATTCTCGATGCTTAATCTGATAAAGCAATTTAGGGAGTAAAGTGTATTACGCATTGAATTTCACATTGCCACTTTTGAGGGAGAAATATAAAACAGGCGGAGAGATTATTGATTTAACCCGCCGGATGCAAGTTTCCAGGCTTTACTCAGCAACTACCTGGCATTGGCAATATTAATTCTGTGGTATTACGCACTCAAAATTAGTCGCATCATTGGTATCGCCACTGCCTTTATAAATGGTGGCTTCAGGATGGGGACAGGCGGGACGGGTAAAGACATTTGACTCACCCGGGATGCCGGGTGGTGGTGCGGGATGTGTGGCCAGTAGTTCGTTCGGGGCACTATCTGTTTCGACCCATTTCTCCATTGCATCGAGCCAGTCAATGTCATGGGCGCCTTCACCACCAGAACAATGATCCATGCCTGGAATCTGGTAATAACGAACACTTTCTTTGACGGCTTCTTCTCCCAGTGTGGCAACCATGCTCTGGAAATAATTTAAACTGTTTCCAGACGGTATAAGTCCATCAGTAGTGCCGTGATAGGTAATGAGTTTACCCCCCCGTGCGAGAAAGGCGGAAATATCTGCATTCATGGCGTCATGCTCACCATTGTCAGCTGCCAGTGCCCGAGGTACATCACTGTCTACATCAAAGGTAGCGGGGTCCCATTGCGGGTTCTGCAGGACAACATTTTTATAAAAGCTGGTGCCTATACTGAAGGCAGGTGAGGCATAGGCACCCCATAATGTTTCACTTCCCGGACCAGTGCCAGGCATGAGAACTTGTCCGCTGGAATCGACCAGGCCGGCATATATATTCCTAGCAGCATTTACTTCCTGCGCACTTAGACATTGGGCTGTTACACCTGCCTGACATTGCAGTATTCCCGGGTCGAAATCACACTGAGCAGGGTTTGAGATTATCCTGTCGCTGACACCGTCGAATGCATCACATGCTGAAATGGCGGCTTCTTTTAACAGGGCAAGTTTGTTTACACTCATGCCATCGGGGCCAAAATTTTTCTGGATCAGGATGCTTAGTGACATTAGCGGTGTCCAGTTGCTTGCCGGAGCACCAGCAATGATTGCATCGTAGTCCTCAGGAAAACGCTGGGCTTCTACCAGGCCTTGACGGCCACCTGTGGAACATCCATTCCAGTAAGATTTTTCTGGCGGCATGCCAAAACGGGCGGTAGTTATTTCCTTACCTGTCACCGTTAATTCATGCACTGCCCGCCAGGCATAATCAGTCACTTTTTCAGGGTGATCGACAGCCCAGTCAAAGTCACCGCCACCTCCCTGGTGACCTGTATCTGTATTGGCTACTGCATAGCCACGTTTAAGTGGATCGACGAGAGATGCCAGCACGATAGAGCCTGCTGCACCGCCATTACCGGTTTGCATGAAGCGGCCATTCCAGTTTTCAGAGGGTAACCAGACTTCGAATTGTATATCGGAGTCTGACGTTGGCTGGATAGAGCCCGCAACACGGCAAAAGCCAGGTAGATCGGAATAATCCGCTGCGGGGCCAAAAGGGGACGCTGGCAGGGTGAGCTCACCTGCGCCCACTGTTACCGCACTGGTGATAGTCGTATTGGTAAAAGCGGCATTGGCGATAGCTTCACAATTTAAAGGTTCAGGGGAATTATTAACAATGCTTACCAGACTGGGCTGTTGTGCAGATTGATCGCTGCAGGCGATCAGCATTACAGTTGATGCAATAGTCGTGTAAGTAATAAATCTCATCATATGAATTCACCGCGTCCCTGTTTTATTGTAATTATTTTGCTTTTATGAATATTTAAGGGCTTTAAATTACTGTGTTACTATTTTTACTGCAATCGAAATCACTCTGTTTTGCCTGAGAATATTAATATGAAAGCGTTAAACCTGCTTACAAAGAGCATTTTGTTTTTCCTGCTGACTCAGTTATTCAGCGTCTGTGCAACTGCACAGGAAAGCCCCTTGCAACTGAAAGTGGTCACCTCCAGTGAAGGTAGCCTGTATGCCAATTTCACCCTGATTATGGGTGAAACAGATATGGTTCTTGTTGATGCGCCTTTTACCCGCAGTGATGCACACAGACTGGTCGCAGATATTCTGGAAACAGGGAAAAACCTGAAATATCTTTATGTCACCCATGACCATCCCGACCACTTTTTCAGCATGGAAGTAATTACCCAGGCCTTTCCGGATGTGGAAGTCATTTCAGATGCACAGGTAGTGGAAGATATCTGGCGTTCGATACCGCTGAAGATAAAGCGCTGGGGACCGATGCTGGGCGACAATGGCCCACGCTATCCAGTAGCGCCAACAGCTCTGGAAGGAAACTCCTTTACTCTGGAAGGACATGAAATCCAGGTGCTGGGTCCCATGCAGGGTGATCATCATCATGCAACCGCGCTATATGTGCCATCACTGAAGGCCTTGATAGCCGGTGATCTGGTTTTTCATGGCATCCACCTGTGGTTAGGCGAGTCTCTTGAGCCTAATTACCAGGCCTGGCTGGATTCCATGGACTTAATGATTGCCCTGGAGCCGGAAATCGTTGTTGCCGGACATAAAATTCCTCATCTGGAAGATGATCCTTCCTCGCTGGCTTTTACCCGGCAGTACCTGGTGGATTTTTCCAGACTGGCTAAACAAGTGAACAGCTCGGAACAATTGATTGCGCAGATCAGGGCACTTTACCCCAATGTTATCGATGTGCTGGATAACTTTATTTTGGTGAACTCAGCGCAGGTTGCGGTAGGTGAAATGCCACCGTGGGAAGAATAGTTTTAGTTAGAGTCAGTTTATGAAATCAACGAATGGTGATCAGCTGCCAGTTCTAATTGCTGGCGCTGGTATTGGTGGTTTGAGTACAGCACTGACACTTCACCAGATTGGCGTGCCCTGTATAGTTTTTGAGGTGGTGGCGGACTTACAGGCGCTGGGGGTAGGAATAAATATCCAGCCCAATGCGGTTAGAGAATTGTTTGACCTGGGCATTAGCAGCCAGCAGCTTGATAGTATCGGATTACAAACCAGGGAATGGTGTCTGGTCGGCCTGAATGGCAAGGATGTGTATTCGGAACCCAGAGGCATTGAGGCCGGTTGCCAGTGGCCACAATATTCCGTACATCGCGGTGAACTGCAGATGCTGCTTTACCAGCAAGTGCTTACCAGGATGGGTGCCGGGGTTGTGCAAACAGGTCATCGTGTAACTGCTTACCAGAATACTGAAACCGGTGTCAGTGCGCTCATTACGACCAGTGATGGTCAGGAAAAGCAGGTTGAGGGTGCGCTGTTGATAGCAGCCGATGGCATTCATTCTGCAGTACGCGCACAAATGTTTCCTGATCAGCCGCCGATTCACTGGGGTGGCGCAGTCATGTGGCGCGGTACTACCCGCGCTAAACCTATCCGCACAGGCGCATCCTTTGTCGGTTTGGGCACACACCATCATCGCGTGGTGTTCTATCCTATTTCACAGCCGGATGCCGATGGCCTGGCCACTATTAACTGGATTGCCGAAATCACTATGGATAATTCTGCAGGCTGGGGCAATGGCGACTGGAATAAAAAAGTCGCCATCGATCATTTTATTCACCATTTCGAAGGTTGGAATTACGACTGGATAGATATACCCGGCATGTTGCGCGGGGCAGATGCTGTCTATGAATACCCGATGATTGACCGGGATCCGGTACCTTCCTGGGTGGATGGGCATGTTGCCTTACTGGGAGATGCAGCCCATGCGATGTATCCCACTGGTTCTAACGGCGCCAGCCAGGCCATTGTCGATGCTCGCGTACTAGGTGCAGCAATGGTGTCAAAGGGGGTAAATGGTGAAGCTTTGCAACTTTATAACGACACATTATGCGAGCCAATATCCGCTGTTGTGCTGCGCAACCGAGGCGCAGGTCCCTTTGTGTTATTGAATGAACTGGATGATCGCTGCGGGGGAATCTTTGATGATATTGAAGAAGTTTTTCCATCAGCCGAGCGTGATGATCTTATGAGTCGGTACAAGGCTGCTGCCGGTTATGCCATCGAACAACTCAATACAGCTGATGCCACTATTGAGCAGGGTGCCAGGGTCGGGCAGGATCTGAAATAGACGCGAGCAAACACAGGGGGAGCAGTTGTTAAGTTCCCCTGCCAATCAAGTAAGGCTATTAGAATTTGTAACTGACCCCAACACGAAAAGTCTGCGGTACTGTGGCTCGGCTAACCGTGCAATTAGTGGCATCACAATCAATATCTTCAGAGCTCTGACCTACGGGATCGAGTCCGGGTACATAAGCCGGGTAGTAATACACAATTTCCTTTTTATCGGTATCGAGCAAATTGATCACTTCAGCGTAGGCGGTCAGTTTGTCCCAGTGCAATGCACCACGCAAACTCAAGGTCATCAGGGCATCTGCACGCTGAGTGTTATCGGCGGTCAGAGCATAGGGTCCCAGATAACGGGCACGCAGGGCCAGGTCCCAGTTGTCACGACTGGCAGAAATACCAATCTGTCCTGCTTCCTCCACGGCACCTTCTACAAATTTTCCGTCGGGATTGTTTACATAACGAGCTTCGCTGTGAGTATACACGGCGTCCACGCCCAACCAGCTCACGGGCTGCCAGAACATGGTTAATTCATAGCCATTGCGCTCAGAACCGCCTTTAGGCTCTACAGAGTTGGAGTCACCGACAAAGATCAGCTCACTGTCCTGTTCCAGCCACCAGTAAGAACTGGTGAATTTAAAATCTCCCACTGTCAGCCTTGCACCAAGCTCCCGGCCTTCACCTGGAGATAGACCCGGTACCGGATCTACGCTGTTGACCACACCCCGGGCATCGTTGGAGTGAAAACCACGGCCCCAGTTGGCATACAACTCCAGGTCATCCATGGCCTGCCAGGCCAATGCGATTTTGGGTGATACCCGGCTGTCAGTAGCCGATCCGCTAACACTGAGTGCATTGAGTGCCGATGCATCAAAATCATAATAATCGCCGCGTATACCACCAATAACTCGCAAGGTGTCTGTTGCATACCAGGTTGCCTCAACAAAGGCACCGTAGGATGCTTCCTGGATTTCGTTGGCAGCAATGTCCTCAACATAGACGCCACGGTCAGTATGTTCAACACCGATGCGGCTGCCATTATCGTAACGGAAATCACCGCCGCCAATTACTTGGAAACTCATCTCTTCTACTAAAATTTTTTCTATTTTCCCGCCGATAGTCCAGCGTTTATCAAACTGATTGATCTGGTAGTCGTAGGTAGGGTTTGATGACATGGTCCAGTCATAATGCTGAGCGTAAAGTGTCGCGTCCCAGTCATCGCCGGTGAGCTCACTGGTCACAATCCAGCGCGAGGTTTCCCCTTCAGCACTGGGATCAAGTGCGCAGAATTCATCTGCACAGGCTGTGATGCCAAAAGCCCGTTCGGGAATCTGCTCGGTTGGATCCCAGTCGGCCTGATAGCCGGAAACGGTCAACATGAACTGACCAAAATTGGTATCACGCAGGTATTTGCTCCATAGGGAGATGTGGTTCAGGTCTTCTTCTTTTTGCCAGGGACCGTCATTTTGCTTGTATTCACCGACAAAGGTCAGCAAGCCATCGGCAAAATTCTGGGTGGCGCCACCGGCCACACGGTTCCAGCCATTTTGGCCGCTTTCCAGTGACACAAAGTTTTTATCGAGGCTATTGATGGTGTGGATGAAAGACGCACCTGCCATGGAAAAGTCGCCAAGATCCGCGCGGTAGGGTCCCTTGCGGTAATCAATTTGCTCAACAATTTCGGGAATCATGCCGTTAACATCCAGATAGCCCTGGCCATGGCCATGAGAGCGCAGGTTCATCGGCATGCCATCGACGAAAACCGTGTAGTCAGTACCATGATCCAGGTTGAAACCACGCAGGAAGAACTGGTTGGCCTTGCCGCTGCCTGAATGTTGCACAGCAACCATGCCGGGCATTGACTCGAGCAGCTCGGCGACCTTGAAAAGAGGGCGCACCAGCAGGTCGGCGCCACCGATGGACCCTTCACTGGCTGCTTCTGCGGTGCCGACAAGGTCGGTATTACGTCCGAATACAACGATCTCTTCAATATCAACAGGCTGGGCAATAGCAGAAGAAAAAACAGTAATGCCTGTCAGTGTTGCGCAAATGGCTGAGCTACCAATAGTACGGGTCAACTTATTCAAGGTGAGGTATTTTTTCAATTTCATTTTCAGCTTCTTCCGAATTAAATGCAGTGATTTGGGGATCACTTAAGCCTGTGAAAATAATTGCTGCGAATCATTCAAGTAAGGGCATAGTAAAGGAATTTTCCAAATAAACAGGCGAATTAACTGTTCCAAACTGTTGTGTAACGTTAAAGAATGTTAAAAACAAGCCGGGATCAGTAATTTAGCGGCACACAGAGGGGGTCAGTGTGGTTTGACGGTATAACTTGGGGCCTGTGACAAGCGCATCAGGCTATCGATAATGAAACAATAGCAAGAACAGGAGGCAGGTAGAGCCAGTAGTCAGTACAGGCTCTGAGCTGATAATAAGGTCTAGAATCTGAACTTCGTCAGATTCAGATAAGCTGCTTCAATATTTTTTTCTCTCAGCTGATTGTAGTAGGCCCAGTCGGCATATTGCTCCAGCATAATCTGCTGTTTCATCTCGTCCAGGGAAAGACCATCGATCAATGCCTGGCTTACCTGCGCTTGCAGATCTTCCAGAAACTGACGCGCAGAGGCTACGTCTGTCTTGTTGAAGAATCCGCCATGGCCGCCGGCGAAAATCTCAAAATCCAGGGCTTCAACAGCTTTGTAGGAGCGGATCCATTCGGCTATTGGTGTGCCATCCAGTGGGCCACAGGCGCTGGGCAGTGAGCGAATATCATCTCTTACCAGAGCATCGGCAATCATGTCACTGGCGAATACTGTTCGTTCTTCCGGAAAGTAAACCGCGGTCATGTCATCACCATGGTTCTTGCCCGGATGAAACAGCTCAACGGTTTTACCCCCCAGAGTCAGGCTCATGCGCTCGGAATAAAAAATATCCGGTCGCACCAGATCAGCCTGTAATTCAGCTGGAGTGGCGACGCCATCACCATTCAGGTCGATGGTTTCAAAATAGCCTGGAAACATGCCACAAATGCCTGGGTCAGCAGTAGTTGGCACCATGATGTCTTCTTCGTCGATCATGCCATTGTTGTTTCGATCGATCATATCGCCGGGCATTTGTGGATAACGTCCATCCATGTTTAACGCCACACCTTCATGGGCAATGATGGTGGCAGTATCTGCAAATACCGCAGCCCCCGGGGCGTGATCAAAATGACTGTGACTGTAAATCACATAACGCACGGGGACATCAAAACGTTCATCAAGCTGCTCTTTTAACCAGGTGGAAAATTCCAGATTCAAGGGGTCGGCGAGAATGATTCCCTCATCGGTGACCAGGAAGATGCCATGCCAGGAACCATTGCCTGCACGATATAAGTCACCGGTGATATGGACAATCTCGTTGGCAAAACGAAAAACCGGAGCATCTTCATCCTGGGCGAAAAGCTGGTTAGTAGAGACAGCTCCAAGACATAGCATCAGGGCTGGTAGAAATTGTTTAATTGGCTTCATTATTCATCCTGCAGGTGAGTTGATATTTTTAATGTAATAAGCGTAGCTTGCTTGAGCAAGGTTTTTAATTACTCATTCTTCAATCAATCAGAATCATAAACTATACATGCAATTCAATATGGTGTTTTGCCTGAAAAGCAGGAAGGATAATTTAAAGGCAAAAAAAAGCCGGAATGAAATCCGGCTTTTTTACTATTACGTATTCTGGAGTATTAAAATTTATTGCCGGTTATTGTATCCGGCTAAATGTCCACGCGCCGGAAACATGGACTTCATTGACTGATATGATGTTACCGTTTTCATCAGCATTGAAAATCCAGCCCAGACCAAAGATGCTGTCAAAGGCGTTTTGCGATTGCGCTACAAGAGGAGAAGTGGCTGAATCCGTATTGCCGCCGGTATCGGAATAGCGAGGAGTTCTGGTCAGGAACAGTGCGCCATCTTCAAGTTTTACCTCGGCGGTAATGAGGTTGCCAAGCCACAAGCCCTGGTAAGTACCGACATAGGTTTCAAGCACAGACAGAGGAATTTCCACTGCCGCTTTTTCTTCCTCGCTGCGCTCACCGGTGTAATGCTTTTGGGCAGTTTCTGATTCGTTGCAGACAATCTCGAGTATGTCAGCATTGGCACGATAGGCCAGATCTACAGTTACCTGTACTGGCACTTTTAGAGTGCCGGGATCTTCATAGCTTATTTCCAGTTCGATATGTCCAAAATCTGTGCGACGGTAGCGTTCCGTGATGCGCAACTGATCAGTATGAGGCAGTCCTTCGCGGGTCAGCCAGGTCTTGTCGTTATAGCCATTACTTACAACAACAAGCTCGTCGCCTTCCCAGTGTGCGGCAGAATAGCCTAGCCAGGACGGCAGGATGGGGACTTCAACTGGACCACGTCCGTCCAGGTGTATTTGTCGGTAAGTCATATCACCATTGAGTACGGCAATAAAATCGGGGGTCTGCACGATACGTCGTGAGCCACCCACAGAAGGCCCGGCGAGATAAGAAGGCGGGCCGTCCGGCAGGCAGTTAAAGCGCGGATCATTAACAAAAAAACTTTGCTCCTGCTGATGCATAATCTCCAGCGCCCAGTCCTGATAATTATCAAGATCAAACAATGTGCCCTGGGCATCACTTGGTACCCACATGCCGGAAAAATCAGTGTGTCCATCTAAAGTGCGGGGTACGGGGGCGTTAACATCGACGCTACCATCTGCGGTGCGGGGAATCCCGGGCGGAGTCCAGTCAAACCACTGCGCGCTAAGCGGTGAACTTAGCAGCATTAATAAAAATAAAGCGTTGAGTGGCTTGGTTTTTAGATAATCTGGCATACTCTTCTTTCTTTTTATTGTGATGGGTTTTATTGTTAATTCTAAACCCGGATTATGTGCTTGGCTAACTCCATGTAGTGTATATCATGTTGGTTTTATGATCACATTATGATGGTTCAATTAATTGATCTATTATTAGCAACAATATTAGCGCCAATATTTTTACTATCGGAGTCTGGAAATGCGTAATGTAATCTTAGCTGTATTTAGCATTCTGTCATTATTTTCGTCCGTAACTGCCATGTGTCACCATTCGTTTTCAGCAGAATTCGATGTGGGACGTCCCGTTGATATCACCGGTACCCTCACTTCTGTGGAATGGACTAATCCGCATGCCTGGCTGCATATCGATGTGGAGGATGATCAAGGCAAGGTAGTGAGCTGGGCGGTTGAAATGCTGGGGGTGAATACACTGGTGCGCAGCGGTATGACTCCGCAAACTGTCAAATCAGGCGATCGTCTCAGGGTGACAGGCTTTGGTTCGCGAGATGGTGGAAACGCGGCAAATGCATCCTCGGTAAGCAGGGAAAGCGGTGAGTCACTTTGGTCAAGTGCCAGGGAATAAGGCTTTACCAATGATTGTAAAAAGCTTGCTTTGATTAGCGCAATTGCTCTCAGGTTTTCCCCAGTATTTCTTTCAGTTTTTTAACTCCCATGTTGTTCAACAAGGCCTTGTTGTGTTCCGGGATCAACGCGCTATCAGGGGTGGTGGCGATAGCTTTTTCCAGACTTTCCTCTGAAAGCAGGTGTAGCATGGGGTATGGGGATTTATTGCTGTAATTTCTGGCATCTCCAACGGCTGTATCGGCAAATTGATAGTCTGGATGAAAACTGGCTATTTGGTAAACACCTTCCATCTCCATATCGCATAACAAGGCATCGGCAATATCCAGAAACTGGTTATACTCATCAAAGTCCTGTAACACATTGGGGTGAATCAACAGCGTAGTTTCAATGGCTGCGTTGTCCGCCAGCGCCAGCAAGGACAACTGCAGATCCATTAACAATTGTTCCTGGCTTGGCGCATCAGACACAGTGAATTGCATGCGCTTACTCACCAGCTCGCCTCGGGCAAATGGACACAGGTTAAGGCCAACCACGATGGTTTCAAGCCAGTGCCTTGTCTCGGCAATAATTTTCTGATGCTCTGGTATCAAGGGATGTGTCTCATACGTAAAGCCCGGCAGCATAGCCTGACGACCAGGCCCATTGAAAATTAAAACCACCAAGATGGCCACTGACATCAAGCACTTCGCCAATAAAATACAACCCGGGCTGGTTTTTAGCTGCCATGGTTTGGGAGCTGATGCCGTCGGTATCGACACCACCAAGGGTCACTTCGGCGGTACGATAGCCTTCAGTTGCCGAGGGTTTTAATTGCCACTGATTGAGCTGTGTACCAATGTCCTTGAGTGTTTGATCTGAAAATTCTGCGATAGGGGTTTCTATTTGATCTGGCCACCACAGATTTTGCAATTCTGCGACCAGTGCCTTGCCCAGTTTTTGCTGCAAAATAGTCTTTAATTGGCTTTTGCTCTTTTCACGTTTGACCTTGCACAGCCAGGCTCCGGCGTCAATTTCTGGCAAGAGATTGATTGTTATGGAATCTCCCGGATACCAGTAACTGGAGATCTGCAGTATCGCTGGTCCACTGATACCTCGATGGGTAAACAGCATGCTTTCACTGAAATCTTGATCATTACAGCTCACCTCTATGTCTACCGAGACACCGGCTAAACGCTCACAGACGGCTTTGAATTCATCGGTAAACATGAAGGGTACCAGTCCGGCCCGGCGCTCAGTGAGTTTCAATCCAAACTGCTGTGCTATGTCATAGCCCTGGCCACTGCCGCCCAGCGTGGGAATGGAAAGGGCGCCGGTGGCAACAACCAGAGAGTCGCACCTTAGCGAGTGTTGATGAATCTCTTTGTTTTTACTTTGCGAAAAAGCAATTTTATAAGGGGTGTTTTGTTTGTCGTCAGGCGCTTGGTCTGTAGGAAGCAGGGAAGTAATAGAGTTGATTTCACAGTGTGTTTTTATTGTTACTCCTGCCTGCTCGCATTCACTTCTTAGCATGGCCAGAATCTGTTGCGCCGAATCCTTGCAGAATAGCTGCTGATGCTTGCGCTCTTCATACTCAATACCATGCTGCTCCACCATCTTGATAAAGTCCCATTGGGTATACCGGGTGAGTGCAGATTTACAGAAGTGAGGATTGGCACAGAGGAAGTTTTCGGAGGCAATACTGGTGTTGGTAAAATTGCAGCGTCCGCCACCGGACATCAGTATCTTTTTACCAATCTTGTTGGATTTTTCCAGCACCACTACCTGGCGGCCACGTCTGGCAGCCGTTAATGCGCACATTAAGCCTGCGGCACCAGCGCCGAGGACAATCACATTACAGGGTTCAGTGGTAGATGAGTTCTTACTCAAAAAAGGTCCAGTTGATCAGCATTGGCAATTGCGGCCATTGTCCATAATTCCAGCACTGTTGACCATATAGGATTATGTCACTGTTGAGGGTGCTGTCTTGTGTGAACCCTCAATTTGCGCGATTATCAGTAGGGTTTATAAATACACAGGGGGAATATTCATGAATTACAAAAAAAACTTATTAATAGCAACAATTGTAACGGGAGCGTTCAGCCTTTCAGGACAGGTAATTGCAGCACAGGCCGAAGCAGAAGAGCGGCCTGAGATGAGCTTCTTTATCACCAGCACTACCATGGGCGACGGCGGTAACCTGGGTGGCCTTGCGGGCGCTGATGCCCATTGCCAGGCATTGGCAACAGCAGCAGGATCAGGGCACCTGAGCTGGGCTGCCTATCTGAGTACTCAAGGTCCTGATGGTGTAGATGCCCGTGACCGTATCGGTGCAGGACCGTGGGCGAATTCAAAAGGCGTTGTTATGGCCACCAGCGTGGAAAACCTGCATTACGATAATTCCAATTTCAACTGGATGCATATCCGTGATGAGAATGGACATCAGTTTGCTTCCCGCATTGATGGCAATCCGGATTTTTCCGAGCATGATGCCCTTACCGGTTCACAAATGGATGGTACCGCAATGACCGGTGATGCGGATCAGACCTGTAACAACTGGACAAGTAATAACGATGGCAGCGCCAGAGTCGGGCATGCAGATCGATATTCTTTCACTACCCCGGGTTCCTCTTGGAATTCTGCCCATGCGACACCAGGATGCACACAACAGAATTTCATTCAGGTGGGTGGTGCCGGCTTATTGTATTGTTTTGCTACTGATTGATTGAAAAAAGGTACAAGGTACAAGTTAAAAGGTACAAGTGAAAAGTGAAAAGGCGTAGGTCGGAAAAGGGCGCAGCCCGTCATCCGACATGGCGGATATCGTCCGCCCGAAAAGTCACATTAAGCTAAAAACTAAAAGCTCAAAACATAAAAAGAGGAATAAAAATGATCGGAAGCACATTTTTTAACCAGAGCCTAGCGCAAGGACGGCGACTAGTCACTGCAGCATTGGCTTTGTTGTTGTTGGCCTCACCGATCAATGCGCAGGAAACCACCATGGAGACTCTACTGGATCGAATTCAGATCGAGGATCTTCTGGTGCGCTACTATTATGAATTGTCCCAGGGTAATGCGCATGAAATGGCAGAGTATTTCACAGCAGATGCACTGCTTGATGTGGATGGCATGATTGCGGTTGGCCACGATGAAATTGCGGCACTTTATACCAATCCTGAAGGTAGCGAAGAAGCTGAGGCAAGAGCAAATCGCGGTGTCGGTCATATGCTGCTGACAAATGCCGTGATTGAAATAGAAGGCGACACTGCTGTTGCTCATGTGTTGTGGACCGGGGTGTTGAATCCGGGTGTGGGACAGGCCCCTAATCTCTATGAACAGGGCCGCGAGGATTCCGCCCTGGTCAAGATGAATGGCAAGTGGTTGATCTCGAAACGCTATATCAGCTCAGATAGTGGCATTCCTGACAAGTATGATGCGACCTATGAGCCCCGCGGCAATCCTTTGGCGCCATAGTAATAAATAAAATAGTGGTAAAGAAAATTGAATCAGGGTCAGAGAGAGCGGAAATCAAATAATGTTGTTCTGACCCCGATTAATCAATAATGTTGTTCTGACCCCGATTAATCTTACCAAACAATTAAGTAGTAGCTATGAGTTCAGCGTCAAGCAAGTTTGATAAGTTCCTGGAAAACATCTTCGAAGATGAAGGCGCTCAAGGCGTTGTTGAATGCTTTGATTTTCTGCTTGGTGCATTTGTTATTACCGAGCAGAGCGTTGTTGTCGGCGCAAGTCAGGATTTCATTGACATGATCGAATACTCACACCAGGAACTATATGGAATGAGTGTGATGGAGTTGATCGCAGAAGATGAACGAGAAGAGATGGCAGGCATATTTACGAATAACGATACACAGCGCTATGAGTTAAAGCTGGAACCAAAATCCAAAATTATCAAGAACGTTCTTGTTGCACCTAGAATATTTAAAGCAAGTGATGGTAAATATCGACTTGCTGAGTTTATTGATATTTCAATGAGCAAGCAAAAAGAGGAGGCTCTTTTTGAAAGTGAAAAAAAATTCCAATCCGTATTTGAGCGAGCAGCAGTAGGAATGGCCCGGGTTTCTCCGCAGGGATTATTTGTAGAGGTGAATCAGAAGTTATGTGACATGCTTGGCTATAGCAAAGAAATATTGATGAAAAAAAACTTTCAGGAACTTACCCATCCAGATGATCTGAAAAAAGATTTGGAATTTGTTAATAAATTACTTAGAGATGAGCTGACAACTTACAGCATGGAAAAACGCTATTTCCATGAAAACGGAACCATAATATGGATTAACTCAACTGTATCGCTTGTCAGTTCCGCCACAGGTGAGCCTAAATACTTCATAGCGGTTATCGAGGATATTGGTAAGCGCAAGGAAATTGAAAGAAGGTTGGAGATTCAGGCAACGCATGACCCTCTGACAGGATTGTGTAATAGACAATTACTGGATATAGAAATGGGAAAAGAATTAGCAAGGGCTGTACGCTATGACAGGCTCTTGTCCGTTTTGATGATTGATATCGATCATTTCAAAGTGGTAAATGATACCTATGGCCATCAAGCCGGTGATCAGGTGCTGGAAGAGCTGGCTAAAATCATGGAATTGTCTTCAAGAGACACCGATATTGTTGGGCGTTATGGCGGAGAAGAGTTTCTGCTTGTTCTGCCAGAGCTGGACAATAAACAGGCACTTATATTTGCCGAACGTATTCGAAAAATGGCGAAGTCCCTTGATGTTGTTTTCAATTCTCAGCATATTCATATTTCTGTCAGTGTGGGTGTTGCCACTTATCCGGAACATGGAACAGAAGTTGAAAAACTGATTACCGCCAGTGATAACGCGATGTATAAAGCCAAGGCTAATGGTCGTGATCAGGTAGCTTGTGCAGGTTAGTGGCATTAATGGGTGAAATATTTTCTGCTTTTGGACGTAAGCGGGTTATGTCAGCAAGCAACAAATAGTCCCATCTGAATACCTTGTATTGAAAAAAAGAATTATAAAAATTGGTGCTTATTTTTCGCTTGGTGCGCCAACGCCGGTAGAACTCGCGTTTAACTCTACGCCATCAGGTAAGGTGATTGCGCCACCACTGGCTCGATTTTCCCCGTCGCGTGAACGATAGCCCACCACTGTCACTTCGGTGCCAGCCGGCAATGAGTTACGATCCCAGCCGCGACGAATCAGCGCATTAGGTGCGCCACCCTCGATAGCCCATTCCTGTAATTCACCACTATCTGTGGTGACATTCAAATAAATATAAGAGTGCGGATTGGTGAAGACCATGCGAATGACTTCGCCACGAATTTGTATGGGCTGATCAATGTCGAATTCTGCGGCGAAGGAATGGTGAGCACTTGCTGGTGCATTGGCTGTAAGACTTAACAGTATGACAAAGAATAGTGAGATTTTTATTTTTATGGGCATCAGATATACCTCTCAATTTTTTTCAATGTTGCAATTTGCCTTGTATGTCAGTATCAGATTTATTCGGTAAGCACCGGATTTTCAGTCTCCAGATCACCATATAACAGCTTCTCTGCATATTCCACGCAGTTAAACTCAAACAGGCGGGCATCTTCTTCAATATTCTTGTAAAGAGGCATCTCAATAGTCCAGGGGCGAGAAAAAGTGAGAGGATCCTCGATGGTTGCCTGGTATTGAATCAGTGAATCGCTGATTGGGGTATAGCGTTCAGTAACTATCATGGCATAACTGTGATGGTTGCCGGCCCGGTCGAGCCAGGTCTGATCGATGGTGGAATTTACTTCGATGACCAGTGTGTCACCATCCCAGGAACCATTGGATCTTCCCATCCACAGATCCACAGGGGCAATTTGATGGTCAGCTTCATTCATATAGACCGGGCGGTTAGCATTGGCATAGGTATAGCTGAACAATAGGGTGTCGCCTTCTCCCTGCACGATCTGGAAAGGGTAGGGCATATAAGTGGCGCGGGGTAAACCTGGCATGTAGCAGTTTGCTTCCGGGTCAGCGGCTGGCCAGGCGGCGCGATTCTCCTCGCGCTTGACCAGTGCCTCTGGCAAATAGGGAATTTCACCGCCCACAACGACACTTTGTCCTGCGGGTATCGCAGCAATAGCGCCAAGTTGCCAGAATGCATCAAGAGCCTCGGCGGAATGCCCTTCAAGATTCCAGTTGGCGCTGTTAACCGCTTGCCAGATACCATTGAGGTTCGGTTTTCCTGCAATTCTATCGAGGTGTTCCCGCGGCTGGGCCCCTGTATTTGCTATAAACAGAGGCAATACGGCGCAGGCCGAGAGGAATTTAACAAGTTTGTGTAGAAGTCGTGGTTTCATCTGCCCTATTATAGGCACACATGGCACTCATCGGGAAAGGGGACATATGAAGATTCCAGATAAAAATATCAGTACCGGTATCGCAAGCACTCGTAAGAATCCCGTAAAATTATTGGCGCTTTCGGGGCTTACCCTGGCTATGGGGCTTTCCACGTCCGGGCCGTCCCTGGCGCAAGTTGACGGCGTGCTAATTCCTGCCGATCAGGCCGCTGCTGCTGTCGCCGATTCCAGTTGGGAAGTCTCACGTTTTTCCTGGGGTGACCCGAATCTGGAAGGCACCTTCACCAGTCGTGATATGAGCAGCATTCCGATGCAAAGACCTGTGGAATACGGTAACCGTGCGAACCTCACTGTGGATGAGTTTCAACAGCGTGTTGCCGGTGGAGCGGGTGGTCTTGCTGCCATGCGTGGCGGAGAAGAATTTGAAGGGGAAGCTCGCCTGCAACTAAGCGCACTGGATTCAGCAGAAGTGGGTACCCGTACCTTTGGCTATACCTCCTATATTATAGAGCCGACAAATGGCCGATTACCTGCACTGACTGAAGAAGGGCAGCAGCGTCAGGCCTCCTTTAGCCGGGGACAGGCGAATGGTCCATTTTTCACTACAGAAGATTTTTCCTACTACGACCGTTGTATCACGCGGGGCGTCACCGGTTCTATTTTGCCTTCTCTTTATGGCGATGCCATGCGTATCGTGCAGTCGCCTACTGAAGTAGCGATAAGCTATGAGATGCTTCATGACACGCGCATCATTCCTCTGGATCATGGTCGTCTGGAAGACCCGGCAATCAAACAATATATGGGGGCATCAATAGGCCACTTTGAAGGAGACACGCTGGTTGTTGAAACCAGGAATCTTACTGACAAACTTTCAGTGGCGCGCATGCCACATAGCGAAGATGCAGTACTCACAGAGCGCTTCACCCGTATTGATCCGGAGATGATCAACTACTCGGTGACCGTTGAAGACCCGCGTACTTTTGTGAGTCCATGGACCTTTCGTCTCACACTTACCACACAACCTGACTATGAAGTGCTGGAATACAACTGTCATGAAGGAAATTTCTTTGTGGCAAATGCATTGAGAGCAGAGCAGAATTATCAACGAATGGCTACTCAGGCATTGGCCAATGGAGAGCCTGTTCCGGCGCGCAATGTCTCTGATGGCGGTGTGCAAATTTATCAGGCACCAGCGTCTGAAGACACTGTGGATATAAATTCAGCACAATAAATTTTAATCAAAGCAACAGCGGATTATGTTAAAAAAAATGTTAACGGGAATTCTGGTTTTTCTGGTTTTACTTGCTGTGGTATTTACATTAATGCTTTTCCGTCTGGGAGCTGTTAGCAGATCCATGGACGTATCACTGGGGCATGACTTTGGTCAGCTACGTTCCTGCCCGGATTCGCCTAATTGCGTGTCGAGTCAGGCAGCCCCTGCAGACAGTCATTACATTAATGCAATTGCAGATGTTGATGGCAGTAAGTGGGCGCGCCTGCAAATGGTCCTTAACGGGATGGATGGTGCCAGCGAGGTAAGCTTTGAAGATGAATACGCCTATTATACTTTTCAGACAAAGCTCATGGGCTTTGTTGATGATGTAGAATTCTTTTATGCGTCGGATCAAGCTGTTATTCATGTGCGTTCAGCGTCTCGTGTCGGTCAGAGTGATTTGAATGCCAACAGAAAGCGGGTTGAAATGATTCGCGCTGCTTTGCAATAGTGGCGCTATGTAAACAGTAAACTTAAATAAGAAAAGTAATAGCCGGTCTGGCTACTTTTTCGGTGAAAATTATGAAAAGCAATCTACTTAAAACGTCCTCTTTTTTGTATCTGCTGGCATCACTGCTGTATGCGGCAAATAGTAGCGCGCATCATTCATTTGCCGCGGAATTTGATGCTGATGCTCAGGGTGAGCTCACTGGTGTTGTTACCCAGATACGTTTCAGTAATCCGCATGTACGTTACCGTGTCGACGTGGCATCTGCTGATGGTAATGTCGAGTCCTGGGAGTTACAGGCGGCAAGCGTTACTTCCCTGAGAGGACAGAACTGGGTCCGAGACAGCATCAAGGTTGGCGATGTCGTTAATGTGGCAGGCCAGTTGGGTAGAAATGGCGCGAAGAAAATTTTCATTCGCGGTATACAGACTAATGACGGCAGAAGTTTTGGCAGAGTTGCCGGTGGCACTACCGATACTGTCACTCAGGAAGAAGCTGTTACAGCTAATTCAGAAGGCGGTTACGGTTTTGGTGAGGTAGGTAATGAGTATCCGGTGGATATCACTGGCTACTGGAGCAACCGTTACAAATTTCGTGTCACAGTCGATGATCTGGAGCCTAAACCAGTTTCCTTTACAGCACAGGGCAGGGCTTTTTACGAGAGTGTCGGAAAATATGATGACCCGGCATTGCGTTGCCTGGCCTATGGACTGCCGCGTCTTTTTGGTAATCCTTATAACATGACTATTTATGATGCCGGCTCACACTATCTGTTCCTATATGTGGATCACAATTCACCGCGCCGAATCTGGATGGATGGGCGCTCACCTGACGCTAACATGCCGTCAACGTCCAATGGCTTTTCTGTAGGGCGTTGGGAAGGTGATGAGCTGTTTATTGAAACCACACATCTTACTTCCGGCTGGCTTGATGGCTCGGGTTATCCGATGTCCGGGGAAGGAACGCGGATAGAAGAGCGCTATAGTGTGTCTGATGATCGGCTGACCATCGATCGGGTCATGACTATCCATGACCCTTATTACACCACTCCTCTTACCAGGGTGCGCGGCTCTGCTCGCAGTAATAACCTGGACGTCACTGAGCAGTCTGCCTGTGACCCTACCGGGTATTTTTCTGACCTGAATGATGCCGACATGCTGGAGCAATACCTGGATCCGGATGAATATCTGAATCCCTAACCTTTTAACAGCATTTGTCTTGATTCCCGGGCAATAGAGAATAAATAATACATGCGCGAAGCTTTTATTTTAGACGGGACTTCAATTCTTCCTGGAAAACAGGCTGAGATTCAGATTCAGATACCCAATCTGTATACCAATAATCCCATGTATTGTTCCGTTTTCGTTATGCATGGTAGAAAGCCCGGTCCGGTTTTATTGCTTTCAGGTGTAATTCATGGTGATGAGATCAACGGTGTTGAAATTATTCGTCGCGTTATGAATATTAAATCATTAAAAAGATTGCGCGGCACTATAGTGGCAGTGCCAGTGGTAAATGTTTTTGGCTTTTTAAACAAGTCACGTTATTTGCCGGATCGGCGCGATCTGAACCGTTCTTTCCCGGGCTCGGAAAAAGGGTCTCTGGCGGGGCGCATGGCGAATTTATTTCTGACAAAAATTGTTGCCAAATGTACCCATGGGATTGATTTACATACAGCTGCAGTTCATCGAGACAACTTCCCTCAGATCAGGGCAGTCATTGATGAGCCTGAAGTGTATCGCATGGCCATGGCATTTAATGCCCCGGTAATTATAAACACCTCAATAATGGATGGCACGCTTAGAAAGTCTGCAACAGACTTGGGGATTCCGGTGATTGTTTATGAGGCCGGAGAAGCTCTGCGTTTTGATGAGGTGGCAATCAGGGCAGGAGTAAAAGGGGTTTTTTCAACAATGCGTGAATTGGATATGCTGTCTAAAATAAAGCTATCCAGAAAAAAAATCGAACCCTTTGTCGCTCGTTCCAGCTCCTGGGTGCGTGCTCCACGCAGTGGTATTTTAAGATCAACAAAAACGCTTGGGCTGCAAGTGGAACAAGGGGATTTGTTAGGGATAGTCTCGGACCCTGCGGGTCAGTTTGAAGAAGAAATAATTTCGCCAACATCAGGAATTATAATAGGCAGAACCACTATTCCTCTTGTTAATGAAGGCGAAGCACTGTTTCATATTGCCCGGTTTAAAAATTCAGAAGACGTCATTGGCCATGTTGAGAATTTTCAGGAGGAAATGGATCCGGCCACGGATGTTACTCCTACATCAGAGCCACCGATTTTTTAAAAAGTAATTTAAGGGTGGGGGCGGCGTGAAGGGTGAAGAAATTGAGAGCCATGGAATCCTGGCAGGGTAGAACGTTAGGCCAACATGCCTGAAAGCCTGTTTTAACAATGGCAGGCTGCGTTTTTTTGCTCAATAGTATTTTCAGTATTTTGAAGATCGTATCCAGACATCCGCCCTGGCCCAGCTTTTTTCGAAATCTTCATCTATGGCAGTATCAGTTTTGTTCTGGGCAGCCAGCGCCTGTTGCAAGCCAAACAACGACCAGCCGTTGTGAGGATGATCAATCAGTTCTTCTCGATAAATCCGTTCGGCGTCCCGATTGCGATCTGCTTCCAGCAGGGCTGCACCCAGCCAGTGACGGGCAGCAAAGGGCAAGGGTTCAGGCTGGCAC
>JABIPQ010000136.1 GCA_018698975.1 Gammaproteobacteria bacterium
GAATTAAATGAAAGGCCTAGAAAGACCTTGGAATACGAAACCCCGGCTGATAGATTTAACGCATGTGTTGCACTGACCGGTTGAACTCACAGCCGAAAGCAGACATTAGAGATTAAAGAATAAGATTCAACTCCTTCAAATCACCAAGGAGTTAATCATGAATTATCCATTCCTAGAAAATCACACTAAGTCGCCCTGGAATAAAGGTAGGCTTATAGGGCAAAAACAGCCTCTCAAGCTTAAAGAAATCTGGGCCATCAGAGTTAGGTTACAACTTCAAAAGAACCCCAGGAATCTTGCCTTATTCAACCTTGCTATAGACAGTAAATTAAGAGCCTGTGACCTTGTGAAGCTTAAGGTATGCGATATCTCTCACGGCTATGAAATACTCCAGAGAGCTACCATCCTCCAGCAGAAGACTTGTAGTCCCGTTCAATTCGAAATCACTGCAAATACAAGAGAATCCCTCGTTGACTGGATAAAATTCAAAGAGCTTTCTATCAATGATTATCTATTTCCCAGCAGGGCGAAATTATCGGAACACATAGGGACAAGACAATATGCTCGAATTGTAGAAGAGTGGATTTCACAGATAGGACTAAATAAAGCTGATTATGGAACCCATACAATGAGGAGAACGAAAGCCTCATTAATATACCGAAGAACTAAAAATCTGAGAGCGGTTCAGTTGTTACTGGGACATACGAAGTTGGAAAGCACAGTTAGATACTTAGGAATCGAAGTTGATGATGCAATTGAAATGGCAGAATTAACAGAATCATAAAATCTCATTACGTAGTTATTTATGTAGCTAAAATTGCAGTTATTGATCCTCAAATAGGCTAAAAAGAGCCTATTTTGGGGATCGACCAAGATGGCAAACCATAGATTTGTATGAATAAAAATTTACTTTTGAAGCTTGGAACCAGCTAGTCTTCTAAAAAAGTGAGCTGATTTCTGGAAGAATTTATTCTGCACTATATTCATCACACTCAAACGGCAATATCTCCACTCCTGGTACATGAATCCATTTCTTGCTCAGATGAATTGGCTCATTGAAATTAACGGCGTCGGTGATCACCATTTGGTAATCCATCATGCTGCCGTCTTCAATCGGGGTGAAGCGTTCTGTTACCCCGGCTGCTCGACTCAGGGGAATGCCACGCTGGTTGAGCCAGGGAAAGCTGATGTGTGTGGTGCGCGCGACCAAAGTGTCACCTTCCCACCAGCCCCATGAATAGCCCAATAAAGTAAACGGGGTATCGGCAGGGGCAGCTTCCTCGCCAATATGAATAGTACGTGTCAGGTCGTATTCCTCAATCAGTAATTTTACGTTGTCGCCATCATGGACTATTTCCATCGGCAGAGGTTGCTCCATAATCAAAGGCATGCCTTTGGGTTGGCAGTTATTGGTGGGGTTGTCTGTGGCCATGTCGAAGTTGGCCAGAACCTGCTTGGCCGATTCGGTCAGCGGGTACTGGTATAAGTCGTAATCACGATTAATAGATTCTGGAAAAAGGAACCCGTCCGCGCCGGTGAACGTCCACATGCGGAACAGGCCCAGCTCCGGACTGCTGCGGTCACCTTCGGTACGAAAGCGGTAGGAAAAATCGCCAATGAACTCATCCTTGAACTTTGTATCCTGGCCGGTTTGCATAACCAGTTCACGGCCATCGGGTAACAGCACATTGGTGGCAAAGGCTTCCTGTTTGTCAGTGAGTGGAGGCCAGGCGGCGACGCGGATGGTCATGCCTACCTGAATGGCATCACGAGGAATTCCTGCGCGTTGCATCAGAGTTGGGGATCCGCTCTCCAGCTCCCATTCAATGGTGTTGCCACTGCTGTCTTCGGCTTCCAGCACAATAAGAATGTGGGGATTTTCCCAGTGTAGTTTGGTCACAATACCCTCGATCTGCATGGAAGAGCTATTATCGAAGCGTCCAAAAAAACTGTGATGAGCAAACACCAGTGCAGGGCTGCCAAGCACTATAAGAAGCAGGAATCGTTGAGAGATTTTCATGATTAATTCTCGGGTTTGGTTATTGCAGTCAATAATACTGAAGATCGCTGCTGTTTATAAGCTTAGGCAGGAATTGAATTTAAAGAGCGGGTTTTATGACTTTTTCCTAACATGCTTTTCCTGCCATTGAGGCGCTACTTGCTATGTTATTATTTTCGAAACGCCAGAGTTTGTTATTGGAAAGATGTTTATTTTGCTGAAAAAAATAAACCCGCTTATATTGCTTATCGTGGTAAGTATTCTGCTATTTATAGTGCGGAAATTGCTGTTCCCTGAATACTCAGATATTACCCTCATCAATATCATGGAAGAGCTTTTATCTACCTTCGGCATGATGAGCATTGTTTATCTTCTTGCGCTCTATTTTTTCTGCTCCTTCTTTTATATCCCCATTATTATTCCGCTCAATATAGTCTGTGGTGCATTATTTGGTCCTGTGCTTGGTTCATTTGTCAGCCTCGCAGGCGTTATGGTGAGTTGTCTTGCCTCGACAATTTCCGTGCGTTATGTGTTCAGAGGAATGGGGGAATTTGCCATGCGGCATCGGGATGTAAAAAAATTCCTCAACCAGTTCTCCCGTTCTGGCACCATAGTTGTGCTTATTGTGCGTCTGGCATTCATAGTTCCTTATTTATTACAGAATATTATTCTGGCGATGACCAATATCAAACTTCACCGGTTGCTGCTTTTAACGCTGTTCGGCGCCATGCCAGGTGTTATCAGTTACAGTTTTCTGGGCGCAGGCATGGTCAGTCTTGATGATGCCAGAACCTACGGATTTTATTTGCTGGTTCCACTGGTTCTGCTTGCTGCAGTCTCAGTGTTTATTAATGTGACGCAAAAGCAAATGGGTATTGGCAGGAGTGAAGACTGAGCGGGAAGCATCTAAAATTGTATAGGTGTCATTCTCAAGTTAATATCTGCTGAAGCCTTATTGATAGGCTATTTATAAATTTACCGGGTATGATCATTCCAGGCTGGAATGTGTTTTAAGGAGTTTTGCCATGGCTAAAAATACCATCAGGATCTTTTGTTTTATTGTTGCTTTGACGAATGCAAGTGGCGCTATGGCGCAGGAAGATCTTGTGGATGCGGCTTATGCCGGTGTTGCAGCGATTGGGAAACAGTGGAATGGTGAAGTGAATGTCAAAACCCAGGCACTCTATGCGCCGCTTCACAGGAATGTGGATTCTGAAGGTTTGAATTTGCACTCAGATATTTCTTACGGTTCTCATCCGCTTCAGACCATTGATCTTTGGGTCAGTGACGATGAATTCAGCGGAAGTGTTCCGGTTTTAATATATTTTCATGGTGGCGGTCTGGTGCGCGGCGACAAGGTCAGTGCTGAAACCGATAACCTGATTTACAGCAATATTGGCAAGTTCATGGCCAGGTTAGGAGGCATTGGCATCAATGCCAATTATCGACTGGCCCCTGAGGTCAAATGGCCCAGCGGTGCCGAGGATATGCGCCTGATCATCGAATGGGTGCATGAAAATATAGCGCAATACGGGGGAGATCCAGACAATATAATTGTGATGGGTAATTCCGCAGGCTCAACCCATGTGGCCACCTACCTTTTTCATGAAGCTTCCCAGTTGCCAGATGGCCCGGGCGTGAAGGCGGCGATTCTCAGCTCTGGTGGATTTGCGGCGGGCAATGCGGTTTATTACGGCGATGATGCTTCTCTGTGGCAGCAGCGCTCACCCCTTGGTCTTGCGGAATCTTATGCGGGACAGCAGGTGCCAATTTATCTCTGGAGCGCAGAATATGATCCGGCAAATATCGAGACAAGTGTCGCACAAATGTATGCAATACTTTGCCGTAAATATGCTGACTGTCCCTTGTATACACAGTGGCAGGGTTATAATCATGTATCCCATGTGATGAGCATTGATTCAGCCGATACAACCATTACCAATGGAATAATTGGTTTCTTTCAGGATGTGATGAAGTGATAAGAGGCGGAAAGCTGAAGGCGGAAAGTACAAATTCCGTTTAACGTTTTATTATAAGTGTAAAAATTTATCATTTATTTGAGCTTTAAGCTTTACTTAAAACTCCCTGATTGGATCTTCCCCGTTCCAGTTTTGGGAGGCTAGATAGAAACGTGTGAAAGCTTCATCCATTTCCGGGACGCCCGGGATCAGTTCTATAAAGCCAGGTTCGGTTTTGCCGTCATCCATATAGCGTACTCGACCACCCCCAACATCGGCTGAAAAAGCTTCAGCAAATCCACGTGCCTGATATGCCCGGGATTCTGCCAGCGTGTCATCCACAGCAATACCGACATGATGAAAACCATATCCGCGTGTGTCGATAGTCTCTTTGTAGACTGACGGAAAATCGTCTTTTGGCTGGATCAATTCGATATTCATATGACCGGCAAAGGACATGGCAATAGCCACATCAGCCTGTGATTGCTCGCCACGGTATATCTGGTCTGGGCCGGTAAAGCTTTCCAGCAGGAACCATGGGCCGGTTTTGGCATCCATGATCCACCAGTTCATGGCAGCCCTGATATCCTCAACCACATAGGCCATCTGCATTATCTGACCAGTTTTCTGCCCAAAGCCAAATTCAGCCATTTTGATTTCCTGTGAGTACTTTGCTGATTACAGCAAAGTCTTTTTATTTTTAATTTTCCACTAAGATCTATTGTGTAATTTATGGTTAAGGGTCTATTTCCATATTTATGGGGTCAGGTATCACACAACCATCAATACTGTCGCATTCTTGCTGCAGGTAATGAGCAGTATCAAAAAATGGCAGGGGCGGGGTGTCATTGTAGGCGGGTGCATAACGACCCATGGCAAGATCAAAAGGTGTTGTGCCTGCGTCATCTATAACCTGTTGTTGTGCGCCATTTTCTATCAGAAATCGGGCAACTTCAGTCCAGCCTTGTTTTGCCGCGCCATGCAGAGCGGTCTGCCCGTGAATTACCACTTCGCCTTCATTGGCCGGGTGAGGCGTTTTGTCGCGGCGATAATCCACTACTGCAACACCGCTCGGTAAAACCGGGTCTCCGGAAAGTGCATTGATATCTGCACCGGCATCCAGCAACAAACGAATAGCGTCGATACTTTCCTGTTGGGTACGAAATTTGCCTCGAGTGGGCGATGAGGTATGGCCGATGCCGGCAACAATCATCATCGGTGTCTGGCCTTCCTTGTTGGGCAGGTCCGGTTGTGCACCATGGTCAAGTAGCAATTGTGTGCTTGCCAGGTCTCCTCCCTTAACCGCACGCATCAGAGCGGTGGCACCAGTGGTAAGCACCTTGTCGGATCCGCGATCATAAATTGCTTCTCGTAATGGCGGTACCAGCTTTAATTGCATGTCGGGGTTGGCGCCGCGCTCAAGAAGCATCACGGCTATATCATAACCAGTGGTCAGGTCAGAGCTGGGAATGTCAGCTCTGCCTCCAGTTGGCAGAGTATTTAAATCAATGGCATTAAATAGTGGCGAGCGTCCGTAGAGATCCCACTTGTCGACATCAGCACCGGCTTCAATCAAGGCTGCTGCGGTGCTGTAGTGCTGGTTGATCAGCGCAATATTCAGCGGGGTGACACGTTCCGGATCATGGGCGTCCATGTTAGCGCCTGCTGTGGCCAGGATGAGAATGCACTCTGTGCAGCCTTCACGTCCGGCATAATGCAGGGCGGTAAAGCCACCTCGGTTTAATATTTGAGGGCGTGGTTCATTTAAAATGGTGCGCTCCCAATTTCTAATTTTGCTCCGGGCGTTGACATCAGCACCGTTGGCGATGAGCAGAGCAAGCATTTCCGGCTGGCTCTGTGCTGCAGCCCATAATAAGGCAGTCTGGCCACCCCATTGCTCTGCAGCATTGACCTGTGCGCCATGGCTCAGTAGTAATTCAGCAGCTTCAAGCTGTCCGGCCCTGGCCACATTCATCAAGGGTGTTTCGCCTTCAGGATTACTCCAGTTTGCATCGGCGCCACCCGTCAGCAACACTTTCAGCACGTCTGTGGCGCCGGCAATGGCAGCCTCCAGAATGGCTGAGGAACCATAGATATTACTTGCATCAGGATTGGCACCAGCATCAATCAGTGCTTTGGCCATGTCAGCATTGCCTGAATACGCGGCGTACATCAGGGCGGTTGTGCCATCCGGCTGGGAAACATTCACATCAGCACCTGCGCTGATCAGTTGCATAGCCTGGCTGTACTGGTCATTAGCGACCAGATCGACAAGGCTGTCTTCAGCCAAAGCCTGCATGCCGGGGAAAAGTGCGATATAAAAAATCAGAAACCGGGCTTTCATAGTAAGTATGCGAATCCTGTTTTTAAGGCTGTTTACAGTTGGCTTGTTGTCAGCGTTATTTAAGGGATATGAGTTTACCAGAATCGGCAAGCAGGTAACAAAACTGCTTTATTAGGCACAAGGATTTGCCAGTGAAGGGAATATGAATTAAGTTGCCTAACTTGAAAAATTCACATGAAAGCAGGGGTAATCGATGGCTGATCCGGTCTCCAATCCATTAATTGAAAGCGGTAAACCGCTTTTTTTCAAAGTTGCTGACAAGGATTCCATAGGATTCAAGGCGCCGGAAATTCGCCTTGGAGACTCAGTACGTCTGTGTGTTCGCTCTTTATCGGTGATGCAAAAAGAAGCCTTGGTTGTTTCTGCTCGTACCGGCACTGTCTGGCGTCTGGCCAGTGATGAAGGTGCATATCTGGCTGGACTGGATGAGGCGCCTTGCCCGCTTTCCTTTCTCACTACGGGCATGGTTTGTTCCTATATGAACGAAATCCTGGCGCTGGCAAAGCAGCGCAACATTACCATCAATAATATCCGCCTGATTCAGGACAACTACTACACCATGAAAGGCTCAGCGCTGAAAGGCACCATGATCGGCGGGGCAAAAAATGTAAATCTTGCTGTGCAGATAGACTGTGAGGTGGAGCGTGATGAAATCAATAAACTGGTGCTGGACGCCGTCTCGGCATCGCCTTTAAACGGTTTGATGAGAGGCGAAAAGGAGAGTCTGTTTACCCTGAGTCATAACGGCAGAGAAATCGAGCCTGAAAAAGCCTTGCCAGTAGGGGAACCGGCACAGCCCGATCCCGGTGATCATTTCGACAAGGCGCAGCCTACAGCTGATGATTGGTCAGGCCTTTTGATTAAAGGAGGGATCACGCCCAAGTCAGAGGAATCGGTCACTCTCGCCGGCGACAGCCTGAAAGACGAGCAGGATCGCCTGTTACATGTACGCGGTATTTGTACCTTGCGTGATGATGGTGTGAAGCAGGTTGAACAGCATTTGTTTAATCCCCACGGTTCTATTTTTCATTTCCTTTGTGATGAAGCGCCACAGGATGGTGGTAAAGGATTGGCGCCGGATGCGGCCAGTTATATATCCGCTGGCATTGGATTTTGCTTTATGACCCAGTTTGGCCGTTATGCCAAGATCGTGAAAAAGGATCTGCAGGAATACCGGATCATTCAGGACACCCATTTTTCTCTGGGAGGAGCCAGTGGTGGTACCGGCAAGGCGGGCTCGGCGGATCCAGTGGAAACCCATGTTTATCTGGTGACTGAGCAGGACGATGACTTTGCTCGCACGGCACTGGATATGTCTGAACAAACCTGTTTTCTGCATGCTTTCTGCAAGGCAGATCTGAAAACCAAGGTGTCCATCGAGTCTTATAAATAGACTGAAAATGATTACTCGTCTCTCACAGCTTGTTGTTCTTTGTTTGCTATTAATGCCCTCTGTGCATGCGGCAGATGAAGACAGCCTGGTACTGGGCAGTATTGAATTTGAAACATCGGCATCAGGAGAAGCGCAGGCAAAATTCATCCTGGGTGTGAAGGCCTTGCATAGTTTTTGGTTTGAACAGGCACGGGCATGGTTTATTGAAGCCCAACAAATTGATCCGGCATTTGGCATGGCTTACTGGGGAGAGGCCATGAGTTTTGATAACCCTCTGGGTACTGTGTTTGATAGTGATTATGAAAGCCGTGGCGCAGCGGCCCTGGCCAGTATGGTGGCCCTGGATGAAGGGGGTATGTTGCGCTGGAATGAAAAAGAACAATACTGGTTTAACGCAGTGAAACAGCGTTTTGCACCAGGGCAGAATCTGACAGAGAAAAGACGTAATTACGGACGCGCCATGGAAGGGATGCGTGAGCAGTTCCCGAATGATGATGAGGTTCAGGTATTTGCTGCTCTGGCGGTGATGAGTTTTCCGGGCTTCGACAGGGAGCAGGCAAGTCATGTAGTTCTCGCTGCTGCACCGCTCGAAGAAATCTATGAACATAATCCGGATCATCCGGGCGCATTACATTTTCTGATTCATGTCTATGACACACCCACATTTGCCCAGTTAGCCATGCGCCAGGCGCGTCGCTATGGGCAAGTGGCATCCTCAGCGCCCCATGCAGTGCACATGCCAAGCCATATCTACAAGCATTTGGGCATGCTGGATGAGATGTTACTGGCCAATATTACTTCCTGGCTGGTATCAGTGCAGTGGCAGCGAAAATCAAACAGGCCTCTCCATATGCGTGATTTTCATACTTTTAGCTGGCTGCTGGATACTCACCTGCTTAGCGGTGATACAGAGCAGGCTGCACGCTTGATGCAGGACTTGGCTGACATGGAAAGCCAGATTGCTGACCGGGGTGAAGATCCAGGTCATTTTCCTGCCACAGCGGCCATGCTGCGACAGAAATATAGTGATAATGCCGGGCAAGGGTTGCCTTAATACTTTCTGATTTAGTGCCCAATTCTTCGCGGTTGAAACCGCTCCTACATGATTTAGTGCAGGATTCTTCGCGGTTGAAACCGCTCCTACATTTGATCGCTGAACCTTGTAGGAGCGGTTTCAACCGCGATGAATAACTGGAATGGCTTTGCACAAACAATGAGCTGTGCTAGTTTCTACTAAACGAGTGTTAAGTAGCTCGTTCTGACTAGAATTTTATAACCCTCTATATATGAGTGCTAATTCATGAGAGTAATAATCTCATTACTGTTGTCCACCCTGGCCTCACTGGCGCATGCCCAAATTCAAGGCATTCCTGCAAGTGACACCCTGGGTGCGGATGATCTTTACGGCAACCCCAGTTTCATAGGTGGTGTTGCCAATGGGGGCGGGACTGCAACTGGCGTCTGGTGACCAGGCTCAGTGACCTTGGACAAGGTCAACAACCGTTTACTCATAGGCCATCATGGCAACAGCCGATACGACATCTACAATATAGATGATCAAGGCCTGCCGGTTGAGCGCCATGCTGTTGACAGCATTGGCAGCGAACTTACCGGCAAAGGCTTTAGCACACCTGAGCTTAATAATACTGATCTGAGCTGGCCCAGCGATGGCGACATCGATGAGGTCAATCAACGCTTGTTCGTTCCAGAACGCGCAATGACCGGCGGTCCGGGTGGTCGCATCATGGTCTTTGATATCAGCCCCGAATATCTCGATAGCCTGGCACCTGAAGAATTGCCAGAGGCTATTGCTGTAATTGGTCAGCCGGGATTCGATACCATCAACCCTCGTGCCGGACAGGCGGGTATCGGCAGTGCCGGACAGGCCATCGTTGATGATGAGCGCCAGCTACTTTTTTATGCCGACCGTGCCAATAATCGCGTAATGATCTGGAATATTGATCCTGATGCTCTGGAATCAGGCATGGATGCCACGGCGGTGATCGGTCAGCCTGATTTTAATTCCACAACACCACAGTCGGGTGCGCAGGGACTGCTCCAGCCCAGCTTTCTTGCCTATGATCAGGAAAAAGAAATTCTCTATGTCAGTGATGCCAAGAAGCGGGCAATGGTTTTTGATGTGAGTTCCCAGGCGCTCGACACCAGCGCCCACAAGACTGCTTTTGCCGTCATTGGACAAACTGATTATGACTCTAATGCGCCACGCTCCAGTATGCGTAAGTACAGCGGTGGCGGCCCGATAAGTCTCGATTATCGCTATAACCGATTGTTCTCGGCGACATTTACTGAAAACCGCGTGCTGATCTTTGATGTCTCACCGGAAAACCTGCAAGGCCCCTCTGATCCCGATGCCATTGCGGTGCTTGGACAGCCTAGTTATGAAAGCACCGATCCTGCAGTTACCCAGACCCGGCTCACGATGACACGGGTTACTGTAGATAGTGAAAGGCAAATTGCTTACGTCCCTGATGGTTATCCCGCAGGTAACCATATTAATATTTTTGATATTCATCCTGATCGGATGCAGGAATTTCTGACCCCGCAAATTGACCAGATTGGACATATTAATCCAGAAGGGGACCCGGATTTTCTGGCACGTGCTGCCCATGATCGTGCCGACGGCAAGTACTGGACCCAGGGGCGCGACGTCACTGTGGATACCGAGGATCACCGTTTATTTTTGAACGATTTTTATGGCCATCGCGTACTGGTTTTTCAGTTAGACCGCATGAATCGCTTGCTGGACAGAGAGGCAAGCTGGGCGATCGGTCAGGAAGATACCAATACCGAGGTTCTGTTGCCCGGTCGTAATGCTTCGGCTTTGAAGCTGCCTATGGCAGTTGAATATGACAGCTCCTATAAGCGTCTGTTTGTTGCTGATACCTGGAATAACCGGGTGTTGGCTTTCGATATGACACCGGGGCAGGTGGAAAGCGGTATGGCGGCAACCCATGTGCTGGGTCAGGAAAACTTTGCATCATATGAGGTGGCCACTGCGGCCGACCGCATAAGTTTTGGCACGCGCAACGCTCGCGGCATAGGTCCTGCAGGAGGTCGTCCTGCGGCCATGGCTCTGGATAAGGTCAATCAACGCCTGTTTGTTGCGGATGGAGAAAACAACCGGGTGCTGATCTTTGATATGCATCCGGACCGCATTGAAAGTGGCGCTGATGCCATTGGTGTTATTGGTCAAAATGATTTTGTTTCAAATGATCCAGGCTTGAGCGCTTCCAAATTTACCCTGCCCGGGGATATGGTCATGGATGACGAAAATCAGCGTTTGTTTGTGGAACTGCCATTCCAGGACAGGATTCTGGTATTTGATGTACACCCTGAGCGCTTTGAGAATGGTTTGTCTGCGTCATGGGTAATTGGTCAGGAAAACTTCACCAGTAATACACCAGGAATGTCCCGTTCCGGGATCCGTCAACCAGATGGCATCAGTTACGATCCTTTGCAGCATCATCTTTATGTCACGGATAAATTTAACAACCGCATACTCACTTTTGATGTGGATCCGCAGCGCATGCGCAATATGCCAGAGGCAATTGGCGTAATTGGTGAGGCAGATTATGTCACTGCCTCTGTAGGTCCGGGTATTTACCGCGATCATCAGGACATGTTATTTGATCCACGCGGCAATTTTTTCGATCCTGTGGGCAGGCGTTTATTCCAGAGTGAAGGCACCAACGGTCGCCTGACCGTGTTTACTTTACCGAGAACACAATACCAGGTGGATTTACCTGCAAGATCCCGCCTGCGTTATGCCTCCACTGATGCTTTGATGCTTTCTGGTCCGGAAGCCCTGAGCGAGGGTTATGCGATTGCCAATATAACTAACACGGCCAAGGTGGTCTCACTCAACACACACTACATCACCAGAGAATATCGTCAGGAAGGAAGTCGCAGGCAAAGCAGGGAACTTGAGTCTGTTGCGATGCTACCGGCCTCTCAAGCCAACACGGTTGCGCAATATTACGTAGAGAGCAGCGCTGAGTTTGATGTACGTTTCAATATCATCAATGACAGTGATGCGCCAGCTGCCGTTAATTTCAGTTTATTGAATGCTGATGGTCAGGAGACTCAGGCCAGCCGTAATATTGCCGCTGGTAATCAGCTTTCCATCGGTGTTTCAGCGCTCTTTTCCCAGGACAATATGCAGGGCACACTACGTATAAATAGTAGTAGCCCGGTGTATATTCAGGGACTATTCGAAGTGGATGATGGTCAGGGACAAAGCCTGTTGGCGCCGGCTCCCGGAATACATGGATTCCCCCAACGTGCAGAGAAAATGCTTGAGCGCAGAATACTCCCTGCTATTCCTACCGGGGCAGGAAGCTATAGCAGAATAGTATTATTGAATCCTGGTGCAACACTTGTTTCCGGAAGCATTGAAATCACAGATCAGGAATCAGTCCCTTATGAAATTGCACCCGGACAGGTTTTTGTTCATAACATACTTCCTGATTCACGCCCCTTATTGATGGGTAATGCCATAGTGCGCGCAGAACTTGGCAATGCTCCGGAAGCCTTTGCCCTGGTAGCTGGACTTACCCGAGCTGGCAATATGAGCAGTTTGCATACTGTTACTTCGCATCAGGAAGGTCCTCTTTTCTGGGCGCCTCTGGATACTTATCCGGATGTACTGCATAACGGCAATATTGATACTCACCTGCATGTAATGAATCCACTGGATATCCCGGCCACGCTTTATCTGGAATGGTTTGATATTGATGGTGATTCTGCCGCTACCTTTGAGCGCACAATCGTCAGGGGTGAAAGTACGATACTGGATATGGAAGAAGTGTTTGGTGTTAGTCCGCTCAGGGGCACATTGCGAGTCTTCTCTAATACCGGCGTAAGTGCGAGTCTTTTGGAAAGCACGCGTACTGTGCTTGGTGAAGAAGTTGTCGTTGACGTTCCTCTGCAGGAAACTCCGGCGACAGAGCAGACACGAATGGTATTTCCCCTGTTCCGCAATGGCGAGGGATTTGCCACCGAGATGTTAATGATAAATACCGACCGGCAAGCCCATGATGGCGGATTAAATATGTTCTCCTCTGATGGTCAGTCCCTGGAAGTCATTCTGCGCTAATTTTCTTTTCTTGGTTATAAATTCGCATTTGGCTTTAGTTGAATCTTTCGTTCGCGGTTGAAACAGCTCCTACACGGATTCGCTGATATAATATAGGAGTGGTTTCAACCGCGAATGATGATGACCCGCTCACGGTTGCATTTAATCATCCTTGCTTCTTATACTGACTGCCCCCAGAAAATAAGAGTCAGTAATGAACACATCTGTTTCGGGAAATCCTGCAAAAAGCCTTCGACAACTGCCCTCTGTCGATGCTGTCTTAAAACAGGCTACAGCGCTTGTTAAAGAATACGGGCATGATCTTGTCACCGTAAAAATCCAGTTATTACTTGGTTCCCGGCGTGAATCGATGCTGGCGGGAAATGAAAGTGAAGCAGATTCAACTACAATTACTTTGGAGATTCTGAATCAGCTTCGACTGGCGCTGGAGCAGGACAGCCAGTCTTCACTCATGCCAGTGTTTAATCTCACTGGCACGATATTGCATACCAATCTGGGTCGGGCTGTTTTACCCCGATGCGCTCTTGATGCTGTAGCTGCAGCAGCAAGTGATTCGGTGAATCTTGAATATGATCTGCAAAATGGCGAACGCGGCGAACGTGATTCCCATTTCGAATCACTGGTGTGTGAGCTCACTGGAGCTGAGGCCGCCACAGCCGTAAACAATAATGCGGCAGCCGTTCTGCTGCTTCTGAACACATTAGCCCTGGGTAAGGAAGTGCCTGTATCCCGCGGTGAGCTGGTAGAAATAGGCGGCTCGTTTCGCATTCCTGAAATTATGGAACGCTCCGACTGTACCCTGGTAGAAGTAGGCGCAACAAATCGTACGCATCTCAAGGATTACCAGAAAGCGATAAACGACAACACAGCACTATTGTTGAAAGTGCATACCAGTAATTACCGGATTGAAGGTTTTACTGCTGAAGTCGCTGAGGCAGAACTGGCCGCACTGGCCAGTAAAAATAAAATACCTTTTGTTATGGATATGGGTAGTGGCTGTCTCGTGGACCTTGCCCAATATGGGCTTCCATCTGAGCCTACTGCGGCTCAGGCCATTGCTACAGGTGCAGACCTGATTACCTTTAGTGGCGACAAGCTATTAGGCGGGCCACAGTGTGGCATTATTGCCGGTAAAAAAGTACTCATCGATGAGATTCGAAATAATCCCTTAAAGCGTGCTTTGCGTCTGGACAAAATGACGATTGCTGCGCTGGTAGCTGTATTGAATTTATACCGCAACCCTTCATCGCTGTTGCAGGAACTTCCAGCCATGCGCCAGCTCACGCGTTCTCTTGATGATGTCCATGCACAGGCCGAGCGTCTTTGTTCTCCAATGCAGGCTGCACTGGGAATGGGCTACGAAGTCGTTATTGAAGCCACTGATAGCCAGATTGGCAGTGGCGCACTTCCCGTGAAAAGCATCCCAAGTGCGGCGCTTGTTATTTCTCCGCTCTGTGGAAAAGACAAAGCTCTTCGTGACCTTGAACAGGCATTTCGCCGTTTACCAAAGCCTGTTATTGGTCGCATCCATCGCGGTGCATATTGGCTTGATTTTCGCTGTCTTGAGCCGGTGGCAGAACAAAATTTTATCGAGCAATTGGGCAGCCTTGAGAGAATTCCCAAGTGATCGTTGCCACAGCCGGGCATGTGGATCATGGCAAAACGTCTTTGATCAGATACCTGACCGGTGTTGAAACTGATCGTCTTGTAGAAGAAAAGAAAAGAGGCTTGTCTATCGAGCTTGGCTACGCCTATCGCGCCCTGCCTGCAGCGCCCGATCAAATCCTTGGCTTCATTGATGTGCCTGGTCATGAGCGTTTCATTAATACCATGATATCCGGTGTCAGTGGAATTGATCTCGGGATGTTGGTGATCGCCGCCGATGATGGCGTCATGCCACAAACAAAAGAGCATCTCCAGGTAATGCAATTGCTTGGTCTCAACACCTTCATTGTCGTCATTACTAAAATAGATCGTGTCGATAGTGATCGGGTCAATATTGTCCGGCAAGAAATTCTGGCCTTTCTGGAAGCTTGCAGCGTCACTGCGCTTGAGACCTTTGCAGTCTCCAATGAAACAGGGGAAGGCATTGACAGTTTGCAGGCCTGGCTGGACTCTCATTTCCTTCAGCTCAATAAGCAGCAAGAAACGGGTATTTTTCGGTTATCCATTGACCGGGCTTTTAGTCTTAAAGGAATCGGATCGGTGGTTACCGGCACTATTCTTGATGGCAATATCACTTTAGGCGAATCAGTGCGTTTATTGCCCGGTGATCAACCTTTTCGTGTCAGGCAACTGCATGCCCAGGATCAGGAAGTAGAAAGTGCCGGCAAGGGCTTGCGCTGCGCGCTGAATCTAAGTGGTGAAATTAACAAGGCAGTGCTCAGAAAGGGAGACTGGTTAACGGGCGTTGATGGCGGAGATCCCACTAAGTGTTTTACGGCCAGTGCAGACTTGATGTCATCACCGGTAACCATTAAACACATGATGCGGGCAAAGCTCTATATAGGTGCCAGGCATGTTGAAGCGAAGCTGAGTCTGTTGCAAAACAATTCAGCGGAAAAAAATAATCAACAGGAGAGTTTGTTGCAGGTGCTTACGCAGGACGCTGTTTTTTGCTGCAAAGGCGATCATTTTCTGCTGCGTGATTACAGTGAGAAGTTTTTACTTGGCGGTGGCAAGGTGCTGGATCCCTCAGGTTCGCGAATTCGTAAAATGACTCAAGCACAAAAGCAATTCTTGAGTGCAATGGCAATGGATGAATTTGCTGCAGCGACAAGCAAGCTGCTGCTGGAGTCAAACAATGTCATTGATTATGAGCGCTACAGACATGCCTGGAACTTTTCGGCACAGCAAGTAACAGACAAACTGGAAGTAGCAGGAATTGCAGACAAAGTAATTCAAAGGAAAGTGGGTGACCAGACCTACGTTTTATCCAGAACATATTGGCAGTTCATGCTAAACGAAGTGGTGAATACAGTTTCACAATGGCACAAAAATAACCCGGATAAACCTGGGCTTGGTGTGGCAGTCCTTAAAGAAAAGCTCATTGAGAAAATTGATATAAGGTTGTTGCATGCACTGCTGTATGAGCTGCAAACACATGGGCTTGGAAACTCTTCAGATAGTTTTTCAAATCCCCCTTTAATGAAAGGCAAGCTGGTTCAGATCAATGGCCTGGTGAAGTGCAATGATTTTAATGCTGGCATGTCTGAGAAAGCACAAAAGCAGTGGCAGGAAGTGGAAGCTATTCTCCTCAGGCAGGGGCTGGAAATACCCCTGTTATCAGAACTGGAAAAAATGTCAGGCGTGCGCGGCAGAGAATTAAATTATCTGGTTTCAACAGGACTGAAAGCCGGTCGTCTGTACCGTATCAGTCCCAAGCGCGTTGCTTTGCCCATTACATTGAAATTACTAGCTGACGAAGTGATGGTAATGGCGCAAATACACCCCAGTTTCTCTGTTATTGAATTTAAAAACCACCTGGGACTTGGGCGCAACTATGTGATTGAGTTGCTGGACTTCATGGATACTCTTGGCTTTACCAGTCGGGTAGGTAATGAAAGAATTATTGAAGATGACAATATCCCTCAACAAATATTTGGTTGATTGGGTATATTTGGTCTTTCGTCCCGTTTTTAAGTAAGGAAGAGCGATGCCCCTGGTGGGGTGCCTGGCCTTCAAAGCCAGTGAGATGCTTTAAACAGTGTCTGGTGGGTTCGACTCCTACCTCTTCCGCCATTTTTTATGACCGCACGCATAGGTGGAGTTTTATGTCCTTACCATATGGGGTATATTCGATGAAAAAGGGGTTAAAGAAGAGCTTATGATGACCAGACTATTTATTTACTCATATAAAAAGACGCGCAAAGCAGTTTTATTCACATTGATATGGGCGCTGTCTTCACTGCTAACAACAGCGATGGCAGCACAATCCAAACCTGATTTCTCGGGGACCTGGGAAATGGAAGGCTGGTCTGCCGAAGAGTGGGATGTTGAGCCACCCTATACTGCAGCGGGTCTTGCTGCTTTTCAGGAGTGGGAATCAGATCCTCTTAGTGATCCTGCCCATCAATGTATTTTTTCTTTGGTGCGAATTACCACGGCGCCAATGCTTCATGAAATTATTCAGGATGAAGAACGCATTGTTATGTTGTATGAATACGAACATCAGGTAAGGCGCGCTTATATAGATCGCGCTCATCCTGAAGACCCCTATCCGACTTTTATGGGATATTCAAATGCGGCTTGGGACGGCGATTCTCTGGTCATCGAAGCAGTTGGTCTACAGGAGGGTTATCTCAGGCCACAAGGTGTGCCACATTCCGACCAGCTCAGGGTTGTTGAAACACGAACCATGCTGGCAGACGGTAATACCCTGACACTGGAAACACTCATTGATGATCCGGTTTACTTTACTAAACCCTGGGGCGTCACGACGCAATGGAAAAAGTCGGATTTTGAAATCATGGACTATGATTGTGTTGCCAGACCACATATTGGTGATTGATAACGGATTGGAAGCTGAAAGCTGAAAGATAAAAGATAAAAGATAAAAGATAAAAATAGGAATCATGATCATGAATAAAAAAATAGTAGCACTGGTGCTCTTCATGTTGGCAGTTCCTGCCTATGCACATCATTCATTTTTGTCTATTTATGATCAGGACTCCATTGAAGTAATAGAGGGCGTAGTCACTGAAGTCTGGTTCGAAAATCCCCATAGCCGTGTCTATGTTGAAAGCACAGATAGCAGTGGCAATAAGGTTGTATGGGAAGCGGAAACTTATCCCCGCAATATTTTAGTACGCCGTGGCTGGAACCATAATGACTTGAAAGAAGGTGATGAAGTGGTGTTAAAAGGCAGAAAAGCGAAGAATGGCACCACTCGTGTGCAGATGTTGACCCTCACTCGTTCTTCCGATGGTTGGGAAGGAATTGGCTTTGAAGAAAATTCCATTGACTGATTTATTATCGGGCAAATTATGACTAACTCTGATTTTTTTGCTTTTACCGATACAACTCTTCCAGTGCGTGAAGAGCAGCAGGCGGCCTTCCAGAACGCCTGGCAGTTTCTGGCGCTTCCCGGCAACTGGTTTACCGGTGCGGAGCGTGTCGCCATTGCCGCTGAATCAAGAAAGGCTTATGCCTGTCAGCTTTGTCAGCAACGTAAGGATTCCCTGTCACCGGCCAGTGTTACTGGCAGCCATGACTCAAGCGGTCTGCTACCGGTAGCTGTAGTCGATATTGTGCATCGCTGTATTACTGATCAAAACAGGATTACCCAACGCTGGGTCGATGGCTTACTGGAGGCCGGTATTAATGGCCATGATGCACAGGGCGAATATGTAGAAATTATTGGTGTTGTTGTGCTCATCTACAGTATTGATGAATTCATGCGCGGCATCGGTGCGCCACCTGAACCCCTGCCTGAACCGCTTGCGGGAGAACCCAGCTGGTACCGACCACCGAATCTGGAAACCGAGACCGGATTCGTGCCGATGATTCCCGTGGATGGCAATACAGGAGATGAGGCTGACCTGTGGAGCGAAATGACGGCCAATGTGCTCAGGGCTCTGACCCTGGTGCCGAACAATCTGCGACACTGGAAAATGCTTTCTGATCAAATGTATGTGCCATTACCTTTTATGGGGCAGCCCGGTCTGGAAACCGGTCGCGCCATAGACCGCATGCAGGTCGAGCTGGTCGCCGGCAGAGTCTCATCTCATAACGAGTGTTTTTACTGAACTACTGCACATTCAATGGCGCTCCGTGGGAATGCCTTAGCTAAAAATAGAGAGATTGATATCAGGCAAGTTCGTACCGAAGAGAATGCCGATGACGGTGGTATTGATTGTGGCCGCGAACTGAATAGTTTTGTCGATGCCTTCATGAGTCATGATGAGGCACAATTAAGTCAGGCCCGTGAGGCGCTGGTAAATGCCATGGGCGCTGCCGGTATGGTGGAAGCTGCTGCCGTAGCCGGTAATTTTCAGCGCATGGTGCGCATTGCAGATTGCATTGGTATCCCGTTTGATGAATCGCGCATGGAAATGACAGCAGGTGTCAGGGAAGAGCTTAAGCTGAATGAATTTCAGTCGGCTGAAAATACTTTCAAGCGAAGTTAATGAGCATTGCTGAGTAGGTTGGCTGCTTATTGATGGATCATTGATGGAACTTTAGCGAATTAATTTCAATCAGTATTTTTCAATTAAGCTGAGACGGGATTATCCATTCCCGGGCTTGTTAGTTTAAAATCAATTCCCCAATGAAATTAATAATGATTATGCAAAAACCTATTCATTTAATTTTCTGTCTGGCTTTAACAGCTATGCTTCTTTTAACGGCCAGGGCCGTCGAGGCCCAGCATGAGACAGGTGCCGATCTGGTCAGCGGAGCGCGCGCTTTTCAGGATTATTGTGCAAATTGCCATGGTCCTGATGGTGACCTGATCAATGAAGTGGATCTGGGTCATAACAATTTTCGTCAGCCTTATTCTGATGAAGATCTGGCTGGCATCATCCTCAATGGTATTCCTGATACACCAATGCCCCCAACACCGCGAGTCACTGCTGAGCAGGCCATGATGCTGGTGGCTTACCTGCGCAGTCTTGGGGAAGATGATGGCAGCAGTCTTGCTGGTGATCCTGAACAGGGACGCAATCTCTTTGAGGGCAAGGGGCAGTGCCTTGATTGCCATATGGTGAACGGGTCGGGCTCTGTGCTTGGGCCAGATCTGAGCAGCATCGCATTGGTGCGCTCCGCCGCTGCCCTGGAGGCTTCATTGCTGGAGCCAGATAGTGAAGTGCAGCCTACTAGCCGTTTTTATACTGTACGGACAAGAAGTGGGCAAACCGTGTCGGGCAGACTGCTTAACCATGATGCCTTTAGCATCCAGATTCTTGATACTGATCAGCGCTTGCGATCATTTGAAAAAAATCAGCTGGCATCATTTGGCTTTTCCAGTCCGGGTATGCCTTCTCTGGCAGATGACTTCAGTGCTCAGGAAATTGCCGATCTGGTTGCCTTCCTGGCGTCATTGAGAAGAGGGGCCGCACAATGAAACAACATCTCAGCTTGTTATTAAAAGAAAAGGCTGTAGGCGGGGTTGTAAGAGGGACTTCAGTCCCGAAGAATTCACTCCTAAACCAGATCCTGCAGAGTGGAGCGGATATATGCCGGAGGGATTTTAATCCCGAAATAAAAGTGCTCAGTTCTTTGCGGTTAAAACCGCTCCTGCAGTCAGCCCTGTTATTTAGCTGGCTATCGGTTAATGCGTATGCCCAGGTTACTTTTGAAGAGATCCTCAATGCTGATGATCCTTCCAATTGGTTAAGTTATTCGCAGAATCTTTCCAATCAACGCCATAGTGGACTTGATCAAATTACATCTGATAATGTCGATGAACTGGAATTACAGTGGGTGTGGCAGGCGCGCTCTCTGGAAAAATTTGAAGCCACGCCTTTGGTTGTTGATGGTGTTTTATACACCGTGCAAGCGCCCAATGATGTGATTGCTCTTGATGCAGCAACTGGCAGAATCTTCTGGACCTATAATCATGAGCCGGCACCGTCCCGCACCTGTTGTGGTCGGGTCAATCGAGGATTGGCGATTCTTGGCAACAGCCTTTTTATGGGCACAGTTGATGGTCGACTGTTGGCTATTGATGCCCGCAGCGGCAACCTGATCTGGAATACTGAAGTCGCCGATCCCACAGCTTTATATTCCATCACCATGCCGCCCATGATTGTTGAGGATACTGTGTATATCGGTACCGCCGGTGGTGATCTTGGTATTCGCGGCTATGTGGCGGCCTTCGATGTGGTCACTGGAGAGGAACGCTGGAAGACGCATATGATTCCAGGACCAGGAGAATTTGGGCATGACACCTGGTCAGGTGATTCCTGGCGCACTGGTGGTGCTGCCATCTGGAATGCCGGTGCCTATGATCCTGAAGCCAACCTGGTGTATTGGGGAACCGGCAATCCGGCGCCCGACTGGGATGGGCGCACGCGTCTTGGTGATAATCTTTACAGCGACAGTGTTGTTGCTTTGGATGCAGATAGCGGCGAAATCAAATGGCATTATCAATTTACTCCCCATGATGAACTGGATTATGACTCTACCCAGGTCCCGGTACTTGTGGATCGTGAATGGCAAGGTCGGGAACGCAAACTCATGTTGTGGGCCAACCGCAATGGCTTGATGTATGTGCTGGATCGCATCACTGGCGAATTTCTGATGGGCAAACCATTTGTGGCAGTGAACTGGATGGATGGCTTTGATGAAAATGGTCGTCCCCAGCGAGTTCCCGGCATGGTGCCATCAGTGGAGGGCACCCTGATAAGACCTCATGTGCATGGGGCAATTAACTGGGCCGCGCCAGCCTATAGCAAGAAACATGATTTATTTTTTGTAGCTCACTGGGAAGATTCAGGGATAGTTGCCATCGAAGGACAGTTCCCGCAGGCAGTAGGCATCAACAGACGTCAAACCACCATGGGTGATGTGGCGCTGGAACCTTTTCTCAATAATAATGATGAAGCCTGGGGTGTGATCCGTGCCTATGATCCGGATACACTGGAGTCTGTCTGGGAATTCGATCTGGGTAATATCACCTGGGGTGGGGTTCTGTCTACGGATGGTGACCTGGTCTTCGGGGGCGGTAAGGATGGTTACTTTGTTGCCCTGGATGCCAACAGTGGCGAGCTTAAATGGAAAGCTTCCCTGGGCGGTCAGGTGAATGCTGCGCCAATGTCGTATGCTGTCAATGGTAAACAGTATATTGCTATTGCAGCGGGTACTGCCTTGTTTACTTTTGCGCTTCCTGAATAAGCGCAATACTGGAATCTGGTTTATGGGAATTGTTGTACGCAGAATAAGCGTGGTATTGCTTCTGGCCCTGAGCGGGACGGTGAGCCTGGCGCAGGATGCTGAACTGCCAACAGTAAGGGAAAACAGCGCTATTCCTGATCGCATTCAGCGCATCATTGATGGTCATAATTTGCCGGATTCCAGCTTCAGTTTCTTTGTGCAGGAAGTTGGCGCTGAGCAAGCCTTGTTTACTTTTAACGCAGACAAGGCGATGAACCCGGCCTCGGCGATAAAAACGGTGACAACGCTGGCGGCCCTGGAATCTTTAGGCCCTGCGTTTACCTGGCAAACCGAGTTATATGCACTGGGACCCATTCAAAATGGTGTGCTCAGGGGAGACCTTTTAATGAAAGGTGGCGGCGATCCTTTCATGATTGAGGATCAGTTGCGCGGGATGCTTAAATCCTTGCAAAGAGCCGGTGTCGAACATATTACCGGCAACCTGATTCTGGATGGTTCCTATTTTGACGCTTCCGTTGAAAACACCCGGCTTATTGATAACCAGTCTGGCAGGGCCTATAACACCAACCCCAATGCCATCATTGCCAACTTTCAGGCGATGACCTTTTTCTTCTATCCACATACCAACGGCCGCGACGTTATTATTCACACAGACCCGCGTCTGCCCAATGTAAAAATTACCAATAGACTGAGACTGGCGAACCGTTCCTGTGGCGGCTATCAGCGCGGCATCAGCTTTAATCTGAATCCGGATGATCCTTCTGAAGTTATTTTTGAAGGACAATTTCCCTCACGTTGTTCACGTTACCAAATGGTCAGGGAAGTGCTCAATGCCCCCGATTACACCTTTGGTTTATTCAAGGAATTATGGGAAGAACTTGGTGGGCAGCTGGACGGCGATATTCGCAGCGGTGCAGTCCCTGATGATCTTGACGCCATTGTGGTGTGGAATTCAGTACCCATGTCCGACATCATCAAGTCCATCAATAAATTCAGCAACAACCTGATGACCCGGCATTTATTACTGACTATGGGTGCTGAAATTCTTGGTCCGCCAGCAACCGTAGACAAGGGTATTGAGGCGGTAAAAAACTATCTGGAATTGAAAAGCCTGGATTCGGCTCTGCTTACCATGACTAATGGGGCAGGCTTGTCCCGGGATACCCGCGTGACGGTAGCATTGCTTAATGAAGTATTACAAAGTGCCTGGGCAAGTCCTTATATGCCTGAATATGTGGCCTCACTACCCTTGAATGGCATGGATGGCACCATGCGCAACCGTGTGCGCGGCTCACAAATGTCCGGACGTATGCATGTAAAAACAGGTTCTCTGGATGAGGTAACAGCAGTTAATGGCTTTATCTATTCCCAGAGTAATCGCGTCTTTGCTGTCAGCGGCATGGTCAACCATGAGTTGGCTGATCGAGGGCCTGGTAATGAATTGCTGGATTCGCTGTTGACCTGGGTTTATTTGCAATAAAAAAGGTACAAGGTACAAGGTACAAGTGAAAAGTGGAAAGAATTGTAGGGCGGAAGAAGGCCGCAGGCCGATATCCGCCATGGCGTTCGCAGAACGCCCGATAAGTCACGGCGTTCGCAGAACGCACGATAAGTCACGTAGAGCCTGAGTTAAAAGTTGCAAGTTAAAAGTTAAAAGGAAAAGTGAAAAGTGAA
>JABIPQ010000002.1 GCA_018698975.1 Gammaproteobacteria bacterium
CATAAGGGCCTGTATCAAATCCATCTTTATAACGATAAACGCCATCGGGGTCACCGCCCCCAAAGAAAGCGCCTCCAGTGTAAATAGTTGAATAATCACTTCTATTCAAAAACAAACGCTGGTTTGGTTGCACACCATCGCCGCCTGCCTGATCAAAAATTGCATCAACTGCGGCCTGACTTGGGGTGTTTCCATTCCAGTTAATAGACGTTTCTAAATAGAAAAGCTCATCGCCAGGTACTGAGGTATCAGCCCAGCCTTTGGTATAGAAATCACGATCAGATTTATTGATCTTACTTCTTTCAGTATAACCAGCGCCAAACACAACGTTACCGCGACCATCAGCGGTGTTAGCACCGATAATGGCAGAGATGCGGGTAGTACCACCGTCCCCTTCCATGGTTTCCCCGTATTGAATATCCAGGTCTGCCCCTTCAAAATCTTTTTTCAGGATGAAGTTAACAACCCCGGCTACGGCATCAGCACCATATACTGATGATGCACCCCCGGTAATGGTTTCAACACGCTGAATCATGGCAGATGGGATTGAGTTAATATCAATCACCATACCGGCATTAACCGGCATCATGCGACGGCCATCCAGCAAGACAAGGTTTCTGTTAGAAGCCAAGCCTCGCAAACTCAAGGTGGAAGCTCCCGGTGTATTGGTAGCAGTTGGCACGTAATCGAGCGTGTCAAACTGTGTTGCTGCAGGAACAAATTGTGGTAACTGATTCAATGCATTTTCGATACCCACATCACTCATGGAATCAAAAAACGCGCTCTCAATGGTTGTCACCGGACTGTTGGCATCAAAATCCCGCCGCACAATCCTTGACCCCGTTACCGTTATCTCTTCCAGCTCACCATCCTGAGCCAGAACAGGTGCTACATATCCCGCTGGTAGAACCAGCGCTGCTGCAATTGAAGCAGCAAGGATATTTAGTTTACTTTTTTTATAGACTGTATACATCTACTGTCCCCTTTCCCAACATTTCTATGCCGGGCTTTAGTTTTTATTTTCCTGAGGAAATTCCTCAGCTTGTGTTGAGTAAAAATTTAAACAGAAATTCAAGTACATCTACTCACATCTTGAGTCTATACGAAAAAAATAAAAACTCAAAAATATGTGCATTAATTAAGGATGGAGCCTCGACTGCAGGTGTCATGAATAACATTTTTTTTACTATTCGAAAATTTAAATAAATACTTCCAGAATATGTATTCGCATAACGAAAATATTTTTCAGCTGAAAGTCCGCAACAGATGCAATCCATAGAGAAGACAGAGAAAGGAGAAAAGAGAAAAGAGAAAAGATTCTAAAAAGAAAACTCAGCCAGGTCTTAAGCCAAATTCTACTGGACCAGATGCTCGTAGCGTTTGTCAGTAAGCATCTTCATGAAGGCAACAAGAGCATCAATGCGACGCTCATCCAGCGCAGGAGCTGACTCCAGCTCTTGCAGAGCGATATTTTCTGTAATTTCAGGCTCGCCCCAGACCTGATTTGTACCAGGGATCATATCCGCAGCTTTTCCGCGCACGTTGTACTTGTTATAAAACTGCACAACTGTTTTTAAATCCTGAAACACACCGTTGTGCATATAGGGTGCCGTCAAGGCCACATTGCGTAGTGTGGGAGTTTTAAATTTTCCGGCCTGAGACGTATCACTAACAACCGGGTTTTCCAGCAGACCATAATCAATATGATCACCACCGAGCCCATTGGCTTTTCGCACTTGATGATTGACCGGTGTACCAATGTTGAAATATTTATAACTGGTAAATGTTTCTCCCCTGCTTTCTGCAAATGTTTTCAGCTGATGACACTGATTACAATTACTGAACTGTTCAGAAAAAAACAGTGTCATGCCCAACTCTTCCTGTTCGGTAGGTTGGTACTGCCCTTCCAGATAACGATCGTACTTTGAATCGAATGGCGCAAAAAACTCTGTCCTTTCAAAAGCTGCAATAGCCTGGGTCATGCGTAGATAAGCAAGATCTACATCATCAAAGACATCATCGCCAAACAGGTTTTTGAAGGCTCGCGGAAACAGGGTATGTTCCTGTAAGCGCGCAATCACGCTGGCTTTGTCGGGCATCTGCATTTCCAACGGATTCAGAAATGGTCCTCCAGCCTGCCCCTCAAGATCCGCTTCGCGACCATCCCAGAACATTCCGCCCACATAATCACCTTCATTATTTAGATGAAAGTCAGGAGTTAAGGCCGCATAAGAGTTGCTAGGTGCATTGCGATCGCCAAGTGATTTCATGTCGTTGCCCATAGAAACCGCGCGACCTACGCCATTTTCGCGCCAATCGATAAATGCCTGGGCAGGGTCGTGGCACGTTGCACAACCCTGGGTGCGGTCACGGGAAAGGCTGACATCAAAAAAAAGTGCTCTGCCAAGATCTTCAAGTTTGGTCTGATCAACAGATGCTGAATTTTCAGCTGCCGATCCAGGCAATGACATGAAAGCAAAAGGAAATGTGATGAGAAGAAAAAAGCGGATCATCATCAGCTTGCAAACACACTTAGATGGTTGTCCCAGAAAACCTTGCCGGAGTTCGCACTGTCCAGTGATGTCATGGAATCTTGTCTCACATCGTAATAAGTAATCCGCCCGGTACCTGCGGTAAAAAGGAAGCCGTTGTCTATGGCGCAGAGTCCGCAGCCATCGCGAGATCGAACACTTCGCAGGAAATCGCCACTTTTTGCCTCCCAGAAAGTAATCATATTTCCACGCGGACAACTGGCGGCAAAATAATTCCCACTATTATCAAAACGTACCGAGCCTACATATTGAGTCATCTGACCCTGCTGAGGCTCTGGCGCCCAGAGCTCACGCAAGGGCTCACCTTGCTGATGAGTTACCAGCAGCGGTACACGATCAAAAGGCTCACCCTCGTACTGCATACCAACAACTATCAGACCAGATTGATTTTGATCCATATGGCGAATACTGGCCTTGTGGTACTGCCCATCAAGAAGGTGCTGTTCTTCCAGATCACCACTTATCGCATTGATATACGCCAGTGAGGGCTGCATGGATTCAATATTCAGCTTTTTCCGGCCACGCTCTGGATGTGTACGAATTCCGCCATTGGCCAGTACCAATGTGCGCTGATCACTTGTTATTAATAGCTCATGAGGGCCTGTACCGTAACTGGGAAAGTCTTTAACCCGCGTCATGGAAAACCGGGGAGTTTTCCTGTCAGCCCTTTTAACTTCCCAGACAACAACTCTGCCACTGTCACCATTAATCATCTGCCAGGCATTTTCAGGCGCATAAAAATAATTGCCATCTGCAGAGAAAACACCATGACCATATAAGTGCCGGTCAGCTGGCAAGGTAATTTCTGCAAGCGGCTCCCCGCTTTCCAGATCACCCACCCAGAGATATTTCCCGGGCCGACGGGCAATAACTAGATAGATTCCCAATCCTTCATGCACGGCAATGTGATGGGCTCGGCCAGGAAGGGAGTGCCTGAACAATTCAGTACTTGCTTTATCAGACTGAGAAAAGCCAATCACCCAGTGATTATCATCACCGTCTGAAGCAGCACTGAGAAATACCGGCGTCTTTAATGAAGAAGCACTAGCCACTGTAAATACCGAAGTACTAAACAGTCCTGAGGTCAGCGTGATAAATTGTCTACGATCCAGTTTCATCTGCAATGTCGTTTTAGGCCTAGTCGCCATCCAGTGAGTTGAAACCAAGATACAGGTCAGTATTTTTCAGACCCGCTTCAAAGGCTTCAAACAATGCATCAAGATGAGCGGCAATTTGCAGTAGTTTCTCATGCCCCTGCTCTTCCATTAATACCGCTTCAAAGGAATCTGGCAGTGGGGTAAGTGCAGAATTCAATTGTGCAAACGCTTCGTTGATAACTGTTATATCTTCAGCCTGAAAGACCTCACTTAACTCTATTGACTGACTTTCGGAATCATTGAACAGGCTTTTCAAGGCCATTACATTGAGCTTTATATTTCTGAGAGATCGCCCTGAACGCCAGGACTCGGCACGTCGAACTCTTGCTCTGGCAGCTGACTCACCAATCACTTCTTCCAGTTTTTGCTGCTGGATGCGCCGTACCGATTCTACCTGTGCCTTGAGAAAATCTATGGTGGCATCTTCTGCACTTTCAAAAAAACCGCGCTCATCGGCATTGGCAATGGTGGTTCTGAATTCATCAGCCCAGCGCTGGCGGACACCACTGGCAATTTCACTAATATTGAGTGCTATGGTCTGTGCCGCCTGACAGCGATACCTGTCTTCCCTGAACGCCAACAGGCTTTCATCATCAAACAGGAGTCTCTCAAGCGCTGGAAAACCTTGTACTCCCACACTTTCCCGAGAAAAATTATCGCTCTGCAGCACCTCTTCATTGCCAGCCGCAATCAACTCATCCAGTTGACGGGGACCGGTGCCTTTTTCATCCGGCCAGTAGTGAAGCCTGAAATTCCAGTTGAAATAGGTGATCGGGCCAAACTGAACATGCTGGATCTGTTGCCAGGCATCCATGCTGGCATGAAAACTTTTTCTGGCGTTTTCCAGGTTCATCGCATTGGTCGCCTGGCACAGTGCTTGCGCTGCAGCGGCCAACCCGGCAGATGAGCTTTCAAAAGCAGTATAGCGAGGAATAACCTGACCATCGGTAATGGACAGGTTTACTTCAGTCCAGTTCTCACTGGGCTGGGCAATTAGCCATCCCGGGAGAAGTCCCAGGACTAAAAAAGAGAGTATATTTTTCATGATTCGACATTCTAATTGAGAACGGTTCTCATTATAGACCATTCAGGAAGAGGATTAAATCATTACGCTCACTTGCTTGCAGGCCAAGATAATTTTCTCTGGCAGCAGCGGCTTCACCGCCATGCCAGAGTATGGCCTGATGAAGAGAACTTGCCCTGCCATCATGCAGGAATTCGCTATCGAGCTTGCCAAGCCCCCACAGCGGACTGGTCCGCCATTCATGCCCTGCTACATCACCTTCAGAGAGCGCATCTGCCAGACCCATCCCCATATCGTGCAACAGTAAATCTGAATAGGGATGAATTGTGACACCCTCAACACTCATATTCGGTACATGACAGGTAGCACAGCCGGTCTTTTCAAACAGATTTTTCCCGGCTTCTGCTGGCGAAGAATCTGACGCGGAGTTTAAACCTGCCGGTTGCGCTAACTCCCTGACATAGATCAACAAGAGGTCCAGCACCAGCTGGTTGGTTTCAAGATCATCATGATGGAGTGAATTGCCATTCGGGGCATCAAGGCAGACTTGCTGGGCCGGGGTGCAATCACCTATAGCAGAAGGGAATAGGGGATTGCCGAGACCAAGGTCAAGACTAAGCGCACGCCCAAGCTGATTATGCAGACTTACCTGGGAAGCTTTCCAACCGAATCGACCAATGCGTGAATCACCCTGTTCATTGACAATGATATTCACTCTTCCGGAAATGCCATCGTCATTGCTGTCAGCTTCATCAGCCAGAGCAAGAATATCCTTATCAGCAATCCTTTCCAGCATTCCCAGACCGAAAAGCGCAGGCGCCAGACGGGCAGAAACAGCATCATTAACCATGGGGCCGTAAGACAGCTCAGTGATCTTCACCTCGGAATAGCTTAATTCTGAATTCTGGCCAGCATAAAGCTCTGTCTGATTCGGGACTGCTTCACGCGGCAAGCCCGCTCCTGCAAAACGCTGTATTTGCTGCCCATAGACCGGATCATTAATGTGGAATACCAGGGATGCTTCACGACTACCTCGCCCACCATCCGGATGACACTGATTACAGGAACGAGCGTTATATAAAGGACCAAGGCCATCACTGGCAGAAGTGGATGCTGGCGCAGGTACCCAGTTTTTTTTGAACAGGGCCTTGCCAGTGGCAAAGTCCAGCGATCCAAAGCGAGCATGGGTGTCAGTAGCAGAATCAGCCGCCAATGAAGGAAGGCAAGCTGCTGTCATAAATAAACAGAAGAATTGTTTATAAAATTGCTGAGGGGTTATCAAGGCTTTGTGACCCTTCGATGCTCACATTGACCAGGGAAAGTTCATTGATAATTTTTTCAATGGTACGGGTTTCTTCCATCAGTGCATTGACAATTCGTGTGATGACTTCTTCACCTTCCGCACTGTCACGACCTATCAATACATCAAAGGTATTACCCTTTTGGGCTTGCGTTAATAATTCAGTCATTGCCATTTCGGTAGACTCAAGACGAGCCATCATTTCGGCTGAGAGTGCTGGTGACTGCTGAAGTATCAGGTCCGAGAGTGAGGGACCGGAAACCAGTTCACCCGACACACGCTGATATTCGCCAAGATAAACATTCTGGATTCCACGCGCATCGTAATAATGGGAAAAATGAGTGTTATCAGAAAAACAGTCATGCTCTTCCTCAGGATCATTCAACAACAGCCCCAGACGTATGCGTTCGCCAGCCAGTTCACCATAGGCCAGACTACCCATGCCCGTTAGCATAGTTGCCAGTCCGCCTTGCGGCCCTTTCCTCATTAAATCCTGATAAGCCGCACCACCTTCCTGCCAGTTCCCTACCATTTCTTCAAGATCATTGATCAGCAATACAGACGCCGCTTTCAGATAGTCACGACGTCGATCACAGTGACCATTGCTGCAATTTTCAAGGGAGTAGTCTGTCGCAGGGCGATTACCGGCGCCGGGGTTTGTGCCGTTAAGATCCTGACCCCAGAGTAAAAATTCAATGGCATGGTAACCAGTAGCTACATTGGCGGCGACACCATCAACTTCATGGAGGTCTTCTGCCAGTAACTCAGGCGTAATCATTGCCGCATCTACTGTTATACCACCAAGATCAATGATCTCATTGGCAATAACATTCGCGCTGTAGAAATAATTAAAATCTGACTCAGAACCGTATGAATCCGCAGTATAGTCGATGAGCCCTTCATCAAGAGGCCAGGAATTTACCCGCCCTTCCCACTCATCTACGACAGAATTGCCAAAACGAAAAGCTTCGGTTTGTTGGTAAGGAATCCTTGCTGCCTGCCAGGCTTCCTGAGCATTTAATAAAGTTTGAGACGAAGGGGATTCCAGCAAATTATTAATAGCCTGATCCAGCTCAGTGGCAGTAAGGAGAGAGTCACCATAGGACGCTCTTGCAATGGCAATATAGGTGTCGATGATTGCTTCTGGCGTAGGCGGCCTGCTCTCCTGTTTTTGATTCAGGGAAGTACAGCCAGCAAGGCTGCAAATAAAGCCAGCTACAATAATTATTTGTGTTTTAACGTGCATTATTTAATCGGCGTGCCTGACGACTCTTCCATCCACCATGAAAATGACGTCTTCGGCTATATTAGTACTTAAATCGCCAATACGTTCCATGTATCGGGATGTTGAAAGAAGACTAATGGCAACCTTTGTCCGGTCTGGATTTTCCCTGGCCACCCTGGTGACCTCATCATACATAGCGCGGTTAATTTCATCCACTTTATCATCCATATCGATAACTTCCTGGGCAAGCTCGACATCAAGTTTAACCAGCGCATCAAGAGAATTTCTAACCATCGTTCTGACCAGATCAGGTAATTCATTTACAAATGCAGGCAATGTTGCCAGAGGCTCAACCTGCATTAATTCTTTGGCTCGTTTTGCAATATTTTTTGCAAAATCTCCCATACGCTCCAAATCATTGTTCACCTTAAGTGCAACTACTATAAAGCGCAGGTCGCCAGCGACAGGCTGATGCAATGCAAGGATCTTCAGGCAGTCCTCTTCAATCTTTACTTCCATCTCGTTAATAAATTCTTCGTTCTTCAAAACCTCATCGACATAGGACATCTCACGATTATTCAAAGCCAGTATGGAATTATTAATCGCTGTTTCCACCATGGTGCCCAGCTTGAGAATTTCCTTCTTCAGCTTCTCAACATCGCGTTGCAAATGTAATGACATGATTCTCTCTTAGTAATTTGAAACCAGACAAGTGAATCCGGTTTTGTGAATTCTCTGGCGTGTAATTTTTATACGCCATTCCCACCAGGAAAGTTTAAGTTTACTTCTTAACCAAAACGGCCCGTCACATATTCTTCTGTGCGCTTCATCGCAGGGCGTGTGAAGATCTTTTTAGTAACGTTGAATTCTATCAGATCGCCCATTTCCATAAAGGCCGTATAGTCTGAAATTCTGGCCGCCTGCTGCATATTGTGCGTCACAATGACGATGGTGTATCTGGACTTCAATTCAAACAGCAAATCCTCAATACGCGAAGTTGATATAGGGTCAAGAGCTGAACAGGGCTCGTCCATCAACAATACTTCCGGCTCCATCGCCAGGGCTCTGGCAATACAAAGACGCTGCTGTTGCCCCCCTGACAGATTAAGAGCGGATTCATGCAATCTATCTTTCACTTCATCCCACAACGCTGCCTGCTTCAGGGAACGCTCGACCAGCTCGTCGGTGGAATCCTGGTAACCATTAATCAGTGGTCCCCAGGCAATATTGTTATAGATTGATTTGGGAAATGGGTTTGGTTTCTGAAACACCATACCGATACGGCGTCTTACCTCGACGGCATCAACATCATTGCTGTAAAGATTTTCCTCGCCAAAGATAAGTTCTCCTTCAACACGCGCACCTTCAACAAAATCATTCATTCTGTTCAGGGAGCGTAGCAAGGTACTCTTGCCACAACCTGAAGGACCAATAATCGCGGTGATTTTATTGCGCCTGATATTAAATGACACATCATTAACCGCTTTATTATCCGTATAGAAAATATTCACATTACGTAATTCAAGGGCAGATTTTTTATGCATTTGCAGTTTCTGTACTACCAGAGACGGATCTGAAACCTGACTCATTACTTCAATCTCCGTTCTGTTTTATTACGGATAAAAATAGCTGTCGCATTCATAATCAGTAATACCGCCAGCAGGACGATAATACCGGCCGCTGCCAACTCATGAAAATCCTGTTGTGGACGAGAAACCCAGTTGTAAATTTGTATTGGCATTGCAGTGAAGGAATCCATTGGTCCTTCTGGCAGAAAAGCCACAAAGGTCAAGGCACCAATCATGATAAGTGGCGCTGTTTCACCAATGGCTCTGGAAAGCGCAAGAATCACCCCCGTCATTATGCCCGGGAACGAAGCCGGTAGCACATGCGACCAGGTCGTCTGCCATTTGGTAGCTCCCAGGGAATAGGCCGCATTACGAATACTCAGGGGAACAGTCTTTATTGCTTCACGACTGGCGATGATTATCACCGGCAAAATTAACAGGCTCATGGTAAGGGCGCCGGAAACCAGGCTACGCTCCAGGGCAAAGTAACGTACAAAAATTGCCAGACCCAGAATACCGTACACAATGGATGGTACCCCTGCCAGATTGGCAATATTCACTTCAATAATTTTGGCCAGTTTTCCCCTCCCGGCAAACTCTTCGAGATAAAGGGCAGTAGAAACACCAACGGGAATCGAAAAAACTGCAACAAGACTAATCAGCCATATCGTACCCACTAAAGCAGATTTGATGCCTGCACGCTCAGGAAAACGTGAGGGGAAACTACTAATAAACTGCCAGTCCAGCCATTTGAAACCATCAATAGATACCTGATAAAGCAAGACGCCCAATAAAAGCACACATGACCAGGTAATGGCCGCACAAAACAGGGCAAATATTTTCGCCTTACGATGCCTGTGCGCCAAATGACGGCTTTCCTGCTCGGAAGAAAACGGCATTATGAATTATCCTTAATCATAGACTTCACGGAATCTGTTCAAAATTAACTGGGAAATAATATTGATCACCAGGGTGATGGCAAATAACAGGGTCGCTACTGCAAACAGGGTCTGGTATGCAACACCACCAGAGGGGGTATCACCAAGACTCACCTGCACGATATAGGAGGTCATGGTTTGGATACTTTCGAACATACTCAGGGACATATTGGGTGTTTGTCCTGCCGCCAGTGACACTGCCATTGTTTCTCCGATAGCTCGGGAAATAGCCAGCAGGAATGATGCCATCACGCCAGACAAGCCAGCGGGGACCACCACTCGCGTGGTGACCTCATAGGAAGTAGCGCCCAGGGCATAGGCCCCTTGTCGAAGACTGATGGGCACTGCACGTAAAGCGTTATCACTCATGGTGGCAATCATCGGCAGCACCATGATGCCGACGACTATTGAGGCACTCAAGGCATTAAATACCTGGATGTCAGGAAAGATATTGCGTAGTGCTGGTGTGACAAAAGTCAGGGCAAAATAGCCATAGACTACGGTCGGTATTCCGGCCAGCAATTCCAGCACCGGCTTGATGGTCCGACGCACCTTGTCGGGTGCATATTCACTCAGGTAAATGGCACTGGCCAGACCGGTCGGAATGGCGATAATTGCTGCGCCGATAGTTACAATCATCGTTCCCCAGACCAGGGGTAGCACACCGAAAGCTGAAGGTTGAAATAAGGGAGTCCAGGTGGTGCCGAAGAAAAAATCCCCTGGAGAGACACTTTCAAAGAACTTCAGTGTTTCTCTTACCAGCAAGAAAACGATTGCTACTGTTGTAACAATGGAAATAAAGGAACAGGAAGCCAGCCAGCTCTTGATGGCAAATTCACCCCAGCGAACCCCGGACTTTTTTATCGACCTGCCGACTGTGGGACCGCTTTCCCATCTGCTGTTAGCAGGGTCATTTTGTAGCTCTTCTGTCATTGTTAATCTTCTGCCAGAACCCCTGAAAACAGGGTCGCATTGTAGACCAATTTCACTAAATTTTAGTTTTAAATCACTTTAAAACTAAAAAGCAGAGACTTTATCTCGGGACTCTTGATACATGTCATCGGGCAAGGCTATATAGCCTACTTCACTGGCCAAAATCGCTGCATTATCGGTATAAAAATCGACAAAAGCACTCACTTCTGGACGCGCAAGACTGGCTGAGTTCAGATAGATAAAAATTGGCCGCGACAGTGGGATGTAGCTACCATCATTAATAGTCGTGGTGGTAGGAATAACAGGACCATTGCCACCATCAATAGGAACGACTTTCAACTTGTCACGGTTCTCTATGTAATAGGCATAGCCGAAAAAGCCCATGGCATAGGGGTCACCGCTAATACCCTGAACCAATACATTGTCGTCTTCGCTGGCGGTGTAATCAGGCCTGGAAGCACCAGATTCGCCATTTATGGTTTCTGTGAAGTAGTCAAATGTTCCGGAATCAGTACCTGGGCCATAAAGTCTCAGAGGCTCACTTGGCCATTCAGGGCGAATATCATCCCAACTGTCGACAGTACTGCCTGGCTGCCAGATTTTTTGCAACTCAGCAACAGTCAGGGAATCAACCCAGTCGTTGTTGCTATTAATCACTACCGACAGACCATCAAATGCCACGGGTATTTCCAGATAGGTAATGCCATTAGCCTCAGCTATGATTGCCTCAGATTCCTTGATAGCTCTTGAAGCATCATTGATATCAGTTTCCTGGGCGAGGAATTTCTTGAAGCCTCCACCAGTACCGGAAACACCCACTGTCACCCTGACTCTTGGTGCAACAGAAAGAAACTCTTCAGCAACCGCTTCACTGATAGGAAATACCGTACTTGATCCATCAAGACTCACAACACCACTGAGTACACCAGCACCAGTTGCGCCTTCGGGCGACTCATCCCGCTGTGAACAACTACCAAGCAGTAAAACGAAAGAAAATAAAACCGAAAGTTTGACAGATTTATTCAAAAGGACTGTTGGGTATTTCATATACAATTCTCCAGAAAATAATATTTGTGCTTATCAATGGGCGGCATTGTCACACCACACTGTTAAGGTTTCATAAAGATTTATATTTATTTCATTCTACAAATCGCCCAGTAAATACTATTTCCAATTAAGGCCAGCTGACGCCCTTGAAACCAGAGCCTTGAACCTAATAGTTGTAATTTCTCTGAAACACAAATTTACAATTTCTTAAGCTCAAACCTAGCCGTAAATTAAAAAATTAACATAGCCTTTATATAATCTTAATAATCCTTTGGAAGAATGCGCCTAATTAATCAGTGGTCACCACGACGGCATGGAGTCTTTCAAATGAATCTAAAAAAATCACCTTTCAAGCTAAAGCAGGCACTGTTAGTAGTTGCACTACTTAAAGCATCTACCTCTGCCTATGCAGCGGATCAGGAATTGCTGGATATACTGCTTCAGAATGGAGCAATAACGTCGGAACAATATGAAGCTCTAATTGAAAAGGACTCAATTACAAGTGAAGACCTCATCCCACAAGCTGCTATTGAAGAAGAAGTTATTGAGCAACGGGTAGCTGCGGCAGTCATCAGACAGATTGAGGAAGAATTTCCAGTTGAGGCAAGCCAAACCAGTAGCGGTTTTCGCCTGGCAACTCGTGATGGCAATTGGCGTACTGAACTTCAGTGGCGTGCACAAACACGCTTTACCACTCCATACCGATCAGACCCCAGGCAAATAGGCAGTTTCAATGCTGACAATCAGTCTAACTTCGAAGCCCGTCGCCTGCGTATGAAAATAGGTGGCCACGGCTTTCAACCATGGCTTAGCTACTACTTTGAGGTAGATCTGCAGCCATCACGTGATGTTGATGATAGTAGCTCTGCTTCAAGTGCAAGAGTAATTGACTGGCGAATAGACATCGCAAAATGGGACTGGGGTGGTATTCGACTTGGTCAGTGGAAAGTAGACCTTAACCGCGAACGTGTGGATTCCTCAGGCCGGCAGCAATTTGTAGAGCGCTCTATCGCTAACCGTGTTTTCACTATGGATAGACAGATTGGTGTCCAGCTTAGAGGGCATCTGTTTGAGGATACGCCAGCAGATATGCGTTATTACGCTGGCGTATTCAATGGTGAAGGCCGCTCAGTCAATAATACGAATAACGACATGATGTATATGGGTCGACTGCAATGGAACTTCCTCGGCCGAGACCTTTCCTGGCGACAAACTGATGTTGAATATACCGAGCGACCAACAGGCAGTCTCGCAATAGCAGGCTTCACCACTACTGGCAGCTGTACCCGCTGGTCTTCTTCAGGCTGTGGCAATCTTGATGGCTTTGATAAGCCTGCAGCTGCAACCACTGAGCAATTCGATATAGATCAGGTTGTACAGGAATTTGCCTATAAGTATCGAGGCTTCTCAGCTCAGCAGGAATTTCATCGTAAAACTATAAAAGACAACTCAGATGGCACTGAACACGAATTAACTGGTGGGTATATTCAAGCCGGATATTTCTTCAGTAATCTAATCCCGGACTTTCCAGCTCCGCTTGAATTGGCAGCGCGTTATGCCTTTGTTGATGAGCCCAATGCAGTCAACCGGACTTTTGAAAACGAACGCAGGGAATTTACTCTCGGTGCAAACTGGTTCTTCAATGGCCACAACAACAAGGTGACAATGGATATTTCCCGTTTGACTCTTGATGACACGTTTTTTGCTGAGGATGAATCGGATACACGCCTACGCTTTCAGTGGGATGTGTCTTTTTAAAAACTGAAGGCAGGACAATTCAGTATACGGATAACGGGCTCCTATAAAGGGGCCCGTTTTTCGTTATGCCTTCGAAGCAGGTGTGCTTTCCAGAGGAATTCTGAAAGTAAAGGTTGAACCCCTCCCCAGCTGACTTTCCATGCTGACCGACGCGCCATGCTTTTCTGCAATATTTTTGACGATTGACAGCCCAAGTCCGGTTCCACCAAGACTCTGGGACCTGGCTTTATCAACCCGATAGAATCGCTCGAAAATGCGCCCCTGGTACTGGGGACTGATGCCAATTCCGGTATCACTTATCTTTAACTCTGCCATCAGGTTTTCCTGGCTCAGACTAACCGTTATCTCACCAGAATCCGGTGTATATTTCATCGCATTATCTACCAGATTATCAACCAGCTGGCTGAGATTCTGTCTATCGCCGTAAACCCGCAGCTCCGCATCAGGCAATTGAACTAATAGATTTTGCGCCTTTTCATCTGCTGTGGGTTGAGCTGCTTTCACTGCCTGTTTTACCAGATCAGTAAAGTTGATACTGATGAAATCCTCACTACTCTGACTGCTTTCCAGTCTTGAAATTGTCATCAAGTCTCCCACCAGCTGTGACAATCTCAAACTCTGAGCATGCATCCTATCGACAAAATTCAGAATGGTTTCCTTGCTCACCTGGTCATCACCTAAAATTGTCTCTGCAAGCCCACGGATCGCTGTAATGGGAGTCTTCAATTCATGGGATGCATTGGCTACAAAATCAGTCCTGACTCTTTCCAGGTTTTTAAGATCTGTAATGTCATGCATAACCAACACGGCACCTATAGGCTGTCCCTGGTCGTCACTCAGGGATGCGGCATAAATATCAACCACACGCTGGCCCTTATCCAGGTACAAATGAATCTGGGTTTTGATCACAGACAAGGTTCTTAAGGCTTCATCCAGCGCCTGTATTATTTCCTGGCTGCGAATTTCTTGCCACAGTGGCTTGCCAAAACAAAGCTTTTGATTTATTGAAAGCATTCGCGCTGCGGCTTCATTGATATGCAAAATATTCTGATCCAAGTCCACATCAATCACCCCCTCAACCATGCAGGTGAAAATCGTCGACAGGCGATTTCGGTCTGCTGTAATTTCCGTAACACTGCGGGCCGAACTTCGCGCCATCTGGTTAATGGCTTCGGCCATTTTTTTCAGCCCCAGTGTGTTGGCTACTGGAATTCGTCGTTCAAAGTTACCCTTGGATATTTCCTCAGCGACAGAGGTGAGTTCCGCCACTTTTGCTGCCTGTCGTGCTGCCAGATAAAAAGAAAGTAGCAATATAAAAAATGTGGCAATAGCTGAATTTCTAATCAGCAATGCCCTTGCCTGTGCAATATCTGCATTCAGATCAGAAGTTGAAATGGCTACTCGAACAAAACCGACCTCATTATTCTCTGCACTATTTTGTATAGCGAGAGGGATCGCCAGATAGCGAAAATCTTCCTGCAAGGTAAAACTGTAGCGTTGCGCCCTGCCTTCACCACTACCATCTGCCAACTGGATTTCCGGCCTTCGCAGGTGGTTATCCATACTAAAGGGGTTTTCATGGGAATCGGCCACCACCACTCCATTATTATCAATGACCGTGATTCGAAAGCCCGTCATGGTAGAAGTAGAATCTGTGGTATCCCTAATTACCTGGTAATTCAGATTTAGAAGTGCCGGGGATATAGCCACTTTGAGTAACTCAGCAGTCACATCAAGTGCTTTATTTGCTCTGTCTTCGACCTGCTGGTCGGTTTCACCAACCAGAGAAGCCGCAAAAAGAAAGGTGCCAATCAACGCCACAAGCACATACCCAAAATAAGTACGCCAGAAAAAATGTGACTTGAGAAACATTGTTTTATCTAACCCTTGTAGAAAAATCTGCGATAAATTGTAGTGTAATGTCTAAACCGGAACTTGCCAGAAATTATTATAAAGCAATAAAGGAAGGGGCTGCGGATCAGGTAATATCCCGAAGACGATATCCTACACCCCTGATGGTCTCTATTAATGGCGGATCAAAATCCATTTTTTTGCGAATGCCCCGAATATGAACATCTATGTTTCTATCCACCACCACGACATCATCGCCCATGGCTCGGCTCAATAGCTGCTCCCGGGAAAATACTCTGCCAGGATTGCTGGCCATGTAACGCAGAAGTCGAAATTCAGTCGCGGTTAGACTGACTTCCTTGCCATCGAGGATCACTTCATATTTGCCCGTATCAATTGTAAGACTCCCCACCTGCACTTGATCACTTTCGGGAGTACTATCCAGCAACACGCCTCGGCGCAGAACGGCCTTTACCCTGGCTACCAGCTCCTTGGGACTAAATGGTTTGGCGATATAGTCATCAGCGCCAACACCCAGGCCCAGAACAATATCGCTTTCTTCACCTTTCGCTGTGACCATAACAATCAGGGTGTTCTGTGTGGCTGAGTTTTTCTTGATTGTGCTGCAAATTTCAATACCATCCATTCCCGGCAACATCAGGTCGAGTAATACAAGATCAGGCAACTCCTTGTTGACCAGTGATAGTCCAAGGGTGCCATTGTTTGCAGAAAAAACTTCGAAGCCTTCCCGTTTCAGATTGTAACTCAGAACTTCGAGAATATCGGGTTCGTCTTCAATGATGACTATCTTTTTTTTGCTCATAAATACAATGTTTTTTCCGCTTGCAATTGGCCTCATTTCGGGCCAAAAGAGTAGCACCGAAGCTTTAAGATCAGGTTAAGAGAGGTCAAGAATACCATTTAATTTACCAATACTTTAATACTGATATTCTCAGGAGATTTGCTCTCGAATTTGCTTCTTTAATCATCCACCAGCCATAATGCAACGGTGTTTAATCAGTGAAAGCTCCCTGTTTTTGAAAGAAAATTTATAAAGATGAGTTCGAAAGAAAAAGGTAACAATCCGGTCATTGACGGTACTGCCAGTAAAAAGGTGCGCTTCGAGGCTCTTGTAGCTGAGTATTACAATGATATTTTTCGCTATGCCTATTGGTTGAGCAAAAGCCGACAGGTCGCTGAAGATATTACCCAGGAAACTTTTCTGCGCGCCTGGCGTGCTCTGGATAAGCTTGAAAATCCTGGCGCAGCTAAAGCCTGGCTTTTCACAATTCTCAGAAGAGAGAATGCGCGCCGCTTTGAAAAATACCGTCCTGAAGCTGATGATATTGATGATTACTCATTACCTGACAGCGGCAAACTTGAACCAGATCAGATTCTGGAGCGTGAATTGATACACAAAGCCATGGATGAATTGGAACCGGAATACCGAGACCCACTTATATTACAGGTTATCGGCGGCTTTAGTGGCGATGAAATTGCCAGAATGCTTGATTTAAATAACAACACGGTAATGACCCGCTTGTTTCGTGCGCGCAACAAGCTAAAAGAAAAACTGGACTTTAATGAGACAGATCAATAACTTGATGAGCTGTTTCGGATTAACCGTAAGCAACTGATAATAATTAATTTTGATCAATTTAAATAATAAAGCAGACCCGGAAAAACCATGAACGATCAATTATTCAATGACAGAGCGCATGCCAACCCCCATGATGACTCCCCGGAATTTCTTGAAGCTATAGCACAGAAGCCAGAGCGACAAGCATTACTGGTTGAACTGAAAGCACTCGATTCTTTTCTGAAGTCCGGACTCTCAGCGGTATCAGCCCCTGATCATCTGAAGCAGCGTTTGCTCGACATCCCTGAAGGCACACTGCATCCGGATACAAATGTTTCAGCGGCTAACGAATCCTTCTGGCGACGCAATGTCCAATATGCTGCCGGACTTGTTGTCGCCCTTGGCTTATTGGCACTTATGTTGCCAGGAAAGGTTAATCCAATGGAAGAATTGGTATTCAATCACATCTACAGTGAATTGAGTTTTCTGGACGATGACACGCCAATCCCGATGGCAGTAGTAAATAATATTATGAATTCACAGGTGGGTATCGGTTTTCGTCAGTCACCTGAAATGAACAGTCTTGAAATTGATGTGACCGAAGATTGCTGGGTGGACATCCAAAACGGGCTGAAGGGTATTCATATGGTAGTAAAAGGGAATGCCGGACAAGTAACCGTTATGGTGATTCCAAACGAGCCCATCGACAGTGAGCTTTCCATTTCAGATGAGCGTTTTGAAGGAATGATTACACCGACGGAACATGGCAACCTGGTAGTGGTTGGCGAAAAGGATGAAGCAATCCAGATGTATTCCAATTTGCTGGCAGCCAATATCAACTGGTAGGCACACACCCTGATTTCCACATCAGGATGCTTTCTTTGCACGTCTATTTATTATCCGGTTCTCGTCACTATTTACGCTTCAGGGGCGCAAAACCGTCTACTTTGTTGTCTTTAGCTGAATGCTCTTTATGCGCTGAAGACTTCTTATTAGCTAAAGGCTCCTTGTTAGCTGAAGACTTCTTGTTAGCTGAAGGCTCCTTATTAGCTAAAAGCTCCTTGTTAGCTGAAGGCTCCTTGTTAGCTGAAGGCTTCTTGTTAGCTGAAGACTTCTTGTTAGCTGAAGGCTCCTTATTTGCAGAAGGCTCCTTATTTGCAGAAGGCGCTTTAGCGGCCTTTCCCTTATAGAGTGAAGCTGTAGTCTGTGGCTCATCCTTTTCTGCTGACG
>JABIPQ010000137.1 GCA_018698975.1 Gammaproteobacteria bacterium
AGATGGCTAAAGAGATGGCTAAAGAGATGGCTAAAGAGATTGATAATTGTCTGAAATGCAGCAGAAAAATTTTGCCTAGCATTTCCAATCGCTGCTTGTATTGCGGCGCAGATTTACCTGAGACTCATCATTTGTCCCAGCAAGAAAAAAACCGTGTGCTGTCAGAGAAAATGGAACAGTTCAAGAAAAATGAGGACAATGCCGAGCATATAATAAGTGCTATGCGGCGTGATTTTGCCATTCCGGAAAAGAAACTATCGCGTAAGAAACGCCAGGAACTTAACGCACAAAAAGCAGCTGCAGCGACAGCCGCTATTACCCATACAACGATGGGCTCTGGTGACGGTGGAAATTCCGGCCAGTAAAGAAGAGAGCCAGTTTATAAAAACGAGCTAGGCAGTTGCGAATTCTTCGGTATCGATTTCAACCTGAACACCGGCAGGGTAGCGGGGGCCGGCAACAGTATCGTTGTTTATCAGCTCATCCAGCTTTGCCACTGTCTTCTCATCCAGGACCACATCAACAGCGCCAAAGTTTTCCACAACAAAGTCTGTATGTTTGGTGCCCGGGATCGGAATAATATGCTCGCCTTTGGCAAGCGTCCAGGCCAATGCTAACTGCGCCGGAGTACAAGCCACGTCTTCAGCTATTTTTTCATACTCTGCATAGAGCGCCATATTCATGGCATAGTTTTCCGCATGGAATCTTGGCATGTTAAGACGTAAATCTCCGTCTTCCAATTGGGCCGCAGGGTCGGTTAATTTGCCAGTGAGATAACCTCTGGCCAGAGGGCTGAAGGCAACAAAGGTGATTCCCAATTCCTTGCAGGCATCCATCACGGCTATTTCCGCATTACGGCTCCACAGGGAATATTCGGTTTGGATGGCAGCCATTGGATGCACTGCATGAGCTTTGCGCAAAGTCTCTGCAGAAACTTCAGAAATGCCCAGAGACTGAACCTTGCCTTCTTCTACCAGGCGTGACATTTCACCAATGCTTTCTTCTACGGGAATACTTTTGTCCCAACGATGTAGATAGTAAAGATCAATCACATCGGTCTGCAGTCGCAACAGGGCATCTTCACAGGTTTTTCTGATTACAGCAGGACTGCCATCAATTTTGCGCTTGCCGCCTTCGGAATCCAGGAAGATGCCACACTTGCTCGCCAATACAAATTCGCTGCGTCGATCTTTCAGAACGCGGCCCAGCAACTCTTCATTTTTACCAAACCCGTACAGCGCTGCAGTATCCAGAAAGTTGTAACCAATATCGAGTGCCTTATGCAGAGCAATTTCTGCTTCAGCAATATCGGGTGTTCCATAGGCATGAGACATGCTCATGCATCCAAGACCAATGGCATTGACTTCAAAAGGACCGACTTTTCTGGTTAACACTTCACTCTCCTAATAAATTGGTTCAGAACACCTTTTTTATATTAAGATTCGAATATATCTTTATATAAAAAAGGTGTTCTGACCCCGAATTGTTTACTTCTGGGAATTTAAACATCTTTCCAGTTTATCCAGAGTTTCCATTGCAGGTAAGCACTGGGCGATACTGGAGTTAGGTTCGCGTCCTTCCTTGATTGCGGCAAAGAATTCCCTGTCCTGCAGCTCGATACCGTTCATGCTCACATCAACATTGCTGACATCAATTTGCTCATCCTTGCCATTAAACAGGTCATCGTAACGAGCGAGATAGGTAGCGTTGTCGCCGATATAACGGAAGAACGTTCCCAGTGGACCGTCGTTGTTGAAAGAAAGTGACAGGGTGCAGATAGCACCGGAAGGAACTTTCATACCAATAGACATATCCATGGCGATACCAAGATCAGGGTGGTGGGGGCCTTCCAGGGCAAAGCATTCAGATACTGTTTCACCGGTTTGATACTGGAACAGATCCACAGTATGACAGGCGTGATGCCATAACAGATGATCAGTCCAGCTTCTGACGCCACCAGCAGCATTCATATTGGTGCGGCGGAAGAAATAGGTTTGCACATCCATCTGCTGAATATTGAGATTGCCGGCAGTTATTTCGTTATGGACATACTGATGCGAGGGGTTGAAGCGACGTGTATGTCCAGCCATGGCGATCAGGCCAGTCCGCTGTTGTGCTTCGTGGATAGCAATGGAGTCTGCCAGGGTGTCAGCCATGGGGATTTCAACTTCCACATGTTTGCCAGCTTCCAGACATTTGATGGCCTGCTCGGCATGCACCTGGGTGGCCGAAGTGATAATGGCACAGTCCACATCCTGGGCAAGGCACTCATCAAGGTCAGTGCTCCAGTGTTCAATACCACGCGCTTCTGCGGCTTCCTTGGTGGCATCCGGTCGGCGACCACAAATTGACGTTACTTCAACGCCATCGATTTTTTCAATACCGTCCATGTGTTTCTGGGCAAAGGCACCATGGCCAATCATTAATACTTTCATTTAGCTTCCCCTAAAAAATTTAAGTCGAATTATTTGTCGAGATCTTCAATTGAATCCACGTATACCAGACCAGCTTCTTTCAGTCTTTCACGCATATTGTAAATATCCAGCCCCAGATCGCCTTTGAGCAAACGTTCGCGTTTGGCAACTTCGGCGTCTTCACGTTGTCTGGATTTATCACGTACCTGCTCAGCATGCATGCGCTCCACGACGCAGACACCATCTTCATCAGCAACGATCACATCACCAGGATTGACCAAAGCTCCGGCGCAGACAATCGGGACATTTACACTGCCGAGAGTCTCTTTTACCGTGCCCTTGGAATGAATAGCTTTGGACCAGACCGGAAAACCCATTTCCTTAAGATCACGGGTATCGCGTACACCTGCATCAATGATCAGACCTTTGACGCCGCGTGCCATACAGGAATGAGCAAGCAGATCGCCAAAAAAGCCATCTGTGCTATCTGCCGTCAGTCCGACGACAAGGATATCGCCAGGCTGGCAAAGCTCAATAGCTACATGCACCATCCAGTTATCACCAGGCTGGGCCAGAATAGTAACTGCACTGCCACCAAGTCTTACTCCATCAATAACGGGGCGCATATAAGGTTTCATCAGGCCAACACGGCCCTGGGCTTCATGCACAGTGGCGACGCCCATATTTTGCAGGTCTTCGATGACTGACTGGTCTGCGCGCGGTATGTTTCGAACTGCTACAGGTTTATGCATTAAAAAAATCCTGGGGTAGATATAAGGGAGGCACATTATATGAAGTGAGTGGCCTAGTCACAAATCTGATTTGCCTCCAAGCCTACTATTTATTCCAGGATTTCCAATTCAGGCGAGAAATAAAGATAATGCCGTACTGTTGTGAATGATTAACCCAATCAGGCGATATGAATGCAAAACACCATACCATGTATGCTTTTCCGCGGAGGCACCTCAAAAGGAACCTATTATCTGGATGCTGATCTTCCGGCCGATCCGGTTGCGCGGGAAGAGGCGCTGCTACGTATTATGGGTTCACCGGATATCAGACAGATAGATGGCGTTGGCGGGGCACACCCCCTGACCAGTAAAGTCGCCATTGTGAAGAAGTCAGAACGGGAAGGGATAGATGTGGACTACCTTTTTGTCCAGGTCGTGGTAGATGAGGCGCGCACCTCCACAGCTCAGAATTGCGGCAACATACTTGCCGGTGTGGGGCCATTTGCTATCGAAAATGGCCTGGTAGACGCGCAGGATGATGAAACTGTGGTCAGTGTCTTTATGGAAAATACTGAAAGTATTGCCAGGCAGCGCATCCTCACTCCGGGAAAGAAAGTGCAATATGATGGCGAGGCTTCTATTGATGGTGTTCCGGGAACGCATGCCCCCATCATGATTGAATTTGTTGGCGTAGCAGGTTCAAGCTGCGGTTCGCTGTTTCCCACTGGCAATGCCGCCGATGAGATAGATGGTTTACCAGTCACCATGGTGGACAACGGCATGCCTGTGGTCATGATTGCCGCCCAGTCACTTGGCTTGCAGGGCGATGAAGCGATTGAGGCGCTGGAAAATAATCAGGCCCTAAAAGATAAAATTGAGGCTATTCGCCTGAAAACAGGGCCAATGATGAATCTGGGCGATGTAAAAGAAAAGACGGTTCCCAAAATGACCATTGTATCGCCGCCTAAAAATGGCGGACTGATCAATACGCGCAGTTTTATTCCCCACCGGGTACATGATGCTGTCGGTGTTCTGGCAGCAGCCAGTGTGGCTGTAGCTGCTACTACAGAAGGCGCTGTAGGCTTTGAATTTGCGCTTATTCCGGAGGGTGACAGAAAACTATGTTATGTGGAACATCCCACAGGAGCGCTGGCCGTTGAAATTGAGCGCAGTGATGACCCGAAAGAACTTGCGCCGAAAAGTACGGCAATAATGCGCACGGCGAGATTATTGATGTCGGGGAATGCTTATTATATCCCTGCGGAATAGTCGCAAGTTACAAGTCGCAAGTCACAAGTCACAAGAGACAAGAGACAAGAGTAATGTAGGTCGGATAAGGCCTGCAAGGCCGTCATTCGACATGGCGGCTGCAAGACGCCGCTTGTGACTTGTAACTTGAGACTGTTTCTATAGTATCTCAAAAAACTTCCGCAATCTTTTGGCATTCGTTCCGGCATCGCCGCCACCCACTCTTGAGAGCGAACGCGCATCCACTTTAGTTCGACCATTTTCTGCGCGCAGGCGTATCACCACATCGTCCTTGAATCGAAACCAGAAGGTTGTAGCTGTTGCTTCAATACGACCTTCTTCTGGAACTGCTGCAACTAATTCCCAGCCCATTTCATCTACTGCGGTCAGGGCGCGGTCAAAAATCACTTGCTGTGGCTCATCATAAAAACGCGTCACAAGATCCGGGAAAGCTTCCTGCTGAAGCTGGGCATTGCGCTCCGGGGTCATTCGTGGAGACCCGCCATATATGGTGGTATTGGGGGCATCAGCACGCAGAGGCATAATCGCCACATACTGGGGAATGTCTAACAGGTCAGTAGAGACATCATGGATAGGGGGGTAGTTCTGTCCTTCAGGCGCCTGAAAAGTGGCGGGAATATACCAGGCAATGCCTGCTGCGAGAGCGCCACCGGCGGCAAGATTAAATAGAGTAAGGCCATTGCCGGTCCCTTTTTGGTGGGCGAGAGCAAGCAAAGCAAAGCCTGTCGCCAGGCAAACCAGCCCTATCCATCCCGTGTAAGGGTTTACTGCCCTCAGAATCTGAAAGCCAGTACCAAATTGCCACAAACCCAGCCATGTACCCAGGGGCGCAATAAGTGAGGCAAAGCCAGCAGCACCTCCGATCAATAATGCGAGGCCGGCGATCCAGGTCATCCAGCCTTGTTTACGTTTTTTCATGTCAAACTCCATTGGAAGCTCCAGATTCTAGAATGTGTTCGCTGCCTGATCCAGATGTCCAGTTTGTTATATTACTTTCTGTGAGTAGAGCAACATTATGGTGTTAGCAACTTGCTCAAGTCTATGCCGGATTTATATAAAGACACCAGATACGTTGGCGTAGACTTTTATCTGTGAGGCGTTTAGGCTACGTCAAATTATGTTTGAGAAAGAAGGGGATTATACATGCACGCTTTAGTCAGAACTTTCCTGCTTTTTGCAGCAACTGCTCTGTGCCCATTAACGGTCAGTAGCCATCACTCCTTTCCTGCACAATATGATGCAGATAAACCGATTACCCTGAGTGGTTATTTAATCAAACTGGAATGGCGCAATCCTCATGTCTACTTTTATCTTGAAGTGGAAACAGAGGATGACTGGGAGGAATGGGCCTTTGAGATGGGCTCCCCAATCGCCATGGAACGCAATGGCTGGAACAAAAATTCTGTAGAGGTTGGCGATATTCTTGAAGTGTCAGGTAGCCTGGCCAGGGATGGAAGCAATCTCGTAAACGCCAGTTCTGTGGTGCTAGCTGATAGTGGCAGACGCCTCTTTGCAGGTTCCAGTCAGGATGAACAAACTTCCAGATAGAGAGGTCATGATGCGACACCCCATTTTATTTTTTTGTCTTACTTTATGCATGTCCCCAGCGCTTAATGCCCAGCTTGCCACTCCTCGATTTGAAGATGGCACGGTTAATTTGGGAGCCATGCGCGGCGAAACCGGTCACTGGAATACCGGGGTAGGGAACCTGTCTGAGAATTTTGTAGAGATGGATGGTGCTTACCTGATAAATCCTGAAGAGATTGACAAGGTTGCGCCTTTCCGACCCTGGGCGAAAAAAATTGTGCAGGAACGTCTGGAAAGTCTGGGACGTGACGATCCCCATCCACGCTGTATGCCCAATGGTGGGCCGCGCCAGTTTCATACTCCCTGGGGAATGGAAATTGTTCATGACCGTGGACAGGACAGAATCCTGATTATGTCGGGTGGCGCTAATAGAAGCTGGCGTGAAATCTGGATGGATGGCAGGGCTCACCCTGATCTTGATGATTATACAGCGACCTTTTTTGGCCACTCAGTAGGACACTGGGAAGGCGATACATTGCTGGTTGATACAGTGGGTTTTAATGAAAGGTTCTGGTTCGCCCGACGTCCCTCCGGGATGCCCCATACGGTACAACTGCACTTGATGGAAAAAATCTCACGACCAGATCATGACACTCTACATTATGAAGTCACTATTGATGACCCCGGTGCCTACACGCGTCCTTGGACTGCTTCCTGGGATGTTCCCTGGTCAGAGTTTCATATGACTGAATATTTCTGTCAGGATAATAATGTGGACCTGGAACATATTGTTGGTCCACAATAAAAGCAGATAATTGTTAGCCGGAAATCAGGCGACCATAACCTGCAACATGGGGATTCATTCCCAGTAATTTGGCACCTTCATACAGGCCGTGTGGAGTGCTCGAGACAGCTGGGATGTTAACTCTGGCTTCGACAGGCGCGAGAATATCCAGAGTAATTAATCCGCCGCAGCTGATCAGGATGGCATCTGCATCAGAAACGGTATTGGTGACGTCCGCACAAAATCCAATCAGCTGGGAATCCGTTACTGAAAAAATATCTTCCACTGCTTCGATGCCCAGCCCCTGGATATTAAGTACGTTGAAATCATGCTGGCCAAGAAAACGCACCAGGCGATTGTTGACTTCATCGTTGTAGGCGGTGGCACAGACAATATTTTTGCCACCGACAGCCTTAAGTCCATTAATAATGCCATTACTCATGGTTGAAGTGGGCAGACCGGTGGCATTAGCCACTGTTTCAGCAAGGCGTTCGTTAAATTCACGTCCCTGGTAAAAAGTCAGCGAAGTCCCCATCACCATAATGGCGTCAACATTCTGTGCTGCCAGTTTTTCGGCTTTTTCAGGAATGTTTGCAATGACAGCATCATAACCTTCGGGGGTCATTGTTTTCAGATCCAGGTTTTCAATCACGTAATCAATCTGATCACCATACAGGGTCAAACCTTCTTCAGGCACACCACGATCAATCACCGGAAAAATAAGTCCGAGCCTTTTCTTTGTTTGGCCCAGTGATTGCTGGGGAATTGCTTGAGCGGCGAGGGTAAGAGAAAGTGCCTGTAATAATTGACGCCTGGATGATTTCATTTCAATTCTCCTGATACGGTTTACCCAGCCTGGATAGTTCCTGCTAATAAAAAATTGATCACCAGGGTTTTTCCTGTTCAAATTTTTTCTGAAGGTAATCTACAAATAGTTTTACTTTAGCCGAAAGATGACGTCTTTGCTGATAGATAGCAACTATCTCTCTTTCAATGCCATGCCATTGATCAAGTACCTCAACCAGCGCACCGGACTTAATGTCTTCTGCAAGATAGTAATCAGGCAGGTAAGCCATTCCAAGTCCATCACGGGCTGCAGCCAGCAAGCAATGACCACTGTTACTGTGCCAGTAGGTCAGGCCATTAACTGCTATTGATTCGTCATTACGAATAAACTTCCAGGGTTTGCTGGTGCCATATTCTGTGAAGCGCAGGCAGCGCAGATGTTTGAGATCATGGGGATCTTCAGGTGAGCCATACTGGTTAAGGAAGTGGGGACTGGCCACCAGTTTAAAAGTGGTTTTAGCCAGCGGTTTATTGATGACGTTGATGTCAGTGCGGGCGCCAACCTGAATAACCACATCATAGGCATCCTCAATCAAATCAACTTTTTTGCTATAAAAATTTAACTCAATTTCCAGAGAGTTGTTTTCTTTCAGGAAGTCAGCAATAGCCGGCACAATATGCATTTCACCGAGCAGGTTAGGGGAGCTGACTTTTAAAAGACCCGTAGCGCGTTGCTGGAATTCAGAGACGGTGTCTTCAATTTCTTCCAAATCTTCAATCACCTGTTTACAGCGCAGGTAGTACAGGTTGCCCAACTCTGTCAGGGACAATTTACGCGTGGTGCGGTGTAATAAACGTGTTCCTAGTCTATCTTCCAGCTGACTGATACGCTGGCTGATATGCCCTTTAGATACGCCCATAGTCCGTGCAGCACCAGAAAAACTGCCTACCTCGACAACCTTTACAAGTTCTTCAAAACCTTCCCAGCGGCTCATAACGGGCTCCCTGCAACAACAGGCGTTTGTTTAAATATATAAACAATTTAATCATATATATCAATTTAGATCATCCAATAAAACAATATTTTGTGCAATTATTATCAGGGTGAATGAAATAAGCGGATTTATCTAAATCTACATTTAAATTTGAAAGTCAGAAAAATAGTAATTCGGGCAAGGTAAAATTTTAATAGAGAAGTTAATTTGACCGTTTAATCTGGCGAGAAAAACTTTTTAAAGAAGTGTTGTTTTAAATATTTTTTAAAAAGTAATTTTCTTCGCGGATCAGCCTGAGGGTGATATCAACAACCCAAGCATCATAAAGTATGCTTTTGTTTGATTCGAGTTCTTCGAGGCATTCATCCAGCGTGCAAGCTTTGCGATAGGGATGATCTGTAAGCATGGTTTCGACAAGATCTGAAACTGCAATGATCCGTGCCTTCATCATGATTTCTTCACCACGCAACTGGTGAGGGTAACCACTGCCGTCAATTCTTTCATGATGTTGCAATATGATATCGGCAACAGGTCAGGGTTAGTCCTTCAATAAATTTAACGCTTTTGCCCATTTCAAATGCAATGGCAACAGCAAGATCTGTAACGCGTTCCTGGTGCTGACTTTTTATGACATTACGATCTTCAATAGCATTACAAATCGTATTGATGATTCTTTTCAGTGATTTTTGATTTTGTAAACTGGATTGATTGATAGGCCTCAAATCCAGATAGGATGCTACATTACAAACCTTGAAACCATTTTTGTCTTCAATCGCTCTCACGCTAATCAAACGGGGTATATATTATCCATTTTTAGCTCTTCTTTTTGATTCTCCATGCCATACTTTGTAGGTTTCAAGAGCGTCGACAACGTCGTGTGGCTGGAAGTGTTCGGAATTTTCATCAGTGCCAAGAATTGATATGAGCTCGCCAATGTTTTCGGTATCTGTATAACCAAACATTGTTGAAGCAGTGTTGTTTATATGTGTAATGATTCCGTCAGGATTTGAATGGCGAGCGCAATGTTTGTGTTGTTAGCAGCAAATATGGGCGTTTTTGCTTTACGCTCTTCCGCGGGCTGCATTTTTTCTACAGGACGAGAAAAGAATCGGGTTCCATGGCGGTTATTATGTGCATCAAAAAATGTTGAGCCTGTTGTTTCCAGTTGAATCTTTTTACCTTCTTTGGATAAAAAGTAATGCTTCAAGTATTTTGCCTGGGGCTTAATGTCCCAGTTTTCTGTTAGTAATAACTTGGCATTTAAGAAATCACTTTTTGGGACTAGTTGAAGAAAAGATTTTTCATTCATCTTCTTGGGTGAATAGCCGAGTATTTTTTCAATTTTTGGATTTGAGTAGGTGATAAAGCCATATTGATCAATTTCCCAGACCCAGTCTGGCATTGTGTCAAAAATACTTTTTAGATAACTAGCTGATGACTTATTTTCATCATGATTATGAAGTGCTGTATCATGTGGTTCAGGTACATTTTTAACAGCACTGTCGCCTGATATTCTTTCCTTGTCCATGTGATACAAATCCCTTGTTTTTAGAAGACTGAGGAGCATTGAAATACTTATTATTTTTAAAGTGTTTCAGTTACCCAGCGAGTAATCGATCACAAGGTTGCATATTTTTAAGTATGTAAAAAAAGAGATTTTCATGAAGCCAATATTTTTCCATCGAAAAACCTATGAAAAACCAATGGTTTTTTAAAGATCACATTGATAGAAGACTCTATTCACCTGATTAACTCAAAGTAATCAGAGCTCTGAAAGAGTTGAATTGAGTTTTACATACTGGCCGGAAGTCCTTTTCCGGCGACTTATGCTGGTTACGATGGGCTTACACTGATATTTTGGATAATCAGTAATGGCGTCATCTAGGGGTAGAGCTAGCCAATATTGCTTAAAGCATCCCTTTCCTTTTGCCAGGGATTTATAAGAAGTTCCGGGGTGTTGTCCATGCGCATCATTGCCCGGGTGTTTCGCTCAAATGGTTCCCATTGGGGTAACAGGTCGATATTCGGATTCCCGGTTCTGGCAAACTGTGCGAAGGCACCGCTCATTCTGCTTGCCAGTGCATAACGGCCATCGTCTGCGCCCAGCATGGAGGCACATTCATCGACATTATTAAAGGCAAAGGGGATGTCGATACAATGATAGGCACCCAGACGTCCCTCGCGCACTCTGGATTGCCAGCTGAAAAAATATTTCCAGACTGGTGCCGCGCCCTGATCTGATTTCAATTCCAGTTGCGTGTAAACACGAGGACTGAAGGAGCTATCGGAGTTGATGATGTGATACAGCTTCACATTGTTGACCCCGGGACGGCCGTCTCGATAAACGTTAATTACATTTTGTGCATCCTGATCATTGGCGCCAGTGACCTGTTTTACCCGGCTCAGCAGTTCGGCATCATCAATATTCTCAATGGGCTGGCCCGGGAAGAAATAAGATTCATGCTCGGTAGTTCCCATCATCAGGGGAATGTTCGCTGAAAGGGGGGATGCATCCGGTGAGAAGGGATGTCTTGGTAAATGATTGCCATCCATAACCGGGCCAAAATTCATTCCTGGTGTGTTAAGAAAAGTACTTAGCATTTGTTGCCAGGGGTAGTTCACTACACGGCTGAACTGGTTACGCTCAATGCCAAGGGCTGTCATGAAACGCTCGGCATTTTCAGTTGCCGCATCTTCAGAAATGGCCTGAACATTGGCGCCGCTCATGGCAATGGCCTTGTGAAACAGGCCGCTCGCTTCAGGCATTGCCAACAAGGTGCTGACCTTGCCGGCGCCTCCGGATTGACCAAACAGGGTAACGTTGTCAGGGTTGCCGCCAAAGTTTTCTATGTTGTCACGCACCCATTGCAAAACAGCAACGCAGTCCATGATGCCGGCATTACCGGAATCGGCAAATTCCTCACCCAGTAATTCACCAAGGTTCAGATGACCAAAAGCATTCAGGCGGTGAGTTACTGTAACAACCACTACGTCCTGAGTCTGAGTCAGGTTTTTGCCATCATATAAAATCCAGTTGCCACTGCCACTGGAATAGCCACCACCATGGAACCAGACCATTACCGGGCGCTCGCGCCTGTCTGGCGCAGGAGTGAACACATTGATATTGAGGCAGTCTTCACTCATGGGCTCCCTGCGATCCAGGGCAAAAATTTCGCTAATCATGCCTTCGGCATCATGGTTTTGTGGACAGCGATTACCCACGCTGTTCATTTCTTTCACGCCACTCCAGGATTCAGGTGGCAGTGCCAACTGAAAGCGGCCCGCCCCGGCAGTGGTCCTGCCGTAAGGAATGCCATAAAAAGCATTCACATTACCGTTATCAAAGGTCAGTCCACTCATGCGGCCATGTTGTGTTCTTACCGTGCGCGATGTGTCTGCATAACGGCTGTCCTGTGCCAGTAGACTTGAGTATGGTGACAATAGTGCCCCGGCGCCCATTACGCCCGAAGCTGTCATACCTTTTTTCAATAATTGTCGTCGGGCTATGGTGAATTTTTTATGTGAAGTCATAGTGTCTCTCCCCTAATATATTTATATATCTTTATGTATTCTTTTTTAATATTCCGGTTTTTGGGCAATCATTATTACTCGCGCCATGTCGGGCCCAAGGAAATCCATTTTTACAGTTTTTAATATTTTGATATCTGCAAAGCCTTGCAGGGCTAACCAGGTTTCGATGACGTGAGTACTTAATGCCCAGAAATTTGATTTATCATTGTTATGCATATGCATGAAGTAGCAGATATTCGGATCTTCATGCTCATAACATTGGGTTTCCAGTGCCAGATAACCGCCTGGCTTAAGGTTTTGCCAGGTACTTTTCAGGGCAAGCAAGGGGTTAGGCAAGTGATACAAAGTGCCGAAATGCAACACGATGTCATAATTTTCAGCTTCAACAAAAGTTTCTGCATTTTCAAAAAGGTATCTGCCTTCTATACCTGCCATTTCTGAAAGCATATTGGCTACATCCAGATGGCGCTGGGAAATATCAATGCCGGTAGGAGATAGACCGTATTGCGCGGCAATATAGATCGAGTTGTGGCCGGTGTTACTGCCGATATCCAGCACCTTGCCACCGCGCATACTTTCCAATGGAATTTCCGCTTCAATGGTTTTCACCTTGTTTAGCGTGAATTCATTAAAGGGAACCCGGCGCTCCAGATTTTCGGTTGATACGCCATTGCTGAAAGTTATTTTATGACCCCAGGGTTCGTACTCTTTCAGCCTTGACGTTAATTCCTCAGCACTTTTTTCTGTTTGTAAATGCAAACCAAAATCTTCCTGTACTACTGTCATGATTTTTCCGAAAGTGATGAATTAATCTTCTGGCGCAATATTGCGTAACTGGATCAGCCATTCACCGTTGACGCGAACAATATCATCTACACCGCGACCCACTGATACCATACGCGCCGGAGAATCTGTGCCATTGGCGCCAAAATAAGTGACCCAGTAAGCATGATGGCGGGCATGGTCCTTACTGACAAATTCTGTCCAGTAATTTTCTGTGGCATGGTACATCGGTGCCGGTGGATTGCCGTCTGCTGCTTGCTCTTCTCTGCGTTTGCGCAGATCAGCGATCATTTTATGCAAGGCATCTTTGCCTTTGATTGAGCCGAAAGCACCATCTTCGGTAAAGACAGCCACATAGGCATCCGGGTCAAAGGAATCCAGAGCCCTGGTATATCTCCACATCAGATGTTCAATTTGCTCACGGTCTTCCATCCGTTGCAGCAGCGCCATGTGTGACTCCATGTTGCCGGCCATGTCGTGATCCATGTTCTGCGCCATGCTAAACGGGCTTGCCATCCAGATCATGATGAGGAGTGCTGGAGTTAGTTGTTTAATGTGTTCTTTCATATTTTTCCCCTGATTTTTCTTTTTATAAATTTAGAAAACTTGGGGCAGAATATGGCACTATTGAATCAATTCAGCAAGTCGCCAATAAAATCGATACATTCGACATAACCCTGGAAATTCCATCTTGCCCAATAGTATTGAAATCCTGCACTTCATGCCTGCTCCAGCCAAAAGTACTACCCTTGGGGGAATATTACGGGCTGGTCTGGTTTTGCTCAGCAAAGGCTACCGTGAATATTAAAATTCGTTTGATGGAAGCAGGGGACTATCCGGCTTTTTTTTCCTATCTAAATGCCCAGCTGGAAGAAAACGGAAAACTGGGTTCGCCACTTTTCCAGCCCGTACCGCGAGAAATTGTAAAACTACCCGCTGAAAAAGAGGCGGCATTTGTGGCTGGGCTATCAAAAACCATCGGGCAAGCTGGCTGGCGCCGCGCATGGCTTGCTGTAGATGATAAAAGCGAAATTATTCTTGGTCATGTGGATTTGCGTGCACATCAGGACGTCAATACTTCACATCGGGCTTTACTCGGCATGGGTGTGGCTCTTCCCTGGCGCAAGCAGGGCATTGGCCGGGCGCTGCTGGAATTTGCTTGCCAATGGGCTAAGGAGACTAATTTACTGGAATGGATTGATATTGAAGTCTTGTGTGATAACAAACCGGCATTTCAGCTCTATGAAACTGCCGGTTTTGAAAAACTCTGTGAAATTCAGGATATGTATCGGATTGATGGCCGCCCGGAAGGGCTTATCCGCATGGCCTTGAAAGTATGAAGTGACACCAGATCAGGGTGCTGGTCCAACCACAACTCCCCAGGGCGTTTCACCGACCTGAATTTTGCTGATCACTTCAAAACTGGCAATATCAATTACAGAAATATCATCCGACGGTCCGTTCGCCGAATAGAGAGTTGTACCATCAATGCTCATGGCCAGTCCCCATGGACGCGGCCCAACCACCACTGAATTAACAACTTCACGACTTGCCAGATCAATGGCTACCACTGTCTGTCCTCGGCCATTGGCGACATACAATGTGGATTCATCAGGCGAAATTACCAGGCCCATAGGTAAGGAGCCTTCTGGCAAGGAGATTTCTCCTGTTGCAGTATTGCTCGCCACATCAATGATATTAATCAGCGCGCCAAATTCGGCAGAGATATAGGCAGTACTGCCATCTGCGGTGAATAAAGAATCGCGCGGACGCAGGCCAACTTTAATGCGAGTGATTTCTGCGCCACTGTTGGCATCAATGACAGTGATGTCACTGGCGACCTCACCAGTGACATAAAAAAAGCTGCCATCCGGTGCAAGCCTGACGCCTTCAGGTTCAAGGCCGGTAGGAATTGTCATCAGAATCTCACCCTGATTCAGATCCAGTATGGTAGCGGTGTGAGTGTCTTCATTAGAGACATAAAGTTTTCCTGTTTCCCAGTTCACGTCAAATTGTTCAGGATCAGAGCCACTGGGCAGAATGCGTACAACTTCCCGGGTAAGCGGGTTTACTTCGGCAATACCATCGGCAGCCTTGTCTGCAGTCATGGCTTCACAGACCTCATCATCCATGGTCGGCGGACATTTTGGGGATCCACTCAGGGCCACATAAAACACACTGCCATCGGGGCTGACCTTGATGCCGCGCGGGCGTTTACCTACTGGAATAGTAGCGATGACTTCATGGGTATCACCGGAGATCATGGTGACTGAATTGGAGTCTTCATTGGTCACGTAAATAACACTGCTGACCTGTGCACATGCTGTAATTGTGAAAAACAAGGCACCTAGAAGACAGGCCTGAGAGAGTATTCTTCTACTGAGATTATTCATGGTGTCGTTCTTTTTCTACCTTGAGGTTTGTTTGAAAGATAAATGAAGCGGTTAGCTGAAAGGATAGGGGCAAGCTTGGCGAAAGTCCATGCCTTGGGCTGTACTTTAGCAGACCTGTAATTGTCCATTTTTCTTTTTATTAATTCCGTGTATCTTTGAATGCGCTCTTATGTCGGCTACCGAGACCAGATAATAAAAGAAAATAATAATGTCATTAAAAATAATCGGAGCGGGACTTGGCAGAACTGGCACAGCATCCCTTAAGCTGGCCCTTGAGCAATTGGATTTCGGCCCCTGTTACCACATGGGCGAAGTCATGGTTAACATAGAACAACGGGCTCCTTTGTGGGTTGAAGCCAGTAAGGGGAATGCCGACTGGGATGCGATTTTTGATGGTTACCAGTCTGCTGCGGACTTCCCGTCATGCTCCTTCTGGCGTGAGCAAATGGCTTATTATCCCGAGGCCAAAGTTATTTTATCAACACGCTCGGCCGAGAGCTGGTTTGATTCAGTCAATGGCACCATCATGTCGCCGGATGCTACTAAATGGTTGGAAAGCAGTCCCATGGCAGAGTTTTTCGAAACCTGCATGTGGAAAGAATACAAACCACATATTTATGACCGCGACTGGATGATTAATTATTTCAATGAGCGTGAAGCGCAAATAAAAGAGCAAGTACCCGCTGACAGACTGCTGGTATTTGATGCGAAGGAAGGGTGGGAGCCTCTTTGCCGCTTTTTGAATGTGGCTATTCCTGAGTCTGATTTTCCGCGTGTTAACAGTCGTGAAGAAACCCGTAAAATGCTTGATGCCATGGTGGCGATTCAGGACGATGGTGATATCAATGCCACTCTGGCGACAGAAAAAGAGCGTCTGTTTAAAGATAGCTCTGAATAAGTAAGACAAATAACAGAACCAAGAGGAATAAAAGATGAATGATTCCATCCAGTGGCCCAGAAAAAACCGTGAGCTTCACAATCACCATATGGATTCCACCATCTGGAATGAATTTAAATTTCGTAATGATGACATCATCATCGGCTCCTTTGCCAAGGCCGGTACCACCTGGACCCAGCAGATTGTTGGTCAGTTGATATATAGCGGTGACCCGGATTTGATGACAGAGCAATTAACCCCGTGGCTGGATATTCGAGTGATGCCCAAAGAAGTGAAATTCGAAATTCTCGAAGCGCAGAGCAATCGTCGTTTTATCAAAACCCATTTACCTCTGGATGCACTGGTTTTTAATCCTGCCTGTAAATACCTGTATGTCACACGCAATCTGCCGGACATTGCCTGGAGCCTGCACAATCATCTGTTAAATGCCAATGATGAATTTTATGACATGATTAACAACACTCCGGGATTAGTGGGACCCCGACTGGAAAGACCGTCTGCAGATGTGAAAGAATTCTGGTATCGCTTATTGCGTGAAGATGGTTATCCCAACTGGTCTTTTTGGGAAAATATCAGAACCTGGTGGGAATTTCGCGATCTCCCTAATTTGAAACTATTTCATTTCAATGATCTGAAAAAAAATCTGGCCGGTGAAATACGAGATATCGCTAATTTTCTGGAAATTATGGTGGATGAAAGTCGTTGGGATGACATAGTTGAGCACTGCACCTTTGACTGGATGAAAGCCCATGCGGAACAGGTCACGCCCATGGGTGGTCAAATCTTTGATGACGGCGCCAAGGTGTTTATCAACAAGGGCACTAATCAACGCTGGAAGGATGTCTTAACTGATGCAGATATTCAGGAGTACCAGGAACTGACCATCAGGGAGCTGGGTGAAGAATGTGCTAATTGGGTCTTTAATGGAAAGGCTGGAACATTATGATTTTTAAACAACTTTTTGATCAAACCTCTGGCACCTATTCCTACTTGCTGGCGGATGAGAGTAACAGAGAAGCTGTATTTATTGATACGGTATACGAGCAGCATGAAAGAGACCTGGCGCTTATTTTGGAGCTGGATCTTAAATTGCTTGCCTGTCTGGAAACTCATTGTCATGCAGATCATGTTACTGGTGCATGGTTGCTGAAAAATGTCCTGGGTTCTGAAACTCAGGCCTCATCCGGTTCGGGCATTGAAGTGCTTGATCGCAGTCTTATGGATGGCGATAACATCAACTTCGGTAACCGTTATCTGAGAGTGTCGGCAACGCCAGGCCATACCGACGGCTGTGTCAGTTTTATTCTTGATGACCAGAGCATGGTGTTTAGTGGCGATTGTCTGTTGATTCGCGGTTGCGGTCGCACGGATTTTCAGCAGGGCTCAGCCCTTAAACTGTTTCATTCTATTCATGACAAGTTATTCCTGTTACCTGATGACTGCCTTGTCTATCCGGGGCATGATTATGCCGGACGTACAGCCAGTACAATTGGTGAAGAGAAAGCGTTAAATCCAAGAATCGGAGGGCAGGCAAATGAAGGCGATTTTGTCGGCTATATGGAAAATATGCAGCTGCCACATCCGAAACAAATTGATATTGCTGTGCCGGGTAACATCAAGGGGGGCGAGCCGGATGAAGAGCATTTGCCTGTAAAGCCTGACTGGGCGCCAGTTATCACAACTTATAGCGGAAGTTTTGAAATCTCGCCGCAGTGGGTTGCGGCAAATATGGACAAGGTCAATATTCTGGATGTGCGTACAGAAGTTGAAACCAATGAAGAGAATACGCGTATTGAAGGTGCTGTATTGATTCCTATTAATGAGCTTCGGGACCGTCTGGATGAGGTGCCCAAAGACAAACCAGTGATGGCGCTTTGCCGTTCAGGAAAAAGGTCGGCACTGGCCGTGAGCATACTGAAAAAAAGTGGCATTGAAAGGGTCGCCAATATTAAAGGCGGCCTGTTGCAATGGCAGGCCGAGGGCCTGCCGACTACGGATTAATCGCGGCGGCGTCTGCGCTCTTGTAACAAACGTTCAGTGGTATCAGGATTCAGGTCTTCCGCAAAGCGTGTTTCGCCGTTAGCAAAGGTTATATCCTTCATGTGCACTATATTTTTTTCTTCACGAGAGGGATTACCAATCACAGTGATGGTGTCACCCGCTTTTACTTCATCCCCGCTCCAGCCATGACGCAACAGGACTGTGCGTGAACCACCTTCTGCCATCCATTGTTCAGTTTCACCGGCGTCATTTACTTTTTCAAAATAAACCCGAATGTGCGGATTGCCCATACGAAATTCTGTCACCGTTCCGGACATGGTGATCTCCTGATCCATGTGATAGAACACTGCTGGCGAGTGATGAGCAAGGACCAGTGAGCTTGTTGTCAGTAATGCAATAGCGAGTATTTTTTTCATTTAGAATTCTCCCGGGATATCTGTACAGAAATCCTCAAGAATTTCCACATCAGGTGTTAATGCCCATTTTTTATGAAACATATAAGGCTCTTTCAAGGTGACAGGGTCTGTCAGCGTCATGTCAGCGCTAAGGATATTGCCTCCATCCAACAGTGAGTAGCGTTCAATTCCAGTTAACTGGTCACTGTGGCCACCACCGCCATGAAAGGGGTTATAGATTTCAGCACTGATGCCACGGGTTTCAATCACCAAATCTTCACCTTCCATATGGCCGATAGAGTAGCCAAGGCGGGTGGGTTCAAGATTGTCCGGAAAATCGCGTCCATCCATGTACACGGTCCTGTCTAAATTCCATTCCTCATAATTGATATGGAGAATATCGCCTTCTCTGATCATCTCTAATGGCAGAGGGTTAAAGGACTGCCTCATATAGCCATAGTCATGGCAATTGATGGATGGGTTGTTCTCGTCGGTACTGTTTTGTTGCAGCGCAAGTCCCTGAGGTGTTGAGATGCTGGCCAGATGCTCACGCATGTGGCCGAAAAATTGACCGTTTAGAGCTTCCCATGGCATATCATCATTGGCGGGATCATCAAGCAGAGACACCAGTAATTCATAGGAGGCTTTTGGACAGCCTGCCCAGCAGGTAATGAAGTCTTCCACATTCCAGTATTCATGATCCGGGGTCGTCATGGAACCGCTCCAGATTCCTTCAAATGAATCGATATCCTGTGCCTGTGCCGACAAGCAAAGGGTAGCGGCTGACAATGAAAATGCGAGGAGTGATTTTTTTATTGTTGTATTCATAGTCACCTTATTGCTGAATTAAATTATGCCAGTGCTGTTTCAAACAGTGCCAGCAATCGGCTATGGGCTCTTTCTGCCTCGCCTTCATCATAGACTGCAGAGTCCAGCGAACACCAACCATGCTGGGCATTGTAGACTTCGATTTCAGCGGCAATACCGGCATCTTCATAGGCCTGGCGCAATGTGTCTTTCATTCCGGGAGCCTGGGCATCATCATTGGCAGCCAATGCGTGCAACATACGGGCTTTGGTCTGCGGAATAAGCAGATGAGCACTGTCCGGAGCGTCTGACGCCATGCCGTTGCCGCCATGGAAGGTGCCACCTGCCATTATCCGATGAGGCATAGCTGCAGCAGTGCGCATGACAATGGAACCGCCCATGCAATAACCGGTGGTACCGATACCGCGACTGGTATCCACTTCATCCTGGGCATCGAGCCAGGTAACAAAAGCTTCTGCATCCTGGAATTGGGTTTCCGGTGTTAGTGAGCCCATCTGGGACATCAGCATATTGCGCGTATCAGGATCGCTGAAATCGGCGCCTGGCTGGGAACTGGGGGCTTTGGTAAGCCGGTAAAAAGGATTCACCACCAGCACCGAGTAACCGGATTGGGCCAGTCGCGTTCCCATTTGTTCAAAGGCAGGACGCAGGCCGAAAATGTCTGGCCACACCAGAACTGCCGCATGTGAGCCAGAAGCAGGGTGTACGTAAAAACAATCCGCGGTGCCATAAGGCGTGGTGACTTCTACATTTGATGAAACCACATCCTGGGCGTTGGCGACCGGTGGCAGCATCATCGCCAGTCCGGCACCGGCAGACATTTTGTTGAATTTGCGGCGCGTGACCTTGGACTTTTTCTTCAGGAAATCTGCATTTTCTATTTCAGTTCTTTCGTCGCACATATATTCCCCCTTTCTTCGAATTTTGTCTAAACAGCGAGTGATTATTGTTGCCTGGACCAAGAGCATAGCTATCAATAGGATTTTTGTCTATGCCCGGATTCAGGGGCGCTTTCTAGTTTCCCTATGTTGAAGACAAGCTGTTATGATTTAAAGGAAAAAAGAAAGAGGGAATAGCCAATGAAAAGATTGCTGTCCTTAAGCAGAACGATTTCAAGAATGAGCGGTATAGTTTGTGCTGCTGCATTTTCATCTTGTTTGTGCGCGCAAACATCCAATTCTCCCAATATTGTTTTCATCATGACCGATGATGTCGGTTATGGCGACATCGGCAGTTACGGTGCGCCGGATATCAATACACCCAGTATTGATCAGTTGGCTGCAGAAGGGGTCAGGTTTACTGATTTTTATGCCAATGGCCCGGTGTGCTCGCCGACAAGAACCGGTTTTATTACTGGTCGCTATCAACAGCGTTATGGGCTGGAAAGCCCGATTCTTTCTGCGGAACCAGCGAATGGAAAAGGGTTGACCGCCGAAGGAAGCTCTTTGCCACAGTTGCTGAACAATGCTGGTTACCGTACGGCATTAGTGGGGAAATGGCATCTTGGTTCGGGAGAACGGCATAGTCCTGGTGCCCATGGCTTTGATTATTTCTTTGGCTTTAAAAAAGGCTACTCGGATTATTACCAGCATACCGATGGGCTGGGAGAGGCAGACTTGTGGGAAAATGATCAGCAGGTGGTGGTGGAAGGCTATCTCACGGACCTGATTACTCAACGTTCAATCAGCTTTATCGAAGCGAATTCAGAACAGCCTTTCTTTCTCTCTGTGCAGTACAACGCGGCCCATTGGCCTTACCAGGTCCCGGATATGTCATCCGATGCCATTGATCATTCCCGCCACCTGATGCCTGAAGAAAACAATACCAGCACCCGCGATGATTACATTGCCATTCTTGAACGCGCTGACCAGGGCATTGGTGAAATCATGACGGCTTTGGAAGCCAATGGTCTGGCCGACAACACGCTGCTGGTGTTCACCAATGATAATGGCGGTGAATGGTTGTCCAGTAATGCTCCTTTGCACAACCGTAAAGGCACGGTCTGGGAAGGGGGTATTCGTGTACCGGCTGTAATTCGCTGGCCTGGAGTGATTCCGGCAGGACAGGTCACCGAGCAGGTCGGCATTACCATGGATTTATCCGCTACTTTTCTGGCAGTTGCCGGTGCTGAAATTCCCGCTGGCTATTCTCTGGAAGGCATCGATCTAATGCCGGTTTTAACCAATCAGTCTTCTGTTGTAGAACGCACACTATTTTGGCGTGAAGGTAATCAGGCCAATCGCGCCGTGCGCAGTGGCGACATGAAGCTAATCATGAATGGTGGTCGTTCATTTCTGTTCAATGTGCGTGACGATATGGAAGAAGATCATGATCTCACCAATCGCGGCCAGAGCGAAACACGGCAATTAAGAATGCTACTTGATGCCTGGGAAAGTGAGGTTAATGCAGAAGCCCAATCCAGAGGTTTGCGATAAGAATAAGAAAATTAAATTATTGTGCAGACAAGTGCTTTCCCAATAAATCAGCAATGGCTGGATTAGGTTCAATGCCAAATTCAGGATTGCCCATGGCAATATCCAGTGGGGTCATGTCGCGGGCATTTTTCAATGAGATGTCTGCGCCTTGCTCCAACAACCATTCGATAATCATGGCAGAACCGCGGGTAACGGCACCATGCAGGGCAGTGTCACCACTTTGATTGGTGGCATTGATATCAGGATCATAGTCGTTTAACAAGAACTTGAGGGTGGTTAGTGCATCGGCTTCACGGCCGCGGCTGAGGCCTTCGCGCCAGCTCACCCCGGCAGCGACCATGAACGGCGTAGTCCCACCATTGGCAGGGCGCATATTGCCGCCCATGCCCATCGCTTCGCGTTCATCGGTGCCTTTCATCGGGTCAGCGCCAGCATCAATCAACATGCGCATAATAGCCAGATCACCTGACATGGCTGCTCTGAAGAAAGGGGTAGCGCCCTTGTTGAGAATTGGGTTATGGGTTGCACCCACTACCATCCAGGGGGGCAGGCCGCTTTCCAGCGCCAGGGAGGGATCAGCACCTTTTGCCAATGCCAGACGCACAATATCAACTGGTTTTAAGGTGTCCAGTGGCATTGGTGTCGGACGTGGATTGGCATCCATGGTATTCAAATCGGTGGCGACAAACAGCACGTTTCTGCCCCAGCGGTCACTGATATTGGGGTCTGCACCTGCTTCCAGCAGAAGGCCTGCAACATCAAGGTGGCCATTCAGGGTGGCCAGCACCAGGGCATTGGTACCTTCATTGTCGATGGCATCAACATCGGCGCCAGCATCGATAAGCGCCTTCACAGTATCAATATGGCCTTCGCGCGTAGCAAACAGCAGGGCAGTCATACGGCCCTTGGGAATGTCGGTATAGACAAAACCACCTTGATAGTACTCTGGATCGACCGGTGCAATATTGATTACGGTAGATTCTTCATCGATACGGGCACCACCGGCAAGTAGCGCCTTTACTGCGGCTGTGTGGCCCATGCCGGCTGCCCACATCAGGGCAGTTTGTCCTTTCCAGCCATCCTTTGCATTGGGGTCTGCGGCAAGGCCAAGGTAATGTCCACTGCCTTCCATCAAAGCGTTGATGGTCTGGACAGAGCCTGTGCGTGCGGCGGCCATAAGGACACTTTCTCCTTCCAGATTAATGGTGTTCGGATTCGCCCCGGCATCGAGCAAGCCTCTGACAATTTCTGCATTGCCGCGACGAGCCGCCAGGATGAGAGCCGTGATGCCGTAGCGATTGGTGATAGTGACGTCCGCACTAGATTCAATGAGTAGCCTTGCCAGTGGGGTATTGCGCTCATGGATAGCACGCATCAGCAGGGTAGTGCCGTCTACTTCGGCGCTATTGATGTCATAACCATCGGCAATGGCATCGTGCCAGTTTTGTAGATTATCGGGAGCGTCGCCGGAGGCAGCAAAGCTCAAAGGCATAGCAGTCAATAGCAGCAGAGAACAGTGGGCAAGGGCAAGATATATGCGCCGAAATAATGTCATCAGCCAGTTCCTTGGGTAATCAGGCAAGACCAACCGTATGGCCTTCGCTGCGGCCAAAGGTTTCCAGTTCAACATCCATCTGGCGCGCGATATCCAGATGCAAATCACCAATCGGTCGGGTCTTATCCGGCACCTGGATATGGCGATTCCCTTGCAGGAAACCGCTGACAATGGCTGTTGGCAGGCGCAGTTTGACATGATCATTACCGTTGCTCATGCCACTGCCAT
>JABIPQ010000138.1 GCA_018698975.1 Gammaproteobacteria bacterium
CCAGGGATATTTCATTACGCCCGGTGACCGGATTGACGGCACAGGAAAGCAGCAGTGCACAGTTCAACAACAGAACAAAACATGAGAGAAATTTTTTGTTGGTCATCAGGCCACTCCTCCGGAAAGTGAAGCCGACTATTTCATAATAATCAGCTTATTGCCACGCAACTGAATAGGGACTGAATTTTTGCGTCCACAATTCTATCAACAGTTAAACTACTGGGACGAATGGCGTGATTCAACTGATTAGCTTACAAAATTACAAATTAACAAAGTATCGTATCACCAACCAGAATCCGGCAAACGCGGTAAAGAATAGAACAATCCGGTTAAACCAGAGCTGGCTCACCCACTCCAGGAATTTCTTGCCTCCTATGGCGCCTACAAACACCAATGGAGCAGTCAGCAATACAGATCCGTAATACTGGGCATGAAAAATATCCTGGCCCATAAAAATGGGGATTTTGGAAACATTCACAAATAGAAAAAATATTGCTCCAGTGCCGACGAAGGCTTTTTTATCCAGTTTCAATAATAAAAAGTACAGAGATAAAATGGGGCCGGCGGCATTGCCAATAGTGGTCGCAATTCCTGCAATCAGACCCGAAGCAGAACGGATTTTATGAGGATGATCCAGAGCCCACTGTGTCAGCTTGGGACGCAAAGGTTCCATTGACACCAGAACGATGACGATGAGGCCAAGAGTCAATCCAAGATTATCGTTGTCAAGAAAGGCCAGCAGAATTCCGCCCAGTACGACACCGGCCAAGACCGGCAGCATCATTTTTTTTAGTTCCTGCCAATGGGCCAGACGCCAGTAAAGCGACACCGCAACCAGATCACCTACCAACAGGTACATCAAGGTGATTCCCAATGCATCCCTTGGCGGGAAAATCAGGGCAACCGAAGCGGTGAGTAACGTCCCCAGCGAAGGCATGCCGGCCTTGATAAAACCGGTAAACAGTGCGACCAGACAAAGTAGTAAAAGTGCATCAACAGGGAGTAATGTCAAAATTTTTCGCTTACTTCAAAATTTCCGGAATACAACCGAAAGGCTGTAAATCCAGATTTGACGGGCCATATTCACGCGTGTAATTTGGAAAGTCGCGGGTAAAAAATGCCGGGTCGTAATGGTCCATGGACATAATCATACGATTGCGCGCCTGATCAAGTGAGAGTCTTTCCACTGTCCTGAGCCGATCAGAATGCAGCAATCCCCGCATCGGCTCACCTTCAACCGTGACAAACTGGTTTAGTACCCCATGTGTAAAGTGGGTGGTTTCTATCACCAGGACATCATCTTCAAAATGCCCTCTCGCGTAACCCAGAATAGAGGCCTCAGTGCCCGCCGGTACCGCATCCTGATTCATGTGGATAACACGCTGTGAATCCATCCATTCATGCCTGATCACAATATTGTCGCCATCCTGACTAATTGCCAACGGTGTGCCCGGGGCACCCCACACTCGGCGAATTGCCACTGGCTCGCAGCGATAGGTGGGATCGTCCGTGAATGGATTATATTGTTCTATGACTGCCCGTCCTTCTGCAGTAACAAAATCCATCATGAACTGTGGACCGCTGGTGGCGAAACCACCTGGCTGCAACATCCAGGTGCCAAATAAACTATCGCGCTGTTCTTCCTGTGGTGCATTGTTCTGGCCTCTAGGACCGTTTACGCTTAGTTCTCGACCATCTTCCAGATAAACCATATCAAAGAAGCACATATTGGGATCACGCCGATGCTGGGATCCGGATACCGCTACCCGAGTCCCTTCTGCAAGCATCTCCGGGGTGATGCCATTTCTGGCCAGTTGGGTATAACCATGTGATTCGCAGCGCCAGTCAGTTAAGCGGCCATCTGCATCCTCAGCCCGAATATTAATATAGGCATGGGGGTTGCGTTGTTCATATTCTGTAACAATGCCGGAAATAGTGACGGGTTTGTCTCTATTAAAGTGCGGAGCAAAACTATGATGTGCTGTAGCAAGAACAGGTAATACTGCCAGAGCAGAAATGATAAGTAGTTTTTGCATTGTTTTCCTCGTCAATGAAAAGTCTTTGAAAGTATCAGGGGCAATATAAATATAGTTTTTGTGAGTTAGTCAAACAAGAAAAAGGCGCGTTGATAATCACCAATGCGCCTTTTTCTCTGCTATCAAAATGTCTGCGTCTTATTCAGGGGTTGCGTTTGCATACCTGCCAACATAAGCCGCTTTAGCAACAACTTTACCTTCCATTGCCGCCATCAATTCATCACGGCTTGCACCTTCGGCCAATTCAAGGTCGTCATCCAGTGCATAAAATTCAAACACATAATGATGAAAACGATCCCTTAATGGTGCACCAGAGCCCATGTAGCTGGCCTGGCCTCGAATATTATTACCCTGCACACTGCCATCTGGCAGGCTACCTTCAGCAATATCGCGGGCATGAATATTCCACGCCAGCCAATGAGTGACATCGTCTGTACTGCCGCCAATGGCTACTTCAATGTCATGAAAAACAATAGCAAAGCTCGCCGTAGTTTCCGGTGCGCCAGTAATGGAAAAATTTGGCTGCACATTGTCGCCATGGGAGGTGTATTTAATGGGAATGATTCCACCATCCTCAAAAGCATTACTTGTGACCTGCATATTAGGCAGTTGAAAGCCCTGAGCAGAAGCCTGACTGATACCGAATGTTGTCAGTGCCAAAAGTGAAACTACAAGACTAAAGAATTTGGTACGCATATATAACTCCTTGAATGAAAACCGTGTTCTCTTAATTTTCTATTAAAAACAGGGAAACGGATAGTACAACGTTACAGATTAAAATAACACCAGCCCATCGGCTTGAAATTATCATATTAAGCGTACTATCAGACTCCTCCAGAGCGGCATAGTTCCATTTATCAGACCACTTATCAGGTCAGCTGATTTTTAATGATTTCAACATGCTATATCATCATTTATGTTTTAATCATGACATACCGATAATACTAAATAAGACTTATTGTTAAAGGAGTATTAATAAATGACAGTGCGTCAGTTTTATGTGATTTCCTGTTTTGTTGGACCGCTATTAATACTGTTTCTATCCTGGTTGTGGCCGCCTGTTTTGTGGTTATTTGTCTTAGTCGTGCCATATATACTTATTGGCATTTATGACATCACACAGAAAAAACGCACAGTTTTACGCATATACCCTGTCATTGGACACATACGCTACCTGTTTGAATATATCCGTCCGGAAATCCAGCAGTATTTTGTAGAGACCGACCTCAATGGCACACCTATCCCACGCGAGTTTCGCAGCCTGGTCTATCAGCGCGCCAAGAAACAAACTGATACCCGCCCTTTTGGGACTATTATCGACACCTACAAAAATGGTTATGAATGGATCAATCATGCCATGGTACCCCTGCACCTGGAACCTGAAGCCTTACGTCAGGATATTGGCGAAATACACTGTAGCAAACCCTACTCTGCATCCCCGCTGAATATATCAGCCATGAGCTACGGCGCTCTGAGTAAAAATGCAGTCTTGGCCCTTAATCGCGGTGCCAGCTTGGGCAGTTTTTTCCAGAACACCGGAGAGGGAGGATTAACCGATTACCACCGCAAATATGGCGGTGATATCGTCTGGCAAATTGGCACCGGCTATTTCGGTTGCCGTAATGACCTGGGGCAATTTAACCCTGAATTATTTGCCCAAAAGGCTTGTGAAGATCAGGTCAAAATGATTGAAATTAAAATTTCCCAGGGCGCCAAGCCCGGGCATGGGGGTATGCTCCCAGGGGCGAAAGTATCCGAAGAAGTGGCTCTTATCCGTCATGTAGAAATAGGCAAGGATGTCATTTCACCGCCCTATCATTCCGCCTTTTCCAGTCCTGTGGAATTGATGAATTTTATTGTTTTGCTCAGAGAGCTTTCTGGCGGAAAACCGGTAGGATTCAAACTTTGTCTGGGTAAAAAATCAGAATTTCTGGCTATTTGCAAAGCCATGCTGGAAACCGGTATTACCCCCGATTTCATCACGGTTGATGGCGGTGAAGGGGGTACTGGCGCAGCGCCTGTTGAACTGACCAACTCTGTTGGCACACCGGTGCGCGAAGGTCTTTCATTTATTCATAATTCCCTCATCGGTATTGGCTTGCGCGATCAGATAAAAATTATTGCGGCAGGTAAACTGATTTCCGCTTTTCATATGCTGCGCCTGGCAGCACTGGGAGCCGATGCCCTTAATTCCGCCCGCGGCATGATGTTTGCGCTGGGCTGCATTCAGGCCCGCCACTGTAATACTGACAAGTGCCCGACCGGAGTCACCACGCAAAATCCCGCGCGCTATAAAATGCTCGATGTCACCGACAAGGGTGTCAGGGTGTTTAATTATCATCAGGCTACAACAAAAATGCTGGCAGAATTAGTTGGCCTGTTGGGTGTAACTTCACTGACAGATGTTAAACCCTGGCACATCAACCGACGCGTCAATCAACATTCAGTGCAGACCTACGAAGATATTTATCCGGAAATGGAAACAGGCTTTTTACTCAGCGACGCCACCATGTCGGATGAATGGCAAAGAGATTGGGATAGATGTGAAAGCGGAAGATGGTAAAAAAGTCACAAGTCACAAGCAGGCACAACATACTGACAAAGGAAAAAGGAAGTGAATTTTTCACTTTCAATCAAGCCTGAAAATTTAAGGCTTTTATCTTGTACCTTGTCCTGCCACTCGCTTGTCTCTGCCGCTTTATTCCGCAACCCGCAAGGCAACAAGCTCCCCAACAAAGCCCCTATCCCCAATCGGCACCACAATATATTGCACGCCATCAATTTGATAAGTCATAGGCAAGCCGGTCTGTTTGGCAGGCAATTGAAATTCAGCAATGATTTCCCCTGTGGCTTTATCATGGGCGCGGAATTTATTGCCACCGCCAGTCTGACCGCCATACAGGCCTGCACCCTCTCCGGCAAAGAGCAGGGATTTGGTCACCAGTAAGCCACCGCGGTCGCCATGACCGGTGCGTAAGGGAATATCCACGCCGCGCAGTCTTGGGTGATTTTTGATTTCATCCGGGGTATCAGCATTGGCCATCATCCATTCATGCTCGCCTGCGTTCATATCGATGGCAGTAATACGTCCATAGGGTGGTTTGATCAATGGCAGACCAAAAGGGCCTTGCACACCAAAACCACCACGGGCCATGGCATAATCAAAATCACTGTCCTCGAAGAAAGAATCCTGGGTTAAACCAATACTCATCGGATGCGACGTTGACGGAATATAGAGCATATTGGTTTCCGGATCGAAAGCCACACCCTGCCAGTTAGCACCACCACCAAAACCCGGCATAAACAAGGTGCCTTTATTTGTTTCAGTGGTCATGGAGGTCGGCGTAAAAACCGGGCCGTAGGTATACTCATTCAACAGGCGGATCGCCTCTGCCTTGATTTCCGGGGTCCAGTCCAGCAGGTCGTCCTCGCTCATGCCCAGGCGCTCAAACGGTGCCGGCTTGGTAGGAAAAGGCTGTGTGGGTGAAGTCTGTTCACCGGGAATAGTTGACTGTGGTACCGCTCTTTCTTCGATGGGCCACACCGGTTCGCCGGTAAGACGATTCAGGGTATAAACCATGCCCTGTTTGCTCACCTGAATCGCCGCAGGTATGATTTCGCCATCCACATTCAGATCTGCCAGTACTGGTGCGGTGGGGGGATCATAGTCCCAGATGTCATGATGAATTAGTTGGTAATGCCATATACGCTCGCCAGTTCTGGCATTTAGTGCTACCAGAGACTGACTGAACAGGTTATCACCGGGTCGATGACCGCCGTACATATCGCCTGTCGCCGCCTCTACCGGGACATAGACAATACCTCTGTCCTGATCGGCCGACATGGTTGCCCAGGAGCCAGCATTACCAGTAAAGGTATTACTGTTATTGCGCCAGGTTTCAGTGCCGAATTCTCCTTCCTGGGGAATGGTATGGAATATCCACAGCCTCTCACCGGTGCGCATGTCATAACCGCGAATATTACCCGCTGGTCCTGTCATGGAACGGGGCGAACCGCCTGAAGGAAAAGCGGCGCCAATAACAATCACGCCATCCACAATTACCGGCGGTGCTGTGAGCCCGGAGGGAATATCTTCAATATCAATCTCGAAGCGGTCTTCCTGACCAACGCGAAGATCCACCATGCCGTTGTCACCGAAATCAGGGTCCGGTTTGCCAGTCGCTGTATCCAGGGAAATCAGATAATAGCCAGGGGTCACCACAACTACACGAGACTGATCCCCTTCACGCCAATAGGATACGCCGCGTCCTGAATTAACGCGCGGGCCGCGCCGACCACCTTCATCGAAACGATACATCCACAGGTTCTCACCGGTAACTGGATCAATAGCCACCACATCACGACGTCTGCCTGCCGTGGCATAAAGCACACCGTCGGCCATCACAGGCGTGGATTCATAATTAAATTCAGGATTTGGACCATGATTGAGCGTGGTCCAGCGCCAGGCCACTTCCAGATTCTGCACATTATCGGCGTTAATCTGATCAAGGGGCGCATAGCGTGTGGCATGGGTATCATTGTGATAACCCAGCCATTCATATTCGATCACTCTCTGTGCAGTAGATGCACCATTCATCAAGGAGGCAACACGCACAGGGCTCAGGGAAGGCTGCATGGTAATCGCCACCAGATCACCAGCACTGGAGGGCAAATTTTGTTCACCGGCAGGTAAACCATTTTGCTGCAGCATGAAGGCCACCAGATCAGCATACTGCTCTGCAGAGAAACCATTGGGATTATTCACCGGCATGGTAGAAGCGGTAATCTGATAAAAAGCCGCCAGGGACTGGTCCTGCCACTGATTCCAGAATTCACCACCTACTAAACCAGGGCCACCTTCGCCACCGGCAAGGGTGATGCCGTGACATTCCACGCAGGAGCGTAAGTATAGTGCGCCACCGGCAATGGCCTGCGCTTCCGTATACACCCCTTCCCGAGTACTGGTCTGGGCAAGAGAAATCTGTGCAAATACTGTAAACAAGACACCTGCTACTATTGATGAAAAAGTCTTATTTGGTATATGCATCATTTGAGTTCCCCTTTTGTCTACTATCAGATTTAAAGTCGATTTTTCTGGAATTTTTATTGTGTTTTAATCCAGCCAGAGATACTGATGGACACAATGGCTTTAGTCAACAGCCTCGAAACGGAATTACTATATAATGAAAGATGGGCTCATGGGTCTGGACCCACTCCTTGGCCTTCCTCTGTTTGCCTCGTATACAATATGCCCGGCGAACAGAATATTGATATCAATCAAAACCAATAAACTTTGGTTTTTTTGACTTTATTACACGAAAATAATTTAAGGAAAGCTTCCAGTGAAATCAATAATGACCACAACACTATTACTTATCTTTCTGGCTCTACCATGCACATCCGATGCGCAGTCAGATCCTGCGGAAGCTGCCAGCGCAGTATTCGATGAATTTCTGCATTTAATGACCAATGTTGAGATGGATAGTGTGATTGCCCTGTTTTCTGAAGACGCCTTGTTTTGGGGCACTGGTTCAAAAGCACTAGTGGAAGACCCTGCCGGTGTTAACGCTTATTTTTCTGCGCTAAGAGGTAACGAACCCGGTCGTACTGTGGCATCAAAACTCAGTACTTCTGCCCTGGTGATCTCTGATACTCTGGTATTGGTATCGGGCATGTGGGCAGTGACTCCCAATGGTGCCACAAACGGAACGCCCTTGCGCGTTAGCATGGCAGTAGCTTTACGTGATGACGAATGGAAGATAGTGCAGTTTCATAATTCTGCCGTTCCCCAATAAAAATCAGCTTATCGCTTATTGGAAACCGAACAGGACCGGGAGCAGAACAACCACAAACAGCGACCACGCTGTATACATTGGCAAAAACCGGGCAATGGTCTGCTTGATTACTTCAAGACTACTCCTGCCCCGTATTTCCATTACGTATTCATAGAAAATCCACAGCAGGTGAATAAAGATCAACAGGTTGGCGCCACTTACCGCCATTCTGTTTGGCGTGATACCAAATTCAACAATACGATAGGCAATTGCTGACAAGGTAATGGCATCGATAATCAGGGTTACAAACACCAGGCTCAAGTTGGTCAGGTCTAGCAGTCTTGACCTGTCTTCTCCCCTGCCCGTCACGGAAAACACGGTGATACCCCAGACTACCAACAACAGGGCATTGAAGATAATCAGAAACTCCCGATCACTGAAAGGACTACGCTGCTCACCCATCAAGGCCAGTAAATAGCCTATAGTCAGCACCAGGAATAAAGGGGAAAACACATTGGCAATCACTGAGGCCAGTTTACTTTCCTGTTTCATCACCTGATCCCAGACCCAGGTGGCAATCAGTGGCGCCGACATCAGTCCCCACACCAACACATAATTCACATACCATTCTTCAATAGACAGGTCGATCAGCGAAAACAGGCCAAATGTCAATACCGTCAGCACTCCGCCTCCGAGTAAAACCAGAGCAGTAAAAATAACCAGTTCACCAACGTAGCGAATAAATTTCAGGCGCGAGTTAATATCGCGCCAGCGCCCGCCACCAAAGACAAATCCCAAAAAGCTGATAAGCACCAGGGGCATATGAATTAATGCCATGATCAGTGAATCTGAATTATTTTTATTCGGTAGAATCATCAGTATTAAAAACAGCAAAAACAACCCGATACTACTTTGCATGGCCAGGCGCTTGTTGAAAGGCATATTGATGGTGAAATAGGTAATTAATGCGCCAAGCACCAGAAAGGGAATAAAGCGTGGATAAAACCAGTCTTCAGCTACCGTGATAAAGGCAGGGATTTTGGCAATGGCCCAGATGATTGTAGAAATGAATACGGTATATAGAAGAATATTTTTAACCGGTCTGCGGTTTTTGTCCTGGAAATCTTTCTCTTTAAAAAATAATCGCGCATGCCATGCCTTGAGCACCTCATCATCAGGATGCTGTGCAAAGGAAATGCCGAACCATTGCCGAAAAGCCTCGGGATTTTCATGGAATGCCTGTTCAAGGGCCAGCGCATCATGATTTTTATAGGCTGTGCTTAAACTATCCATGGTTTCACTAGTTGCATACTTATTGCGAATCCAGCACTTCAGAAAACATCGGCATCAAGTGCGTAGTAATCCTTTCATGAATGCCACTGACATGGTCACCCTCGTAAATGGCTGACCAGTGCTTCACCCCATAGGTATTAAAAATACTGTCCATTTCCCTTACCGTCGCCGCAATACCAACATCCCGGTCACCGGCATCGATATAGATTTCCTCAAAGGATTTTAGCTGGGGGATATATTGATGGGTCATCACCAGTGGCGCATTGGCCACCCAGCGTGCCACCACATCCTGTTGCAGCTCACCGTCCTTGAATGGCAGATCCACATAGAACGGAGGATTGTCTGGATTGGGTGACCACACCGCGGCTGACGCCAGCATGGCTTTCACGCCGAAGCCTGCAGTAGCAAGCTGTTCATCATTCTCGATAGCCAGCACGTCGGCAAACTGATCCATTGAGGGATTTAAATTGGCCCCCATACAACAAGGGCTCATGGCATATAAAGCCGCGAAGACTTCTGGATATTTCATGCCAATACGCATGGTGCCGTAACCACCCATGGAATGCCCCGCCAGGCCTCTGCTCTCGCGACGGGCAAGGGTGCGGTAGTTGGCATCAATATAACTCACCAGATCTTTGGCAACATAGCTTTCCCAATCGCCGGTAGCAGCAGAGTTGGAATACATACTGCCCTGAAAACGGGTAAAGGCATTGGGCATGACAATAATCACTTCTTCTGCGCCCTCTTTCCAGGCCGCATCCACTGCATCGGGGACATTTACAAAATGATTACCGTTAAGACCAAACCAGTTCTGATCAGAGTCGGTATACCCATGTAGCAAATAGATAACCGCATAACGCTTTTCAGTATCCGTTCGATAACCTGGTGGCAAATAGACACTCACATCCCGAACCGAATCGTCCCCTGAAAGATTGCCCTCCAATGAAGGACCCGACACTTGTATGCGCTCAAAATGCCCCAGTTGTTGTGCAGACACTGTTGCGGTAAAAAGCACAAACAACATACCTGCAACAAAACGTAAATTCCTGATTTTTAACATACCCGTCCCCTTTCAATTTGTACCTTTTAACTTCTACCTTGTACCTCCAAGCCGGACATCGCTGCGCTCTTCCGGCCTACATCTTGCCTTAAGCCTTTAATCTTGCCACTAAATATA
>JABIPQ010000139.1 GCA_018698975.1 Gammaproteobacteria bacterium
AGCATTAATTGCGAATTTCCAGCTTCTTCAAATTTTTTCAAAATATTGCCCATCTCCGCTGGCGATAGAAACTGGGCTTTCTTGATATTGATTACCTTGCCGGTTTTGGCCATGGCCTGAACCAGATCAGTCTGGCGTGAAAGAAAAGCCGGTAACTGCAATATATCCACTACTTCTGCCACCGCCTCAGCCTGATAAGGCTCATGGACATCAGTGATGAGTGGCACGTTGAACGTTTCCCTGACTTTTGCCAGGATTTTCATACCCTGTTCCAGGCCAGGTCCACGATAGGAATTGATTGAAGAACGGTTTGCTTTATCAAAGGAGGCTTTAAAAATATAGGGGATGGAAAGTGATCGGCACACACTGTCGAAGGAGTCGGCAACTTCTAGTGCAAGAGCCTCATCTTCCAGTACATTCAAGCCACCAATAAGCACCATGGGTGCATTATTGGCTATGTTGATATCGCCCACTTTAATTGTAGTTGTCATGTTTTATCGACTCTGGGTCAACTGGTGACAGCTACTGACGGAGATTCTGTGCTTTCCTGCTGCCCGTCATGATGACTGATCGCTGCCTTGATAAATCCGGTGAATAACGGATGTCCATCTCTTGGTGTTGAGGTAAATTCCGGATGAAACTGGCAAGCCAGAAACCAGGGATGGTCTTTTACTTCGAGCACTTCCATCAAGTTGCCATCAAGAGATTTACCTGTAAATCGCATACCATGGCTTTCCAGCTTCTCAACATAATTATTATTCACTTCATAGCGGTGACGATGGCGCTCAACAATCACATCTTTCTGATAACAGGATTTGGCAATAGAGTCATCTTCCAGACGACACTCCTGCCCGCCAAGACGCATAGTGCCGCCCAGATCCGAGTTTTCATCTCTGACTTCAAGATCACCATCAGCGGTTAGCCACTCGGTAATCATGGCAATGACAGGATCAGACGTGTTACGTTCAAATTCAGTACTGTGAGCGCCAGGCAGCTTAAGCACGTGACGGGCATACTCTATCACCGCAACATGCAAACCAAGACAAATACCAAGATAGGGAATTTTTTGTTCTCTGGCATATTGGGCTGTACTGATCATGCCTTCAATGCCCCTTTCACCAAAGCCGCCAGGAACAACGATGGCATCGACACCTTCAAGAACAGAGAAACCCTCTTTGTCGATAGTTTCCGCATCAATGTAGCGCATTTTCACCCGGGTGCGTGTTTGAATCCCTGCATGCTTAATCGCCTCAATCAGGGATTTATAGGCATCCAGTAATTCCATATATTTTCCGATCATCGCTACATTTACTTCGCGATCAGGATTCAGGGTTGCCTCGACAACGCTTTCCCATTCTGACAGGTCTGCTGCCCGACACTCCAACCTGAAACGCTGCAAAATTATTTCATCTATACCGGTGTTATGGAGAAGAATTGGGGCGGAATAAATCGTCGCAGTATCTTCCAGGGATACCACTGCAGCTAATTCAACATTGGTAAACAGGGAGATTTTCTTGCGCGCAGATTCCGGGATCTCATGATCCGAGCGGCACACCAGGATATCCGGCTGAATACCAATTGAGCGCAGGTCGCGCACACTATGCTGTGTAGGCTTGGTCTTGGTTTCGCCAGCTGTACTGATATAAGGCACTAGGGTGAGATGCAGGAACAAGGCGCGCTCGGAGCCCAGCTCTACTTTTAATTGTCTTACAGCTTCAAGGAAAGGCTGAGATTCAATATCTCCCACTGTGCCGCCAATTTCAACAAGAGCAACATCAGCATCGCCGGCACCATCTATGACGCGGGCTTTAATTTCATCGGTAATATGGGGAATAACCTGAATGGTGGCGCCAAGATAATCACCCCGGCGCTCTTTTTTGATTACCTCTTCGTATATACGCCCTGCCGTGAAATTGTTTTTCTGCGAAAGGGTCTTGCGGATAAAGCGCTCATAATGCCCAAGGTCGAGATCCGTTTCCGCACCGTCTTCAGTGACAAACACTTCTCCATGCTGGAATGGGCTCATAGTGCCCGGATCAACATTAATATAAGGGTCAAGCTTGAGCATGGTCACATTGAGACCACGAGCTTCGAGGATTGCGGCAAGAGAGGCGGAAGTGATCCCTTTGCCAAGGGAGGATACAACACCACCGGTAATAAAAATAAACCGTGTCATTTATGGTCCATCAGTTATTTTATACTGTGTTTCTGATGGAAGTGCAGGTTATCAGATAGCCTTAATAGCCACAATGTAAATCTGACCTGAGCCACTGAAGTTTGAACATTTTTTTATCAGTGTCCGGACAAAATTCAAACTGATGCTGATCACAGACAAACAGGTCAGCAACTGCCAGCAATTCGCCCTGGCGAAAAATTAATGGCGTTTTTTCGCGCAACCAGGGTGGAACGCCATAATCTGGCAGAATTTTCTTCATTGAGCGCGTTTTACGGCCAGCGGGTTTAACTGTTTCACCCCCCTGCTTGAAGCCTACTTCAAGGATTTCACCGGGAATGAGTGCAATGCCATCTGCACTGCTTTCTATCAACGACAGACTTCCCAGATGACCCGGTAAATCGAGAGGAGCTGATGTGTCCCAGGATAGTTTATTAGCCCCCATGCTGATCTGCTCCGGAAGCACCAGGTATATGCGCGAGGCATAACGCCTGACTTCCACCCTTAGCCCTGCTTTTTCCCATGTCAGCATTGGTGCTGCATCTTCAGCTGCAGGAATCAGCTCATCAAACAGCCGCTCTACAACATAATAATCAGGAGCAGGAATCCCATGGTCTTCCTCCAGGGAAAGAAACCACTGTCGTACAATATTGCGCTGACGCACTGGGGAAAATTCCAGCAGGCAGGCAATATCCAGACGATGGATGCCGTTTTGGACTTTAACAAGGTCCTGCATGCCCAGCTCTCGTTGCAGGATTTGTCCTTCCCCGGCAAGTTGACCCAGCCTTTGCCAGTTTTTTCTATACCCGGGCCAACGGGAAGCCAATAAGGGCATCACTTTTTGTCTCAGGTAATTCCGGTCAAAATCCTCGAGCGCATTACTTTCGTCTTCAATCCAATCCAGACCTTGCTGCTCTGCATAATGTTTCAGCTCTGCTCGATCTACGTCAAGGAGAGGCCGTAACAACTTGCCTTTACCCAATGGCCGTTGCGGGGAAATACCGGACAAACCTCTCAAGCCCGTCCCGCGCATCATGCGAAACAGCATGGTCTCCATCTGATCATCGAGATGATGTGCTGTCAGAAAGTATTCATCGACGCCTAAATTCTCCTGAAAAACACCCAGGCGCGCGTTCCGCGCGGCATTTTCAAGTCCCTGCCCTGAATTTTCTACGGACACTTTGCATACTTCCAGGGGAACATCATAGGCAGTACAAACTGCACGGCAATGCTCAGCCCAGAGATCTGCATCAGGACTGAGGCCATGATGTACATGAATCGCTTTCAAGCTTATCCGGGTATTTCCTGAGTCCCTTAACTGACACAGGCTATGCAATAAGACATAAGAGTCCAGGCCGCCACTGAAACCAAGCAGACAGGTCCACTGACCTTTCGGTAGGCGGGAGATTAGCTGTTGAGGAGAAAAGGCCATAGTTAAATGCGCCTTGCCAGACACACCGGCATATTTAAAAAGCCTTGGTTAGTTAAAATAAGCTGAGGTGAACTAAAATGAGCTAATGTGAACTGCCATGACTCATAAGACGTTTATATCGACGCTGTAATAATGCATCCATATCCATGTTACTAAACTGCTGTATCTGTTCAATCAGCTTTCCCTTGATTCTTGCGGACATCAATTTGATATCCCGATGAGCCCCCCCCAGCGGTTCTTCAATGGTGCTGTCAACAACACCAATATCCTCCAGACGCTCTGATGTTACCCCCATCGCTTTTGCGGCATCGGCTTTATGATCAGAGGATTTCCAGAGAATTGTCGCGCAACCTTCCGGCGAAATAACAAAATAGGTGGAATACTGCAGCATATTCAAATGATCACAGACGCCAATAGCAATAGCTCCCCCTGAATTTCCTTCACCTGTCACGGTAGCAATAATGGGTGTTTTCAGACGTGACATTACCGCCAGGTTTTCTGCAATTGCCTCGTTAATTCCACGTGCCTCCGAATCAATACCAGGATAGGCACCAGGAGTATCGATAAAGGTCAGCACTGGCATTTTATAGCGTTCGGCCAGCAGCATTAAACGCCGGGCTTTTCGATATCCCTCCGGTTTCGGCATACCAAAATTCCGTTTTACTTTCTCATTAGTACTGCGTCCTTTCTGATGCCCAATAATCATCACAGGAATATCATCAAGCTTGGCAACGCCACCAATCAAGGCCTGATCATCTGCAAAATAGCGATCACCATGTAATTCATCAAAATCTGTAAAGATATGTTGAATAAAGTCTTCTGTGTAAGGCCTTAAAGGATGCCTTGCCAGCAAGGACACTTGCCAGGGGGTGAGGGAAGAGAATATTTTCTGCGTTAATTTTTGGCTTTTATCCTGAAGCTTGACGATCTCTTCACTTATATTGAGCTTATTGTCTGCACCCACAAGCCGCAGCTCATTGATTTTTACTTCGAGATCAGCGATAGGTTGTTCAAAATCCAGATAGTCAGGGTTCATGTTTTTGTCTTGTTGTTACCTTGTAAGTTGCTTAAAAAGTTGTCTTCAAAATACTAGCGATAATTCAGAATAATGTGGCCTGCCCCATACTGTTCCTTAAGTTTGTGGAGCAATTCATCTTCAACATGAACACGCCACTGCTCGCCCAACAAGATGCTTCCCGTCACGCCTTCCCGCGAATAATTGACCACCACATCACAAACGCCTTCTTCATTATTTTCAGTACCCGTGATATTGGCTCCATGGGCAGAATTGTTGTATTCAGCAAGGATGTTCTGCAAAATTTGCAGCGATTCTACAGGCAAATTCTCCTGTTGCAAATCAAGGGTAATATTGCGCACATACTGTTGTCGTGCATCCTTGAAGGTCATGATTTTACGGGCACGAATCTGTAAAGAGCTGTTGCCACTGTACTCATCCAGGCTAACCGCCCCTTCTACAAAAACGACAATATCCTTACTCAATATTTCCCGGCAACTTTCATACACTTCGCCGAAAAGAGACACCTCAATACGCGCACTTCTATCATCAAGAGTGAGAATAGCAATGGTGTCTCCCCTTTTGCTTTTAATAATGCGCATGTCATGGATCAGGCCGATGACCATCTGATTACTCTTGTCAGCTTTGAGATTGACGATCCGGTTTTTTGTCATTAATTGGATTTCAGGAAGATACTCTTCTATTGGATGACCGGATAAATATAAACCCAGAGAGTCTTTCTCTTCCTGCAAACGCCGTTGCTCGCTCCATGCTTTCACCTTGCGGTAATTGCTATAAACATCCTGGGTACTTTCCGCGGGGATCAGGTCGCCAAACATGTCATCAACACCACTGGCTTGCGTGCGATCGCTTTGCTCCGCAGTTTTAACCGCCTCACTCATGCTGGCCAGAAGTACCGCTCTGTCCGCACCAAAGGTATCCATCGCCCCTGAACGTATCAATGCTTCAATCGCGCGCTTATTCAACACTGACATATTTATGCGGTCACAAAAATCAAAAAGGTTGTTAAATGAACCTGTCTCCTCCCTCACCGCAATGATATTTTCTATCGGCCCTTCGCCAAGCCCCTTGATGGCACCCAGGCCGTAAATAATTCGGCCCTGCTTATCAACTGTAAAAGAAAAACGGCCACTGTTCACATCCGGAGAAATCAGCGGTATCTCCATGCGCCGGCATTCTTCGATAAGAATGACGATTTTATCGGTATTTTGCATATCAGCGGACAACACCGCTGCCATGAAATGCGCCGGGTAATAGTATTTAAGCCAGGCAGTCTGATAGGACACCAGGGCATAAGCGGCTGAATGGGATTTGTTGAAACCATAATCAGCAAACTTTTCCATCAAATCAAAAATGGTTTCAGCCTGCCTCGAATCAATACCCTTATTCGCTGCTCCCTCAAGAAATAATAGCCGCTGCTTTTGCATCTCTTCAGGCTTCTTTTTACCCATAGCACGACGCAGCATATCGGCTCCGCCTAAACTATAGTCAGCCAGAACCTGGGCAATCTGCATCACCTGTTCCTGGTAAAGTATGACTCCGTAAGTGTTCTTTAATACCGGCTCAAGATCCGGATGAGGATAACTGACCGACATGCGACCATGTTTTCTGTTTATAAAATCATCTACCATCCCTGAACCCAGGGGACCCGGTCGAAAAAGAGCAACAAGCGCAATAATATCTTCAAAATTACTGGGTTTCAGACGCTTGATCAGATCTTTCATTCCTCTGGATTCAAGCTGGAAAATAGCCGTGGTATCCCCTTGTTCCAGCATCCTGTACACGGCAGGATCGGCCAGCGGGATAGTAGTTATGTCAATCATTTCACCACTGGTATTACCACCAGCTGCGTTAATCATCTTCACTGCCCAGTCAATAATGGTCAGTGTTCTTAAACCAAGGAAATCAAATTTCACCAGTCCAGCGCTTTCGACATCATTCTTATCAAACTGGGTGACCAGATTTGCACCGCTTTCGTCACAGTACAGGGGAGAGAAATCGGTAAGCTTTGTAGGCGCTATGACAACGCCTCCCGCATGCTTGCCGACGTTTCGAATCAAGCCTTCCAGTTTGAAGGCCATCTCCATAATTTCTTCAGCTTCTTCGTCTGTATCAATAAATTCGACAAGTTGCTTTTCCTGTTCGAGCGCCTTTTGAAGTGTCATCCCTACTTCAAAAGGTACCAGCTTGGATAGTTTGTCCGCCAATGCGTAGGACTTGCCTTGTACCCTGCCCACATCCCTGATCACCGCCTTGGCCGCCATGGTGCCAAAGGTAATAATCTGGGACACGGCATCCTGACCATAAAGATCAGCGACATGTTCAATAACGCGATCTCTGCCTTCCATACAGAAATCCACGTCAAAGTCAGGCATGGAAACACGCTCAGGGTTAAGGAAGCGTTCAAACAGCAGGTCATATGCCAGAGGATCAAGGTCAGTAATCTTGAGAACATAAGCTACCAGCGAGCCGGCACCGGATCCTCTGCCTGGCCCTACCGGAATATCGTTATTTTTAGC
>JABIPQ010000140.1 GCA_018698975.1 Gammaproteobacteria bacterium
ATATGCTGGGTTTCCCCATCATGAAGGATTTCGGTTATCCATTAATCTTTGATGTCACTCATTCACTACAATTGCCAGGTGGTCAGGCCAGTAGTGCAGGTGGTCGCCGCAAGGATGTAAGTTCTCTGGCACGCTCGGGACTTGCACAAAATATAGCCGGCATTTTCATAGAAGCGCACCCTGATCCGGCCAAAGCCCTTTGTGACGGACCCTGTGCATTACCCCTTGAAAAGCTGGAATCATTTCTGAGTCAGCTAAAGGCACTGGATGATCTGGTCAAGGCTCAGGAAGAAATTGATACCGCGTGAAGCAGAAAATGCTCGCAAACGCCTCAATAAAATCGTTTTAATTATTAACTCAGCAGTAAATTTCGAAGGTTTTAAATGACACAAATCGCAAACATCAGGGCCCGTGAAGTACTTGATTCCCGAGGCAATCCAACTATTCAGGCAGACGTAACACTGCAAAGCGGAGAGACTGGTAGTGCTTGTGCGCCATCTGGCGCCTCAACCGGGTCCAGGGAAGCACTGGAATTAAGAGACAAGGATCCTGCACGTTATAACGGCAAGGGTGTCCTGAAAGCTGTAGCTGCCGCTAATAATGAAATCCAGGCTAAGCTCAAGGGTATGGATGCACTGGATCAAAGTGCAATCGATGATGCCATGATTGCTCTGGATGGTACCGATAACAAAGGTAATCTGGGCGCCAATTCTATTCTTGCGGTATCCCTGGCTACAGCAAAGGCTGCCGCATTAAGTCAGCAGCAATCCTTGTATGCATATATCGCCACTTTGCCGCTGGCAAATGCTGACGGCGTGTTCAGCATGCCAGTGCCAATGATGAATATTATTAATGGCGGGGAGCATGCAGACAACAATGTCGATATTCAGGAATTCATGATTCAACCTGTTGGCGCGAGCAGTTTTCGCGAAGCCTTGCGATATGGCGCTGAAATATTTCACGCCTTAAAGTCAGTGCTCAATAGTAAAGGCTTGAACACGGCTGTCGGCGATGAGGGTGGTTTCGCCCCTGATCTCCCATCGAATGCCGCAGCTCTGGATGCCATTCTTGAGGCTGTGGAAACAACAGGCTTGAAAATGGAGCAGGATATTTGTCTTGCTCTGGATTGTGCGGCATCAGAATTCTACCGTGATGGTAGATACGATTTGAGTGGGGAAGGGCGAAAATTTTCCAGTGAAGAATTTGCCAGCTATCTTGCCGGCCTTTGTGAACAGTATCCGATTTTATCTATTGAGGATGGCATGGATGAAAGTGACTGGAACGGCTGGGATATATTGACACAAAAACTGGGTGATAAAGCGCAGCTGGTAGGTGATGATTTGTTTGTAACCAACACTCGCATTTTAGAGCGTGGTATCAATGAGCATATCGCTAATTCTATTTTGATCAAGTTTAATCAGATCGGTACCTTGAGTGAAACCCTCGCTGCTATCAATATGGCTAAAACCGCTGGCTATACTGCTGTAATCTCGCATCGTTCTGGAGAAACAGAGGATACCACTATTGCAGATCTGGCCGTTGCAACTGCCGCCGGCCAAATCAAGACCGGTTCTCTTTGTCGTTCAGACCGTGTCGCAAAATACAATCGTCTTTTGGTGATTGAAGAGGAGCTGGGAGCTTCAGCACTCTATAATGGGCTGGCTGAATTTAAGCGCTAAGCCTGCGTTTTAGCTGAAGATGCTCAGGTTTAATCTGGGCATAATGGTTTAAGCTGGATAGACTGGATAGACAGGATAGATTGAACAGGCTGGATAGAAAGCATGCGCATTCTTCAGGCATTATTGGTGATGATTATTCTGGGGCTACAGATACGGCTTTGGACCGGTCCAGGCAGTCTCGCCGAAATATCACGTCTTAATGAGTCAATTACACTCCAGGAAAACGAAAATAGCGGGTTGCAGAGTCGTAACAGCGAATTACTGCACGAAGTTGATGAGTTAAAAACCGGAACCGACGCTATTGAAGAAATGGCGCGTCAGGAACTTGGCCTTATTAAAGATGGCGAAACTTTTTACATGATTGTGGATTCAGAAAAAAAACAGGAATCCAGTAGTGAGAGTTCATCCGAACAATAGATCCAAAAGTTAAAAGCTACAATAGAAAGGCTGTAGGAGGGGTTTTAACCCCGAATGAAGTGCAGCTAAAAGTTAATCTATATACGCAGCAGCATGCAACACACAGGATAGAGTAGTGGGCGAAAACCAAAAGCCAGCCAGTTCAACAGGCCCTCGCTACTGGGCAGTCATCCCGGCTGCAGGCATTGGCAAGCGCATACAAGCCAGCACTGCTAATAATACTCCCAAGCAATATCTTAAAATTCAGGGCCGCACAATCCTCGAACATACCCTGCTGCGGCTGAAACAGATAAATAACCTGGCTGGCATAGTATTGGTACTTGGTGAGGATGATGACTGGTGGATGCAGTTGGATGATTCTTTAAGAAAAGAAATCATTACCGCAAAGGGTGGCGAGCAAAGAGTGAACTCAGTCTATAAGGGATTGCAGGCATTGAAGGATATTGCCAGTGCAAAGGACTGGATACTGGTCCATGATGCAGTAAGACCCTGTGTTGCCTTACAAGACATCAGTACCCTGTGCAATGAATTGACAGATATGGAGACAGGCGGCTTGCTGGCATCTCCGGTGCGGGAAACCTTGAAAAAGGTAAGCAGTGATTTGATGGTAGAAAGCACCGTTCCTCGTGAGGATTACTGGCTCGCAGCTACACCACAGATGTTTCGCTATGGTGTGCTCATCGAGGCGATTGAGAAAGCGCTACACGATAATGTCCAGATAACCGATGAAGCTCATGCGATGGAATACGCGGGTTATGCGGTTAAGATAGTCCAGGGGAGCGCTGACAATATTAAAATCACTCATCCTGAAGATATTTTTATGGCGCAGCAGATTCTCAACAAGCAGGCAAGGCAATGAGCAACTTAAGAATTGGTAACGGCATTGATGTTCATCGCTTTGCAGAACAAGCTGACAGTGCCAACGCTATTACTCTGGGGGGCGTTTCAATTCCCCATGACTATTGTCTTGTGGCGCATTCAGACGGTGACGTGCTGATTCATGCTCTCATTGATGCAATTCTTGGCGCACTTGCATTGGGAGATATTGGGCAGCATTTTCCTGATACAGATATCCGCTATAAAAATATCAGCAGCCTTGCCCTGCTCAAGGATGTACTTGCCATGATGCAGAATAAAAACTGGAAACTGGTAAATGCAGATATCACATTGGTTGCACAGGCACCAAAATTATCGCCCTATATTCTCCAGATCAGAGAAAGCCTGAGTGCAGAATTAGAGGTAGATGCTGATCAGATCAGTGTCAAAGCTACAACCAGTGAAGGGCTCGGCTTTACCGGTCGTCAGGAGGGCATTGCAGCTTACGCAACAGTTCTTCTGGAAAAATTATAACCCCCCCTGCGTCGTACTCAATGATGACATATCAATTTGATTTTCCCTGTGCCTATGAGTTTGACAGGCAGCCAGCACTTTTCAGACACTTGCCTGTAGACTTTTTAGTTGAAGAAGAGCTTGGTTTTGAGCTGACAGGAACTGGTGATCACTTGTGGCTTCTGGTAGAAAAAACAGAAATGAATACCATGGATGCGGCCAGAATTCTGGCAAAAATGACTAACAGTAAAATCCATGAAATCGGCTATGCAGGACTCAAAGACAAGAGAGCCGTCACCCGGCAATGGTTCAGTGTAAAAAGCGCTGCTGATTTAGCTGAGCCTAACGAGTCCATTGGCGGCTTTAAAATACTGGCGCAGAAGCGCAACGCACGAAAACTGCGCAAGGGCAGCCACCGCAATAACCACTTTGTTATTACTTTGAAAGACATTGAAATGGATGAGTCTGTAATCGCCAGCCTGTCGGAGAACCTGAGCGTTAAAGGTGTGCCTAATTATTTTGGCCTGCAACGCTTCGGTAATTCGGGAAATAATATGCTCAAAGCAGAAGCTTTGTTGGCAGGGAAGCTGGGCAAAATCCCCCGTTTTCAACGTGGCATTTATCTCTCCGCAGCAAGATCATATCTCTTCAACAGTGTGCTGGCAGCACGTGTGAAGGATAATAATTGGGATCAGTTCGTGAATGGTGATGTCATGGCTCTGGCTGGGACCTCCAGTGTGTTTAAAGCACAACAGGATGATGATGCACTACAGTCACGCTTGTCGTCCCTTGATATTCATCCTACCGGGCCTATGTGGGGAGCTGGTGAATTGACCAGTTCAAATGATGTACAGGAACTTGAAAATGCTATTGCTGATAAATATCCGATACTGGCACAAGGGCTTGCGGCTGCGGGCCTGAAACAGGAGCGCAGATCACTTCGCGTTATTCCTGAAAAACTCACTATTAGACCTGCTGGTGACCGGGAACTGGTGGTAGAATTCAGTTTGCCTTCAGGCACTTATGCAACGAGTGTATTACGAGAAATAGTGGTAGCACCTGGCTTATGAGTATATTGCTCTCCAATGATGATGGCGTCAGGGCACCTGGATTAACAGCGCTGGCATCCGTTCTGGAAAAAAAATTCGACCTGCAGGTTATTGCGCCGACTTATGATCGCTCCGGTGTCAGTAATTGCCTTACCCTCGACCGCCCCCTGCAGATTGAAGAGTTAAGCAACCGCTACATTGGTGTCGATGGTACTCCAACTGATTGTATCCATCTGGGAACCTCGGGAATTTATTGCCCGATGCCAGAAAGGGTTATATCCGGCATTAATTATGGCGCTAATATGGGTGATGATGTGCTTTATTCGGGGACAGTAGCCGCAGCAATGGAAGGACGTTTTCTGGCCAAACCGGCAATCGCGGTATCACTGGTCACGCTGAAAAGGTCGGAATCTGACGTGGGTTTTCAAGCCACAGCCAATTTGTTTATGGAGCTGTTAGGCTTTATTGAAAACCTTGAATTACCTGAAAGAACGATTCTGAATGTCAATATTCCTGATCTTCCTGCAGCACAAATTCAGGGTGTTAAATTCACCACACTGGGCAAACGGCTTAAAAGTGAAAGCCCGGTTCGAACAGAAAACCCAAGGGGCAAAACAGTTTACTGGATCGGCAAGGCAGGGGGGCCGGTTGAGAACACGCCGGGCACAGATTTCCATGAAGTGGCTAATGGCTATATCTCTATTACGCCAATCTTTGCCGATATGACGCACAATGACGCACTAAAAAGTCTTGCGGAAATTGCGACTGATGAAATTTCAGCAGCCATTATCCAGGGCGCGCTGAATGATCAATTAGACAACAGTAAAAAGGGTAGTACATCAGGTGAATAGCATTAATCGTGAAGGTATCGGGATGACGTCCCTGAGAACAAGGGAAAGACTTGTTAATCGTCTTATCGAACAGGGTATCCAGCGCATTGATGTACTGGAATCAATACGCACAACACCAAGACATTTGTTTATTGATGAGGCCCTGTCTCATCGAGCCTATGAAGATTCTGCCTTACCTATTGGTTTTAATCAGACTATCAGTCAACCCTATATTGTTGCACGCATGACAGAAACTATTCTGAATGCTGCTCCTGATGATGCCGTAATACTGGAGATAGGGACAGGGTGTGGTTACCAGACAGCGATTCTGGCCCAGCACGTGAAGCACGTGTACAGCATTGAACGAATTCGACCTTTGTTGGATAAAACCCGGGAAAGATTACGTGAACTTGGAATACGCAATGTCAGTGTGAAGTGTGCCGATGGTAATCGTGGCTGGCCACAGCATGCTCCTTTTGATTGCATTATTACAACGGCGGCAGCCCAGCAAGTTCCCCGGGCGCTCCTGGATCAGCTAAAGGAAGGTGGGGTAATGGTAATTCCGGTAGGTGGTCGGGAAACCCAGGAACTGAAGTTATATACCAAGATAGACGGCGAAATTAAGGATGAAACACTGGAAGCTGTGCGCTTTGTGCCTTTGTTGGGTGGAGTAGAGGATTGATGTTCAATCAGTGTCTAAAGCCAGGGTATGGCAATGAATAAACAGCGGGGCTTATTGTTTCTGAAAGGCATGGCCATGGGTGCAGCAGATTCTGTGCCTGGCGTTTCCGGCGGCACAATTGCATTAATTACCAATATATATGAAGAACTGGTGGACTCAATCCAGTCGCTTGGCTGGCATGCACTGGTGGTCTGCAAACAAAATGGATTTAAGGCAGCCTGGGAATATATTAATGGTGGCTTTCTGTTGACCTTGTTTGCTGGCATTTTAACGTCATTGCTACTTCTTGGCAGGATAATCCTGGTCTTGATGGAAAATTACCTGCCTTATTTACTGGCATTTTTTGCCGGTCTTGTCCTGGCTTCAATTCGATTCGTGGCAAACAATATTTCCCGTTGGAACCCTGGTGTAGTTGCACTGTTTTTAATGGGTCTTGCACTGGCCATGTCTCTTGCCATATTGCCTTTGGGCGAGGC
>JABIPQ010000141.1 GCA_018698975.1 Gammaproteobacteria bacterium
CTTTCTGGAAATTGTTTGTCAGTTTATAGGGGGAGGGATGAAAGATAAAGGATAAAGGATAAAGGATAAAGGTGGGCGGTTCAGTGGGGCGGGACGACACTAAAGAGGCAAGAGACAAGGAGCTGAAGGCTAAAGGCTAAAGGCTAAAGGCTAAAGGCTAAAGGCTAAAGGCTAAAGGCAAGGGGGCATACTTGATTTCCTTTTTCGCAGCATGCTGCAGGATTCTGGCTATACTGGGAGTGAGCGGTTAATATTGTAAATCGTACATATATGTACGAAACTAAAGGTCGGGAATGGACTCCTGTCATGAATGGTTATGAATTTGAGAAAAAGCTTAAGCGCTATGCTGACGAACAAGGGCTGTGTTGTACCTTTACCAATCATGGCAAGGGCAGTCATGGGCGACTTTATCTGGGCAAGAAATTCACAACTTTGAAAAACAGAAATAGGGACATTGGCAAAGGGCTGTTGCATGCCATGTGTAATCAGCTCGCGATAAAACTGGACGATCTACAGGATAAGTAAATGCGCTACCTTTACCCGGTAACTTTGCAACAGGATGAAAACAATCAATTTGTGGCTACCTGCAGGGATATACCTGAGGCCATTACAGGGGGAGAAAGCAAAATAGAAGCGCTGAATTGCATGAGCGATGCATTAGGCGCTGCCCTGGCAGGTTATTCTCTGGACGGGCTGAATATCCCGGTGCCTTCCAGATTGCTGAAAAATGAATACCGGGTACCTGTACCACCACTGATTGCCGCTAAACTGGTATTGCGTTCAGCTATGGCAGAAAAAGGGTATTCCAATGTAACGTTGGCAAAACACCTGGGGCTGTCAGAAGGGGCGGTCAGGCGTCTTGTTAATCCTGATCATGCCTCCAAACTGGATGGTGTCATTCACGCGCTGGCCCTTGTAGGACGCCAGCTGGTCGTTGAGGATTTACTTGCTGAACCTGGTTAGTGATCTTATCTCTTATTCAATCGTGATTAAAACCGCGAAGAACAAGGCCTCAAAGCAGATAAAGGTATCCAAAGGTGCTGAACATCTGCGTAGTTCAGCACTTACTTTGCTATGATAGCAAGATTATCACGGACAAAGAGTAACAGGAGATTCATCGTGGATAGACGAAATTTTTTGAAGGGAACCGCATTGGCAACTGGTCTGGTGATTGGTTTTCATATCCCGGTTAAAAATGCCATGGCACAGTTTGGGCCGCCGCCGACCAGCTGGCCGACCAATGCCTTTGTTCACATTGCTCCCGATAGCACCATTACCGTTATTTCCAAGCATACAGAAATGGGACAGGGTATTTATACCGGTCTGGCGACGCTGATTGCCGAAGAAATGGATGCCAGCTGGAACCAGATGAGGGTTGAATCTGCTCCGGTCAATGTAGGTCTTTATATGCATCTGATGCTGGGACTGCAGGGCACCGGGGGCTCAATGAGTATCCCCAACTGCTGGGTTCAGTACAGAACCGTAGGAGCCGCTGCACGCGCCATGCTGGTGACAACAGCTGCTGATGCCTGGAATGTTCCGGAAAGCGAAATAAGCATCAGCAATGGCGTCATCAGTCATAGCTTGTCCAACAGGGTGGCACCATTCGGTGAGTTTGCCGAAGCCGCTGCCAGTTTGCCTGTGCCCGAAGATGTTGTCTTGAAAACTCCTGATCAGTACAAGCTGATTGGCACCGGTCTGCCGAAAGTGGACACACTTGAGAAAATCAATGGTGAGGCTATTTATACTATTGATATTCAGCGTCCAGGCATGATGACTGCAGTAGTTGCCCATGCCCCGCGCTTTGGCGCCAAACTACTGTCTTTTGATGATAGCGAGACGCGCAAAATTCCCGGTATCGTGGATGTTGTTGAAATCCCCCGTGGTGTTGCGGTACTGGCTAAAAATTTCCATACCGCCAAGCGTGGCCGTGATTCCCTGATTACGCAGTGGGATTTTTCAGCCGCAGAAATGCGCAGTTCTGATGAAATATTCAATGATTATGCAGTGCTGGCACAACAGCCTGGTGCCGCTCTGGAAGTTGAAGGGGATTCAGCTGCAGCCCTGTCATCAGCCGCACAAACAATTGAGGCGACCTATGAATTTCCCTACCTGTCTCATGCTCCCATGGAGCCACTGAACAGTACTATTGAAAAAATTGGCGATCGTTATGTGATTCGCTCTGGTACCCAGATGCCGTCAGTTGAGCAACAGCGTGTAGCAGAATTCTTTGAGGTGCCACTGGAAAATGTTGAAGTGGAAAACCTGTTTGCTGGCGGTGGATTCGGCCGGCGCGGGAACATTGTCCCTGACATGGATATTGAGGTGGCATCTATCCTCAAGGCCACTGGTGAACGCTATCCGGTGAAACTGCAATATACCCGTGAAGATGATATGGCTGCCGGTTTTTACCGACCAATGAATATTCACAAAATGCGTGTTGGCCTGGATGGACTGGGTAATATCACCGCCTGGGAAAACCGCTTAGTGGGACAATCCATTATTCAGGACACCTTCCTCAGCATGATGATTCAGGATGGTGTGGATGGTCTTTCCTTTGAAGGAGCTGGTGAACTGCCTTATCACATCCCCAATGTGAGTGTTGATATTCACATGGCCAAAGCTGGCGTGCCGGTACTGTTCTGGCGCTCCGTGGGCCATACCCATACACAGTTTTCCAAGGAAACCATCATTGATGAAGCGCTACTGGCCGCCGGCAAAGATCCGGTTCAGGGACGCCTTGAGCTGATGGAAGACGAGCGCTCCAAAGCAGTGATTCGTCTGGTCGCAGAACGTGCAAACTGGGGCGCTGCCAGCGCTGCTGGCACTGGCCGTGGCTTTTCGTTCACAGAAGCATTTGGTGGCAGAGTTGCCCAGGTAGTTGATGTTTCTCAGGACAGCGCCGGCCGAATCAAGGTCGATAAGGTATTTTGCGTAGTCGACTGCGGTATGCCGCTGAACCCCGAAATTATCGAAGCCCAGGTAGAAAGTGCTGTGATGTATGGCTTGAGTGCTGCTCTTTATGATGAAGTCAGGATTGATAATGGCGTAGTGCAAACATCCAACTTCCATAACTACCCCGTGATTCGCATGAACCAGGCGCCTGAGTTTGATATTCATATCGTTCAATCAGATCTGGATCCTTCGGGCATCGGCGAACCAGCAACACCGGGCATTGCTCCCGCCGTGGCCAATGCCTGGTATCAGCTTAGCGGAGTGCGCATCAGGCGCCTGCCGTTTGAAAAGATAAGCTAGCTCACTATGTAGGAGGGACTTCAGTCCCGAAGAAAGGTGCTACGTTCTTCGCGGTTGAAACCGCTCCTACAGGGATAAGCGAATCTATGTAGGAGGGACTTCAGTCCCGAAGCAAGGTGCTACGTTCTTCGCGGTTGAAACCGCTCCTACAGGGAGTGGCGGTTTTTTGTAGGAGGGACTTCAGTCCCGAAGTAAAGGTGCTGCGTTCTTCGCGGTTGAAACCGCTCCTACAAGGGATGGCGGTTTTATTACAGGTTTTTTAATACATCATCGATGCTGGCTTTGGCGTCGCCAAACAGCATGCGGGTGTTCTCTTTATAGAAGAGGGGGTTATCAACGCCGGCATAGCCCGAGGCCATGGAGCGTTTGAGCACGATGGTGGTTTTACCCAGCCAGGGTTCCAGTACCGGCATCCCGGCGATGGGGCTGTCAGGTACTTCCTGGGCGGCAGGGTTTACGATGTCATTGGCACCGATGACAATGGAGACATCGACATCCGGGAAGTCGGCATTGATTTCGTCCATTTCAAATACTATGTCATAGGGTACACGGGCCTCTGCCAGCAGGACATTCATATGTCCGGGCATACGACCGGCCACCGGATGGATGCCAAAGCCAACATCGACTCCGGCTTCGCGGAGTTTTCTGCTCATTTCAAAAACCGAATGCTGCGCCTGGGCCACGGCCATACCGTAGCCGGGCAGGATCATCACTTTTTTTGATGCCAGTAACATATTAGCCACAGATTCCGCATCAATAGCCTGAACATCGGCCTGGTTCCCGGCGCTGGCTGATGTACCGCCGCCAGTGCTTTTAGGGGTACCAAAGCCCCCGGCGATGACAGAGAGAAACTTGCGATTCATCGCACGACACATGATATAGCTGAGGATTGCGCCACTTGAGCCTACCAGCGCACCGATCACAATCAGCAAGTCATTACTGAGCATGAAACCGGTTGCAGCAGCAGCCCAGCCTGAATAGGAGTTCAACATGGAGACCACGACAGGCATGTCGGCACCACCAATGGCCAGCACCATGTGGATACCAAATAACAGGGCAATCACCGTCATGATGGTGAGCTCAGTCAAGCCCGCGCCAGCAGCAGCGGCACTGATAAAGGCAAGCAGATAATACAGGGCAGCCACTAGCAGAATCAGGTTGAGGAAATGCCGTCCTGGTAGCAGCAAGGGTTTGCCACTAATTTTGGCGCTGAGTTTGAGGTATGCCATTACTGAACCGGAAAAGGTCAGGGCGCCGATAAGGATGCCCAGATAAATCTCGACACTGTGAATGCTTTGTTCGACACCCGTGAAGGCAACGCTGTGATCCAGAAATGTACCAAATCCGACAATGACCGCTGCCAGGCCCACCAGAGAATGCAGGATGGCGACCAGTTCAGGCATCTGGGTCATTTCCACTTTTTTCGCCAGGATCAGGCCAATCAGGCCGCCGATGCCGATGCAGGCAAACATCAATAAATAATTGGCGGTTACGATGCCGATCATGGTGGCCAGCAGGGCTATGGCCATGCCGGTCATGCCATAGTAGTTACCCCGTCGTGCGGTTTCCTGGTTACTCAGTCCGCCAAGCGCCAGTATAAAAAGTATGCTGGCGGCCAGGTAGGCCATGGTGATTATTCCTTCGGACATCAATTACTCCCAACCTTTATTAAGCTGTGTTTTATTATTTTTTAAACTATTTCCTAAACATGGCCAGCATGCGCTGGGTCACTGCGAAACCGCCTACAATATTGATGCTGGTAATCAGAATGGCAAAAGCGGCAAGAAAAATATTGAGCCTGTCCGGAGACGATATCTGCAGTAGGGCGCCAATGATAATGATGCTGCTGATGGCGTTGGTGACGCTCATTAATGGCGTATGCAAAGACGGGCTGACATTCCAGATCACCATGTAGCCAATGAAACAGGACAATACAAAGACTGTTAAATGGGACATGAATTCAGGCGGGGCGACAGAGCCCAGAGCCAGCAGTAATAAGCCACTTATGCCCAACAGTGCCAATTGCTTCAGGCCATTGTGTTTTTCGCTTTCCACTTTTGGTGTTTCTGGAATGGCATCGTCTTGCTTTTCCGGTACAGCGTAGAGTCTAGGTGCCGGAGGCGGCCAGGTAATCTCGCCATCCTTGATGACAGTGGCGCCACGAATAACCTCGTCTTCCATGTCGACCTGTATCTGGCCATTTTTTTCCGGGGTCATGTCACTGAGCAGGTGGTAAAGATTGGTGCCATAGAGTTGGCTGGACTGGGCTGACAAGCGTGATGGCAGATCGGTATAACCAATCAGGGTTACCCCATGTTTCACCACTACCTTGTTGGCTTCTGTGAGCTTGCAGTTACCGCCCATTTCAGCGGCCAGATCAACAACCACACTGCCGTCTTTCATGCACTCGACCATGGCTTCAGTCCATAGCTCAGGTGCCGGTTTGCCCGGAATAAGGGCAGTGGTGATCACGATGTCCACTTCCATAGCCTGGTTGGCAAACAGTTCCATTTCTTTCTTGATAAATTCTTCACTCATGGTTTTGGCATAGCCGCCTTCACCGCTGGCATCTTCCTCGAAATCCAGCATCAGGAATTCGGCATCCATGCTTTCGACCTGCTCCTTTACTTCAGGGCGAGTATCGAAGGCGCGTACAATAGCGCCCATACTCTTGGCAGCGCCTATTGCGGCAAGGCCTGCCACACCACCACCAATAACCAGAACCTTGGCTGGCGGGACTTTGCCCGCGGCGGTGATTTGTCCGGTAAAGAAGCGGCCAAAATGTTGTGCAGCTTCGACCACAGCACGATAACCCGCGATGTTTGCCATTGAACTCAAGGCATCCATTTTCTGGGCGCGGGAAATTCGCGGAATACTGTCCATTGCCAGGACAGTGCCACCGCTGGTAGATAGATGCTTCACTAATTCGGTATTGATAGCGGGCTGAATCATGCTGATTAATGTCTGGTGTTTGTGGAGCAACTCAGATTCATCGACACACAGTTCAGGATGGGTTTCCGGTGGGCGGACTTTCAACACGATGTCCGCTCTCTCCCAAATTTCCCGGGCAGTCTCGACTATTTCAACGCCGGCTTCCCGATAGGTGTCGTCACTAAAGTTCGCACCCTCACCGGCGCCGCTTTCAATAGCAAGCTCGTAGCCCAGTGAGCGGAGTTTTTCAGCAGTTTCAGGGGTGGTGGCGACACGCTTTTCGCCGTCATGGATTTCTTTAGGTATGCCTATAAGCATAAATCAGGCCCTTTAATTAAAGGTAAGAGGAAACTTCTTATTATTAGCTCAAGTAAACTATTATTACCGGTTTATTTCAATTGGAATAAGTGTTTTCACTGATTTTTTCCTATTATTTGCCATACACAGACGTCCCGGTGTACTTGCGCCAACACCCTGTTTATACTTTTCTGGAATACTAATTTTTTAAAATAAATTCAGGACCTAATCATGCAGCAGAATTCACCTATGTCATTAGAAGAAACAATCGATATTACCGCAATAAGCCAACTGGTGGTCAGGGAGCGAGAAAGCCGTGATCTGTGTATGTGGAACAGAATGGCGAGCTGTTTCTTTGCCGACTCTTATGTTGATATCAGCTGGTTTCAGGGTAATGGCAAGGATTTTGTCAAAGGTTCAAAAGATATGTATGAACGGGGTATGCGCGCCAAACATCGTCTGGGTCCGGTGCTGGTCACGCTAAACGGGACAAAGGCCGTCGCAACCCTGAGCGGCATTATTGATATCCCTGATGAAATTGACGGTGTGGAAGTGACTCTATCGGCGCACTGCCTGATGCTTTACAAAGTAGAGAAAAGGGATGGAGTTTGGGGACTGATGAGCTTTGGTGCGATCTATCGCCGTGATGAGTTTATTTCTGCTATTCCTGGGCAGAGTATTGATCTGCCCAAAGATACATTAAAATCTTACAGACCGTCATATCGCAATCTATCCTACAGTCTGTCCCTGAAAGGTTATGAACCAAGCAATGATTTGCCAGGGGAAGACAGGCCGGAGACTGTAACAGCTGTTATGGAAGAGGTCTTTGGCTGGGCAGGGTTGGCCGTGCCGGATTAGAATGTGACAAGTTACAAGTTACTGCGAAAAGTATGTAGGAGGGGTTTTAACCCCGAATGAATTCCAAGTGAAAAGTGGAAAGTTACAAGTCGCAGGCTAAAAGGCACAAGGTACAAATATTGTAGGTCGGATAAGCGTAGCGCCATCCGACAAGGCGGACAGGGTTTGTCTGAAAGGTCACCAGATGCATATGGAAGGGGGCATAGGAGAGCTTTTAAACTCGATAAATGCTGCTTTATTAATGGTGAGGAATCCAGCCTTAACCCTTGAAATTCAACAGATAAGCTTTACCGCCCGGCATAGAACCGCTAAAATTACCTGCTGACATTTCTTCCATTCATTTCTCTCACATGGATCGTTTCGTCGATTATATATTTCCCTATGAAAAACACTCTAAAACACCTTTTTTTATATTTAATGCTACTTGGCACCTCTCTGGTTTTTGCACAAACTCGCAGCCCTTCTGTTGTTAATGAAGTGGTTCTGGAATATCCGGGCTTGGTCAACAGGGAAGCTTTGGTTGAACTTGAGTTCACAGTGAAGAGTGATGGCTCTGTCAGTGATATGAAAACAGTTGGCGGTTTTTATGAACCCCGTTTTGTAGATGCTACACAAGCGGCAGTCAGGCAACTGCAGTTTCGACCAGCAAGTGACGGTGGTGAGGCAGTTGACTGGCCCGGATTCAGAATTAGTGGCCGCTTCATTGTTGAAGATCTTTTCAATACTGTAAATCCGGATTTCAGTAATAATATTTCCGAAATTGAAAACCTGATTGAAGAGGGCGACTACCAGGAGGCTGAAAGCAAAGCCGTTGATCTGCGAGACAGCAATACCATTTATTTTTATGAGTATGCCTATGTGAACTTGAGACTCTCTGAAATTTACCTGCTGAGCAATCAACTGTTTGATGGTTACGAAGCAAGTCTTAAAGCAACGCAAGCATATCGGGAAGGAGAACACAGGAATTTTGGTCTTGAGTCTGCCCGTATGCGCGACTCGTTCAAAGTGGCCCTGTTGCAGTCCAGTCAGGCAATCAGTGAAGATCTCTTTATTTCAAATGAACTGGATGTGAACAGTACTTTGGTACTTGCCAACACCATCACACAGCCTACCCAGTTGGTACGACCCAGACATATCAGAAGCAGTGTGCGCTTTTCCAATTGGGGTGAAGATGGTGGTGATAAAGGGTCGCTGGATGTGCTCAACTCGATGTTAAGCAAGAATGCCTTGCAAACCGGTGTGCAACTTTATGCCAGGTTGGGTCATATCAGTCCTTTACTGAATGACTATGACCGCTTTTCCCAGCAAGAAGCCAGAATCCCTGAAATTCTGGAAACCATTAATGGCCTTGCCAATGCAAGCGTCAATCAACAAGCTCCGCTTAAATCCACCCATCGTATTTCCAATGGCCAATGGCTGTTCTTTCCATACCGGCGCACCTTTGCGGTAACAGAAGTAGTTGGCAGTCTTGAGTCTGTTGATTTTCAATGTGAGCGTAATGTCATCAGACTGGCTTTTCAGGCAGAAACAGAATGGAGTATTCCTGAGAGTTGGGAGAATTGTTCATTACTGTTCAGAGGCGAAGACGAGACGACATTTTCCGTTATAGAATTTCCGGCCTCTTAAAAGCGGAGAATACCGCCGGTGAAAATTAATTGTATATTGACCTGAACAGTTAGCGCTTCAGGCATTGGGTAATTACTATAGAAGCGTAAGCTGATGAATAAATGAAGCTCTGGTGTATTTAATTGATATCTATCAATATCACCAGAGGCTGTTTCATTATAATCTTTTCGTCTTATCCAGTTTAATTGTCGTGTGGGTAATCTTTTGCTTTTTGTAGTTCTTCATACACCGGGCGTAGTATTCAGGCAAATAGCCGAGGGTAATACCCGGATTATTGGTTCTGTTCAAAAGCTCACCTTTCTGCTGATCCTTTTACCGCCGGTTTTTTCCTTTATAGGCTCAACGTTATTTGGCTGGCGTCTGGGCGCAGCGGATCCCTTGTATTTTGACAGCACAGCACGGGTCATTATCAGTTTTTTTTACGCCGACGCCCTGATACTGGGCTATATTTCTACGGCGCTGATAGCACGCTGGATGTCAAAAACCTATGGCGGTGGCAAGGTTCCGACGGCCAGTCTGTTTGCTTTTTTTACTGTTGTCCTGGCGCCCATTTGTATTGCCAGCGCCGCACACATTTTTCCTCATATATTTTTTAATGTTCTGGTACTTATTCCGACCATTATCTGGTCGATGACTTTGTTGTACCGGGGCTTGCCTGTGGTAATGAATATCCCCCCTGAGCGTGGCATGTTGATGTCATCGTCTCTGGTTGGATGGCTATTGGTAGCCTTCGTTAGCCTGTTGGGACTTTCGGCGGCCTTGTGGACTTATGGTATCGGTCCATCCATTGGCGTGTAGTTACGGCAGTAAGTTAATTAAGTAGTTTCCAAATCAGTTACCGAATTAGTCATTTTATTTTTATAAGCAATTAAAGGAGTGATCCCGGACAAATGATTTCTGATGGACGGGAAATTTATCACGACGGCGTCGTCAAGCGACTGATCCAGTTTTCTATAATCTGGGCAGTTGTTGGCATGGTTGTAGGAGTCTGGCTGGCCGCTCAATTAATCTGGCCTGGTCTGGATTTCGGTCAGTTCTGGCTTACCTTTGGGCGCATCCGTCCTTTGCACACCAACGGCATAATTTTTGGTTTTGGTGTCTCTGCCTTAATGGCCACAGCATTCTATAGTGTTCAGCGCACCAGTAATGTTCCGCTGTTCATGCCTCGTCTGGCCTGGATATGCTGTTATGGCTGGCAGGTTCTGGTGCTTTTAGGGGGTATTTCACTGCTGGCGGGTTGGACCTCTACCAAGGAATACGCAGAACTGGAATGGCCTTTTGATATTGTTATTACCATTTTGTGGGTGTGTTTTGCGGTGGTCTTTTTTGGTACTATCGCCACCCGCCGCATCCGCAGTATCTATGTTTCAAACTGGTTCTATGGCGCTTTAATTATCGTCATTGCGATGTTGCATATTGTCAATAATCTGGCCTTACCTGTTTCTATTAATAAATCCTATTCGCTGTTTCCCGGAGCACAGGATGCGATAGTGCAGTGGTGGTATGGGCACAATGCAGTGGGCTTTCTACTGACCGGGGGCTTTCTTGGCATGTTGTATTACTTTCTGCCCAAGCAATCAGGACAACCAATCTGGAGCTACCGCCTTTCAGTAATTTCTTTCTGGGCATTTACCTATACCTATATCTGGGCTGGTCCACATCACCTGCATTACAACTCAATCCCGGAATGGGTGCAGTCGCTGGCGATGGTCATGAGTTTGATTCTGCTGGCACCTTCGTGGGCCACGATGATCAACGGCATCATGACGGTGAGCAAAGCCTGGCGAAAACTGAGTGTTGATCCGGCGCTGAAATTCATCGTACTGGCGCTGGCCTTTTATGGCCTGGCCACATTTGAAGGACCGATGATGGCGATCCGCAGCGTCAATATTGTGAGTCACTTTACTGACTGGACTATTGGTCACGTTCACTCCGGTGCGCTTGGCTGGAATGCGATGATTACTTATGGCACGTTTTATTACATGGTGCCCCATATGATGGGCAGGGAATTGTACAGCGTACGCCTGGCCAATATTCATTTCTGGCTGGCGCTGGCAGGAACCATGCTTTATATCCTGGCCATGTGGGGTGCGGGTGTGTCCCAGGGGCTATTATGGTTAAGCATTGATGATATTGGTGAACTCAGCTACAGCTTTAACGATGTCATGGCAGCCATGGTGCCTTACTACGCGCTTCGTCTTGTGGCTGGATTGATCTTTCTGGCTGGCACCGTGCTGATGGCATACAACCTGTTTCGAACCATGTATGGACGCCACACCGTTGCGGTGAGTCCACCACTGATAATCGATGAGTTGCAAGGCACGGTATACAAGGAAGAGCCGCGCGAACCATCAAGTGGAAATGCTCAGGAGGTGCCGGCATGAAATACCATGGCGTAACACTGCACCGTAAACTTGAAAATAATATTGGCCTGCTTATTTTTGGCATCCTGTTTATTTCATCCATAGGCGGTCTGGTACAGGTGCTTCCCAGCATCTTTCAGGAATCATTGAAGACAGCCACAGAGAATAGTCATCTGTATAGCGCTGTTGAACTTACCGGTCGGGATGTCTATATCAGGGAAGGCTGTCATGTTTGTCATTCTCAGCAAATCAGGCCTTTATTGGCAGAAGTTGAGCGCTATGGGCCTTATTCAAGAGCCGATGAATTTGTCTATGACAGGCCGTTTATGTGGGGCTCCAAGCGTACCGGACCTGATTTGCATCGTATTGGTGGTAAGTATTCTGATGACTGGCATCGGGTACATTTGATTGACCCGCGCAGTGTCATTAACAATTCCATCATGCCTGCCTATCCCTGGTTAGCGGAATGGGAAGCCACCGATTTGGGTGACATCCAGAAAAAAATGAGTGTATTGCGGATTCTTGGTCATCCTTATACTGATGAAGAAATTGCTGCTGCTCCTGAGGAAATTGCAGGACTGAGTCAACTTGATGCGCTCATTATTTATCTTCAGGTATTGGGTACAGGCCTGGCGGAGGAATATCGATGACACACTCGAGTTTAACCTCTTATGTAGCAGGCGCTGTCTCTGGAGGCAAAGTAAAATGACAATGTTTATTTTTGTCGGTGACATGCTGGTAATGCTTTTTATGGTAGTGCTGGTGGTATGGGTATTCATGGTTTCACCTGATAGTGAAATCGAAAAAGCCGCGATGATTCCTTTCAATGATGAAGATTACGGCCCAGATGCCGGGAATGGAATTGATAGTGAGAAGGAGGCTGGAGTCTCACATGGCTGACATGCCCAATGATTTTTGGAGTGGCTGGATTATTCTGATCACCTTGATCAGTTTTATCGGTCTGGTGTGGCTGGTGGTGAGTGTATATACCGCAGCACCGCCCAATGATGCAGAAGTTGATCACACTACCTGGGATGACAATCTCAAGGAAGGGATGAATCAGGCACCCCTGTGGTGGTTCTGGATGATCTTCGCGATGATGGTTTTTTCTGTATTTTATCTCATGCTTTATCCTGGCATGGGTTCCTTCAAGGGCGCATTCCAGTGGTCACAAGGTGGCCAGATTGAAGAGCGTTATCGCGTCTTTAATGATGAATTTACAGAATTGCGTGCAGAAATTGCGGTGATGCCTTTAACTGAAATTCAGGCTGATGCAGCTTTGATGGGCAGTGCCAGTGATCTCTTCTCACAAAATTGCAGTGCCTGTCACGGTTATCAGGGGCAGGGCCAGGCGAATCTGTTTCCGAATCTTAATGATGATATATGGCAGTGGGGTGGCAGTCCTGAAAACATCGAACTGACGCTGCGCAACGGCAGGATTGGGGTAATGGCAAGCTGGGAAGCACTGCTGGGTCAGGAAGGGGTGACCAATGTCGCCAATTACGTGCTTTTACTAGGCTCTCCTGAAGCAGAAGGCCATCCAGGACAGGCAAGATTTAACCAGATCTGTATTGCCTGTCACGGCATTGAGGGAACCGGCAATCCTTTACTGGGCGCCCCCGATCTGACCGATGATGACTGGCTTTACGGAAATGACCTGGATACCCTGCGGGAAACCCTCAGAGGTGGCAGAAATGGTCAAATGCCAGCCTTCGGCGATAAGCTTGATAATGCCCAGATCAGGTTGTTGGTAGCTTGGTTGACTAGATAGAACAGTCACAAGTTACAAGTGGGAAGGGCGCAGCCCGTCATCCGACATGGCGGACATAGTCCGCCTGATAAGCCACGCCAAGTTTGAGTTAATAGTTTTTTAAGTGAGGTAGATTGAATTTCTCTATTTTACAAAAAGCTAGCTCGCAAAGAACTAATAAATCACCATATTTTTTTGTACCTTGCATCTTGTAGCTTTTATTTTCCATCGTTCTAAATAAAACTCAAAATTAAGGAACATTTATAGAACAACTGTCTCTGTTACTTATCCCACCATGTTCATCTTTTCTTTAAAAGTAAATACTGCGTCCAGAGCAACCAGACACAACTAAGCCAGACACCAATCGCCATAAAAAACAAAGGGTATTCCTGCGGGCAACCATCTTGCAGACAGCTTAAGTCTGTATAAGGGAAGAGTCCCAGTGGCGTAAAAATATGGAAGAAAATTGCGCTTGTCATTACACCGAGTCCAAGAACCGCTCCATAAATTCGTGTTTTGGGTGCCAGAATCAGGATACTGGCGACAAGTTCAGCCAATCCAATAACAACGCCGCCATATTCACTGAATAATTGACCGATAGCACCGAAGCCCAACTCTGTCATCCAGGTTCCAATAGTGGAAAAGATAAACACAGTGATATCTGCAGGTTCACCGAACCATCCGGCAAATTTGAAAATCATTGATTGTAAAAATACAAAGGCAACAAAAATAGATAAAGCGAGCGGTAAATTTTTCTTCATATCAATATATCCCTGATTTAATATTTTTATTATGAGCCAAGTGCTGTTGTCTGTCGTAACGGTCAATACTTATGAACGGCTTAATAAAATATTTGTTCAATCAGTAAGTATTAGATCCTGAGTAAGGGTCATATTTATAGCAAGTATGACAAAAATTTATCCTTCTGGACTGGAAAATAATTTTTGTTACAATGCCGGCGCCTCTGATTTATTCAGTAGTTATTTCCAGTTTTTAACGTCAATGTGTTCTGTCTTTTTGACAGTTATGGAGTTTTTATGTCAATTGAACTACCTTCTTTACCTTATGCCCAGGATGCTCTCGAGCCACATATATCCAAAGAAACCCTTGAATTTCATTATGGTAAGCATCACAACACTTATGTGGTAAAACTTAATGGTCTGATAGATGGTACTGCCGATGCAGACAAGTCACTTGAAGATATCATCAAGACTTCAAGTGGTGGTGTATTTAATAATGCCGCCCAGATATGGAATCACACGTTTTACTGGAATTCCCTGAGCCCTAATGGCGGCGGTGAGCCTTCTGGCACGGTGGCCGATGCCATCAATGCTGCTTTTGGTTCGTTCGAAGAGTTCAAAGCCAAATTTACTGATAGTGCGGTAAACAATTTTGGTTCAAGCTGGACCTGGCTGGTAAAAAATGCAGATGGTTCTCTGGCCATTGTAAATACCTCCAATGCCGCAACTCCGCTGACCGATGAGGGTCTTACTCCCCTGTTAACAGTAGACTTGTGGGAACATGCCTACTACATTGATTACAGAAATGTGCGCCCTGATTACATGGCTGCTTTTTGGAATTTAGTGAACTGGGATTTTGTGGCCAGTAATATGGGTTAATAATTAACCTTGATAAAAAAAGCGGGCTTTGGCCCGCTTTTTTTATGTCTGGTGTTTTGTCGCTGCAGCACTTGAAGATTAGTCTCAAGTCGCAAGTTACAAGTCTCAAGCGGCGACCAAAGGTCGCCATGTCGGATGGCGGCCTTGCAGGCCTCTTACCACCTACTTTCCACTTTTAATCCAGCCGGACATCGCTACGCTCTTCCGGCCTACGATGCCTTTAGCTTTTAGCCTTTAACTTATTTTTCTGGATCTATCGGCGCTGGTGCTGCCTTACCAAGGATAATATCCGCAGCTTTTTCTGCTACCATCACCGTGGGGGCATTGCTGTTGCCGCTCACCATTCTGGGGAATACCGAGGCGTCTACTACACGCAGGCCTTCGAGGCCTCGCACTTTCAGTTCTGGATCGACAACACAATTATCATCACTGCCCATTTGGCAGGTGCCGCCTGGATGATGTACGGAAGTCATATTGCCTTTAATGAAACCTTTTAGTTCCTCGTCGCTATCAATATTTACACCAGGCAATGTTTCCTTGCCCTGATATTTGGCCATGGCCGGACTATCAAGTATCTGGCGAGAAATACGCATGCCGCGTATCAAAGGCTCAAAATCAGCTTCATCGCCCATGAAATTGATGTCAATCAGTGGTGTCTGTTTTGGATCATTGGAGGCCAGTTTAACGGTACCGCGGCTTTTCGGTTGTAGCAGGATGGTGTTGATGCCATAGCCGTGGCCTACAGGAAAAGGAAAACCAGGTTTGGGGCGATTAGCCGGCATGAACACCAGTTGGATATCAGGCTTGTCGAGTCCATCTGTTGAATGCAGAAAGCCGGTGACTTCAAATAAATTGCCTGCCATTTGCCCCTTGCGCATTAATAAATACTGAAACAGACTCAGGGCATTTCGGGGCAGGGCTTTCCAGGATATGCCATAGGATTCCGAATTACTGCACACGCGCTGAACGACAGAGGATGCATGGTCATGCAGATTCTTGCCAACGCCCGGAAGATGATGATTTACAGGTATGCCAAGGGCCGCAAGATCCTCGCTGTCGCCAATGCCTGAATGCTGCAATAAAACCGGTGAACCATAGGTGCCAGCGCAAAGAATGACTTCCTTGCGGGCAATAAAATTTTGCCGCAGTCCATTTAATTCCAGATCAATGCCACTGGCGCGATTATTTTCCAGCAGAACCCTGTTTACGAAACACTCAGTGACGATAGTCAGGTTTGGCCTGTTCATCACCGGTTTTAAAAAAGCAGTGACTCCGGAGACTCGGCGTCCCTGATGAATGGCGTTTTGCCGTACATCGAAACCAACAGGTTCCATGCAGCCATTAAAATCTTCACAGCGTGGATAGCCCAGGCTGGTGCTTGCCTCCAGAAAAGGAGTGATCATGGGATTGTATTTGCGCACATGGGAAATATGCATCTCACCTTCCGTGCCATGATAAGGAGAATTGCGGTAATCCACATTATTTTCACTGCGCATGAAATAGGGCAGCACATCGCGATAAGACCAGCCTGGATTGCCCATCCGGGCCCATTCATCAAAATCTTTCGGATGACCTCTGAAATAGGCCATGCCATTGGTGGAGCTGCAGCCGCCGAGAATTTTGCCACGCGGTAAAAGCACCTGCCTGCCATCAAGACCTTGCTGAGGCGTGGTTTTATAATGCCAGCCGTAGGTCTTGTGAAACATCAAGGTGCCAACGAAGGAGGGGATGTGAACCAGCGGCGTTTTATCATTCGGGCCAGCTTCTATCAGGCAGACCTGTAAATTTGGATCAGATGAAAGACGATTGGCCAGGACGGTGCCAGCGGTTCCTGAACCAACAATAATGATGTCGAAAGTCTTGTTAGTCATATGGCTAGCCTTAGCGGTCTCTTAAAGCGCAGCTGACATGACAATATCGTTGAGACGCTGAAAACGTTCGATATTGGTGGCCGGGCCCATTACGCCTGAAGTCAGACAGACAAAAGTGATATCCCATTCCGGATCTACCCAGAACAGGGTGCTGCCTGCGCCATAGTTACCGAAGGTGCCGGGGCTTGCCAGGGTGCCGCCATAGATAGACGGGCATACCGCATCACCGCGTAAACCAAAGCCCAGACCAATATAGGCGGGGTAGGGTTCCCAACCATGGTTGATGGCGATTTTTTTGTACAGCTCATTGGGCTTTTCATCGGTCCAGTTACTGGTCGCCAATTCCAGCATGGCCGGTGACAAAAGTCGTTTGCCATCCAGAGTGCCGCCCTGACGAAACATTTCGGCGAAGCGAAACAGATCAGGCACAGTAGAAATACCACCTACCCAGGGCATTTCTGCCTTTTCTTCAGCGAATGCGCCTTGAGGTCCAAGATCGTTGCTGCCCAAATGTTCCTGGGGTGGCTTGCCGCGGAAATCCGGAAAAATATGTCTGTCTGTGAGGTCCTTGCGCACGCCTATGGAAGTGTCTTTCATCTTCAGCGGGTTTAATAATTCTTGCTGCAGTAATTCCCGGTAACTGCGTCCTTCTGGATCGCAGCGCCTGACAGCGTCACCCAGCAGGGCATGATGAACCAGCGGCGAATAATGCACGAGTTCACCAGGCGGCTGCAGAGGTTGGATGTTCTCGCAAATGGCTGTAATGATGTCATCAAGTTTGTCGATATACATTCCTTCTCTGGGAATCCACACCGGTGGCAGACCTGAAGAGTGTGTAAGCAGGTGAAAGAAATTTATTTTCTCGCGACCATGGCCTGCAAATTCCGGAATTATTTCCACCACGCGAGTGGTTAGAGCGAACTGGCCAAGTTCAATGGCGCGCAATACCAGGGCATTGGTTAAAGCCTTGGTCAGTGAAAACAGAGAGAATACCGAATCAGTTTGCAATGGGGTTTTGTGTTCCTGGTCACCCCAGCCAATGGCCTCCAACATGCCTATCTCACCATGACGCGCAACGGCGATAACCGCGCCAAAATATTTATCCGTGGCAATATCTTCTTCAATGACGGATTTCAGATGGTTAAGGCGCTCTTGATTGAGGCCGGATGCAGATTGACTCATGGGAGATTTTTCTCTTTTTATTTTTAAATAGAAGGTCTTGATGCAGGAGGTAAGACTAGCATAAAAAAGGCAGGCAGGAAGATAGGGTAATGCCTGTGTTGGCTAATAAACCCGCAAGTGTTTTAGGGTGCAGAAGAATCAGACGCCGACGTAATAGCGTAGTGATAGGGTGTCGGTATAGGGCTGACCGTCCCTGAATAAGGGTCTGAATAAAACATTTCTCAGGTATTGGTTGAGTCTGATTTCCATGTTGCGTGTGAGCGTTCCTTCTTGAGAAAGAATACGTACATTGCTGGCTTTGCCATATTTGTTGATACTAAAAGACACATCAAAATACCCAAAGTAATTGACCTCATCATCTGGCTTGATATCAAGTTTTTCCCTGCTGTTTGGTGGTGGCAAATACACTGGCAGGATTACAGGGTTATCGGGATAAAGTAATGCCCTTATCTCTGCCTGGGCTTCAGGGTATTCAGAGAAAAAATCGTAAACTTTCTGATATTCCTGAGCAGCTTTAACCTTGCGTTCAAAAAGTAAATGCCAGTCGGCAGCTTCCAGCATTGCAGTGGCAGTCATGGTATTGGTTCTTTCCGGATTGTTGGAAATATAGGAGATGGACCTTTGATGAGAGGCGTTGCCCACTTTGTATTCCTCGGACGCCATCAGTTCAATGGAATTGGTATTGAGTCTGGAGCCAGTTGTTCTCTTTTTTCTGGTGAGATAAAAATCCGGTTCATAGAGAATATTTTCACGATGAATGCTCAGGAAATAACTTTTTAACAGCATTTGTTCCAATTCAAGAATTTGCGGGTGAAAATATTGCTTGTTTTCGATAAGGATGCCAATGGCTCGCAAAAAGTTTTGCTGAGCCTGGTAAAGATTGAAAAGAGGGGTATCGGTAAGATTGTTGTTGGCACCCATAAAATTATTGGGATCATTCATGAATTGCACAACATTCATCCTGTTAACATTCAGCAGAATATTGGAGCGCGTCAGGAAAGCCTTCATATTCCATTCACCTAATTTGGCCAGGGCAGGAATAATCTCTACGCTGTCATTACCATACTCTTCGGTATGGATATAAAGCAGAGACTCATTCATCTCATCAGCCTTTTTAAGCTCTCCCATGGCCTCAAAGCTGGGAATCATGGCTTCGATGATAGGCAGCTGCTCCAGGGTATAGAGCCCGCCGCTGACACGAATGATGGAGCGTGAGCGCTCATAGTATTTAATGGCCTCGGCGTGATTGCCCTGTTCCTGATAGAGAAAGGCCAGACTCACCAATGCTTCGCTTAGGTCCTCGGAGTAGGGGCCCTGTTCCGCTTCAAAATCTGCTACCAGCGGCAAGTATTGAGCAATAGCCTGGTTTATTTCCAGGATCCTGTTTGGCTCATCTTCTGCCAGTTCCTGTCCAGCTGTTGTACCTGTTTGAGGACCTGTTTGAAGACCTGTTTGAGGACCTGTTTGAGTATTTGTTCCCGAATTTGTGCCAGCTGCCTCCATCAAGACCAAAGGCTTACTGATAGCTTCAGAAAGCGGTACTGGCTGAAATAAAAGGCGATCAGTTCTGATATCAGCTTGTGCCAATAACGACCCTGAATAAAGCGCCAGGCAGAAACCTGCAAAAAAGAATTTTGCACATAATTGCAATTGACGCCGACAATTGTAGTGCGCTTTGCTGGTGCTTTGACCAATACTGTGAAAGGAACAGATATTCATAGTTAACGCTCTTATCTGTAAGCAAATAACTGCATGAAGACAATGGTTACCTAATGCTAAAAAAACCTTGAGCCTATGAATATATCTTAGTCAATACTCCAACGCGACAAAATCTGCTTTTGATCAGCATTTTTCGGGTGCGCTCCAAAAGGTGTAGCGGGAGGAGTGCTGCTCATTTTAGGCATGGCATTAGCCTGTTTGATCTTGTCGATAGTCTGAAAACTTAGCCGTGCAATATTGTGAGGATGAGTTTGTGCTTCTTCCATATTAAGAACGGGAGCAATGCAAATATCCTGATCGGCAAAAAATTCTATCCAGGAGTCTCTGGTTTTTTTCAGGAACAGTTGTTCGAGAGTCTTGATACGTGCAGTCCAGGTATCTCTTTGCCACTGGTCGGAAAATTCTGCTTCACTTAGTTCGCTTGCATTGGTAAATGCCTGGTAAAACTGTGCTTCTATACAGGCAAGGCTTATCCATTTTTTATCAGCACATTGGTATACATTGTAAAAGGGTGCTGCGCCATCAATGACATTACTTTCACGTTCATCATTCCAGGTGCCGGCATTAAAATCACCATAGATCATGTTCATCAAAGAAATCACCCCGTCAGTCATGGCAGCATCCACTACCTGCCCCTTACCACTATTGCGGGCATGGTGAAGGGCAGAAAGGATGCCCATCATCAGGTACATGGAGCCACCGCCGAAATCTGCGACGAGATTGAGAGGGATCGCGGGTTTCTCTTTAGTGCCCATAGCATGCAGGGCACCCGTTAATGCCAGATAGTTGAGATCATGGCCGGCTTTTTTGGCGAGGGGGCCGGTTTGACCCCAGCCAGTAATGCGGCCATAGACCAGTGCTGGATTGATGGCGAAAAGATTGTCAGGTCCCAGGCCTATGCGCTCCATTACGCCGGGCCGAAAGCCTTCTATCAGGATATCCGCTTTTGCGGCAAGCGCTTTGGCAATGGCTAAATCATCAGAGTCCTTGAGGTCCAGCACGATAGATTCACGTCCACGGGACTCGACATCTTCTGGTTTGTAATCCTCACCTCCAGCTCTGTCGATGCGCACCACATCGGCGCCAAGATCAGCCAGCAGCATGCCGCAAAAAGGCGCAGGGCCCATGCCGGAGAATTCCAGTACACGAATGTCTGCTAGTGGGCCGGTGTGATTGTTTCTATGCATAGTTTTATAAAAGTTAAAAGTTAAAAGTTTCACCGCTGAAATGCTCTTACAGGAAACTGATTATTTTGTAGGATGGACTTTAGTCCCGAAGCTTAGGTGCTGATTCTTCGCGGTTAAAACCGCTCCTACAAAGAATAGCGAATCGACCCAGAAGTTAAAAGATATAAAGTGTTAAGCCTAAATATTTTCCAGCTTCATAATATTTTTAAAAGGCGCCAGGCTTATGGATCCAATATAAGCCGCCCACCTTTATCTTTTTCAGTGAAGCCCTTGTAGGAGCGGTTTTAACCGTGAAGAACAATGTTCCATTCTTCGGGACTAAAGTCTCTCCTACATTAATTCACCTGAACCGATCACTTTTATCTTTTTTCTTTTATACAGATTTTCTTTCTCAACAATGATTCCCAGTTTATCCCGATCGAGGGTGTCTGCGGTAATGCCTTCGTTTCTTAGTATATGTTTTTCAATTTTCTGCGTTGGTGTTTTCGGCAGCTCAGCAATATAACGAAAATATCGCGGCACCATAAAATGAGCAAGGCGTTTGCTTAAATAGTCAGTTAGCTCTTCAAGATCAATGTTTTCATTATTTTTTGTGACCAGGATGGCCATGACTTCATCTTCACCGCCGTCACCCGGGGCTGCGACCACTGCGGCTTCCATGATGAGGGGATGGCTGAGTAATTCTTCTTCGACCTCGAAGGACGATATGTTTTCGCCGCGGCGACGCAGGGCATCCTTGGCGCGATCGACAAAGAAATAATTATCCTCTTCATCCCGGTAAAAAAGATCACCGCTATGAAACCAGCCATCGCGCCATGCCAGCTTGCTTGCCTGGGGGTCATTTAAATAGCCATGGCTGATGGTATAGGGCTTATCCACATGGACCAGTAATTCGCCGGTTTCTCCGACGTTCACTTCTTGCTTGTGTTCATCGATCAGTTTCAACGATACCCCTTGTCTGGGTTTGCCGCAGGTCCCTCGCGCCGTGGGATTGGGCCCGCCCCACAGCGGTACGGAAAGCTCTGTCATATTAAATTCCGTATGCACCTCAATGCCGAAGCGCTCGCCAAAGGCCAGGGCATCGTCGCCAAAAGGGGCTATAACTGCTTTTGTAACGGGATGCTTCTTATCATCCGGTGAAGGGGCTTGTGACATCAGGTATTGCACCATGGCGCCAAGCAGGCCTACAGAACTTACTTCCAGTTCTTTTACGGCAGGCCAGAATTTTGAAGTACTGAAACGGTCAACATAGGCAGCACAGCCACCATGAATCAGAGCAAACCAAATGCCGAGAATGCCCCCCACATGGAACATGGGCAGAGCGACCAGATTGGTATCTGTGGGGCCAACATGTTTGAACTCTGTGGCACTGGTATACAGGTGCAGGTAACTGCACAACACACCTTTTGAAGGGCCGGTGGTGCCTGAAGTGAAAATGACTGTTGAGGTGGCTTCGGGTTTGATGTGCTTATTATCACTACTATCAGAAACAGCATCGTCACTATCTACCTGGCCAATCTTCATGGAAAGTTGCCGCAGAGCATCAGCAGGCATTTGTTGAAGGGTATCGTCGTCAAGTCGTTCGTCGCCATCGACTATTAACATGTCCAGATTCGAATAATCTACATCCTCGAGTCTCTCAATCAGGCGTCCGTCAGCAATCAGCACGGACGCTGAGGAGATGCGGATAACATGTTCGAGTAATTTGCCGCGATAGGCGGTATTGAAGGGGACATAAATAGCACCAAGAAAATTCAGCGCCAGATAAAGATTTACCGCTAGCGGGCAATTAGGTAACCAGGAAAGCACATAATCACCTTTTCCAATGCCCAGGCGTGCGAGATTTCCTGCAAGTAACTGCACTTCTTCCAGGAGTTGAGCCGCAGAGAATTGTTCACCACTATCGAAGCGCAGCACCATCAGCTCCGGTGTCTGAGTAGCGTTACGTTCCAGCAGTTCGCGTAAGGTACAGTGCTTTTCAGATGCCATGGCCATGCCAGCTGTCGACTTTATTCTTCGTTGGCCTGAATCTCGGCGGCACTGTGCTTGTAGTGCTTGATCGACCAGGCCAGGATAAGCGATGAGATGGTGCCAAATACTATAGCAATGGTGAGCATGGAAAGATTAATGGCCATGGGATCCTTGAACAGATAATCGTTGAGCACGCCGACACTGATGGGACCGATAACGTTGTTGATCATGCCGACCACGAAGATGTAGATGGCAATCGCCTGACCACGAAACTGGTTCGGGGTGATGTAGTTCACTGCTGCCGGCGCCAATGCCACCGGCATACCAAAACAGGCGACAGCCGGACAGAGCAGCGCGAAGGCCAGATAGGGGTTAGGAACCATGGCTGCGGATCCGGCGAATACAGTTGCTCCCATCACTGCCCAGATAGCCACCTTGAGGTAGGCATGTTGCTGGCCTTTTTGCAGCAATCTATCGGCAACTGCGCCGCCCAGGATAATACCCAGGGTGCCCATTACCATAATGATGGAGCCAAAAGTGAGACCAATCTGCGCGGTCTCCCAGCCATGAATGCGATTGAACAGGGGCGTGGTCCAGGCGAAGAAACCGATAGCCATGGCACCAGCCAGCCCGAATCCCAGAAACATGATGGCGTAAGCCTTGAAATGTTTCATGAAGAAATCACGCGTTGCTCCCAGCCCGCTGTCTACTTCCTTGCCATCCCGAGTGATCATGCCGTGGCGAAACGGCTCCTTGATAGTGGCCATTATGGCGACCAGAAGCAGTCCGGGAAGGCTTACCACCAGAAAGGTCATTTGCCAGGCACTTAACTCACCTAAAAGAGGCAGGACTATGCTGTCGCCAGCATTGGAAACCATACCAACTACCAGTCCACCCAGAATGAAGGAAAGACCCACACCCACATAGACTCCCATGAAATAAAGGGCAACCGGTTTGCCGCGTTTATCCTTGGGAAAATAATCACTGATCAATGAGTTAGCGGCAGGTGACAAACTGGCCTCGCCAACACCCACGCCGATACGGGCAATGAACAGGGTGGTAAAAGATCTGGCCAGGCCGCACATGGCAGTCATGATGCTCCACAGGAACATACCGACAGCAATAATCACCTTGCGATTTTTCTTGTCGGCCAACCTGCCCAGGGGAATGCCGGCGAAGGTATAAAATACGGTGAAGGCAAAACCCTGCAACAGTCCGATTTGGGTATCACTAATGCCAAGATCCGCTTTAATGGGTTCGACCAGCAGTGAAATGATCTGTCGGTCAATATAGGAAACAACAAATGCCAGGAACAGGATGACCACCACATACCAGGCGTAAGTTGGATTTGGATATGCCTGTTCTGCAGAATTTTCACCTGGATTTGTGGGCATGGTATTCCCTGTGTGGATCGGTTTTTATTTTTCTTCTTGGTCAGCGAGTGTACTTAATAATTCCGAAGCTGAATACCTTGGGGGGATAAAAGAAAAAGGATAAAGGAAAAAGGTGGACGGGTTGCGTTGCATCCAGAAGTTAAGGGTTGCTTACCAGGAAGTAATCCCTGGCCAAAATGACCGATGCTGAAATTGTGAATGATTTCAATATAGGTCATGACTTACCTGAATCGCTCACCTTTATCCTTTATCCTTTATCTTTTTTCCTTTATCTTTCAACAATTCTTGTATTGGTAGCGGACCCGGATGACAACTGAAACTCAAGCTAAAACGGTTAAAACAGAAATCAAGTATGTGGTAAAAGGTGAGCATACAATCTTTTATCCCGGCGACCGGGAGAAGTCCTACTGGCCTGGTGACGATCGTGAGGTATTGGTTACTGACTTGCACTCGCTGTCTGAAAATGAAATGCCAAGCGTTGCAAAAAACGGCTTTGCCCTGCTCAGGCATAATTCGCAGATGACGGAATATGAGGATGAAGAGCAGGTCGAAAGAATTTATTACCCTGAAATGATTGAGCTGGCAAAACAGGTTAATGGCGCGCAAAAAGCCATTGCATTTGGCCATGTCGCCAGAACGGATGCGCCGGATGCGCGTCAGCATCAGCAACCTTCCCATGCCGCCCACGTTGATTATGGTCGCAAAACTATTGAGGAATACGCCTACAATATTCTTGGTGATGAAGCAGAAAAATACTTGCAGAAAAGAGTAGTGCTGATGAATTTCTGGCGGCCCATTAAAACTGTTTATAGAAGCCCGTTGGCTCTGGTGGATGCGGCCACTGTTGAAAAAGATGATCTGAATTTTGCAGAAGTGAGGGGCGGCTTGAATGACCCTGAGCGCCCACCACTGTATGGATGGAATCTTAGTTATAACCCAAAGCATCACTGGTATTTCGCCAGTGAGATGAAGCCAGAAGAAATCTTTGCCTTCAAACTCTATGATTCAAAAGAAGAGGCGCCTCAATACACCGGCCATACGGCAATTAATTTGCCTGGTACAGATGAGAACACGCCACCGCGGCACAGTATGGAGATTCGCACCATTTCATTTATTGATGAATGAATGAAGGAAGGAAGGGGGCTTATCCGACTTACTGGGCTCATCTTTACCCCGGCACCGGGTTATAGGTAGACTCCCTGTCAATAACAAAAACAATAAGGGGATTTTCTATGTCTGCAGATATTCACCCACCAGCACCTGCCGGCAACAAGAGCACCTGGATGACATACGAAAATGGCATCCTTGTTTTACTGGGTTTCACTTTCGGTTTAATCTTTTTTGATCGCAATGCCGTTGGGGTTCTAACGCCATTCATTCTTGAGGATCTCGGGCTTAGCAATACCCAGCTGGGAATGCTCAGTTCAGCACTGGCATTGGCCTGGGCAATCTCGGCCTATGTTTTTAGTGCCTGGTCAGACCGAATGGGGGCACGCAAACCATTCATTCTGCTTTCAATTATCGTGTTTTCCCTTTGCTCGGCACTTTCCGGTTTCGCAGGGTCCTTTGGCTTTCTGTTAGTTGCCAGAATTGTCATGGGCATTGCCGAAGGGCCTTTTCTGCCCATTTGCCTCTCTGTGATGAATGACGAAAGTTCTCCCCATAGACGCGGAATGAATGCGGGCATCATGCAGAATGTCTTTGCTGCGCTGCTGGGCACCACGCTGGCACCCATTGTGCTCACAGCATTGGCCATTCAATTTGACTGGCGTGTCACTTTTTTTCTGACCGGTATTCCCGGACTGATTTGCGGATTTCTGGTGTGGAAATTCATGAAAGAACCTATCAATAGCAATAAGGAAACTGGATCCGATAAGGTTGCTGCATCTGAAACTGGTGTTGAACAAAATCATCAAACAAAACCCAGCGCCCTGAGCATGCTGAAAGAACATAACATCCGGGTGTGTTGCCTGATTGCCATATTCCTGGTGTCCTGGTTTTTAGTGACGCTGACCTTTATGTTTGTTTTTCTGACTAATTATCGAGGATTTTCTCCGGAAGAAGCTGGCGGGGTAATGTCAGTGATGGGCTTCAGTACCATGCTGGGCGGTTTTCTTGTACCTACCTGGTCCGATAGCATTGGCCGTAAACCGGTGATGATTCTGTTTACCTTTATTGGTGTGATCACGCCGCTGGCAGCGCTGTATTTTGATGGCCCGATGTGGATGATGGGCTTGCTATTATTTATAGGCTGGAGTGCTACAGGGTCATTCCCCTTATTTATGGGGGTTGTACCCGGCGAAACAGTTTCACCGATGCTGGCAGCGACATCGATGGGCCTGGTGGTCTGTATTGGTGAATTGGTAGGTGGTTTTGCTTCGCCCTGGCTGGCCGGCATGCTTGCAGACCAGGGCACGCTGCAGGCACCGATGTACTACGTCATGATCTGTGCTTTTCTTTCAGGGATCTGCGCTTTGTTTCTCAAGGAAACTGCACCAAGTAAAGTCGGATAAGTCGGATAAGTCGGAGAGCTTTATTTACTCTCCTGATCGGTATC
>JABIPQ010000142.1 GCA_018698975.1 Gammaproteobacteria bacterium
GTCACTGTCCCCCGCCCCAGCACATTTAGGCTGGAGTTAAATCAGGCGGACGCTGTCCGCCATGTCGGATGACATCCCTGCGGTCCTTTTCTGACCTACAATATTTATCTTTTCTCTTTTCTATTTGAGTTCATTCGGGGTTAAAACCCCTCCTACATACTTTCCACTTGTACCTTGCATTTTGTACCTTGTACCTTGCACCTTGTAACTTACAACAAAAATTGATGTAGGCTATGATCCAGAAAGAATCTTCAATCTCACGCATGAAAAAGCTTGGTGCTTACAAGCCCAAGTTTCGTTTTGGCTTCAGACGCCCTGCCAGCGGAGATTTTGTTTTCACACAAATCCTGCCTTTTAAAAAATATTGGCTCGCTATAAGCTTTATTTCTGTTTTTCTCATCGCCTTCAGTTTCCCACTCTTCTTGATGGATTTTGGCTTTAGCGAAATTGAAGATCTGTTTGATCTTACAGCGGTTCTTTTCAATTTGTTTTGGGCTATGGGTTGGTCCACTGCAATTTTAATACTCGCCCTTATTTTGCTGGTACTGTTGTTTGCCCGGGAAGCAATCGTCTTAGAAAGTGATTGCATCACCTTGCGCATAGAAATTTTTAATCTGGGCTTTGAAACCAGAAACCCACTGGCCTATATCAGTCACCTGCGCTATGTCACGGACGGCACAGTGACGGGAGCAAAATGGCGCGGCAATCATTTGACCTTTGATTACCTGCATATTCCAGTCAGCTTTGGTTCAAACCTTGATCTCGACAGCGCCAAAGAACTGATCAGCAAAATTTCCAGCACATTGGAACATCCAATTCTTCTGGAACTCAACAAAGAAATTGAAGCCATTCTTGAAAACCAGCAACCCTTACCCCATCAGTTGAAAACAGAAAATCCGACAGAGTCACTCAATATTCAACAGTCCACTGACGCCGTTAACAACAAACTAAGCACTTACTTTCTTGTTATTGCCAATCTGGTTCCTCTTGCCGGAGTCATTATTGAAAACTGGGATATAGGCGACATCATGCTACTGTTCTGGCTGGAAAGTGCCATTATCGGGTTTTTCAATATCCTGAAAATGTTGCGCATTTCTGGTGGCATTGCACTTTTCTACAGCATTTGTTTCATCGGACATTTTGGCGCATTCATGGCTGTACATCTGATGTTTATTTTTAGTTTGTTTATCGAAGCAGAAGGGATTTCGTCGACCTTGCCTGAAGTGCTGGCAATTTTTAAAACCCTCTGGCTTGGAATATTTGCACTGATAATCTCTCATGGCTTTTCTTTCAAACAAAACTTCATTAACAACAGGGAATATTTGAAACTGAGCTTGAAAGACCAGATGCACAAACCCTACAGCAGGATTATGTTGATGCATGTGACATTAATTTTCGGTGGTTTTCTGGTGCTGGCGCTTGATTCGAGATTATTGGCGCTGACCTTGTTGATAGGGATGAAAATAGTGGTGGATATCAAGGCTCATATAAAAGAACACCGCAGTTGAATAACTAATTACAGCAAACCAGGACTTTCCTTAATCAGGAAAAAATAATTCTTTCCCGTTTCATCAATTGCGAAGCGCCATAAACAAAGAGCAATGAATAAAACAACAAAGATAGCCCAGCCAGTAAGAAATCAATAATCTCTGGCGTTTCTCCACGCACAACGTCCGTAAGCAGCATATGCTGACCTAACATGGGCACAAAGTTCATCCAGAATTCTCGATCCTGAGTATTAAGCATATTGAAAAAAAATGGTGCCATTGGCAGCATCATGATGAACGATAAATAAGCCTGGGCGTCCTTGAATGATTTGGCAAAAATACCAACAAAAATCTGAATGGATGGTGCAAACAATGCCAGTGGCAAGGTAGTCACCAACACCCCGATTATTTCCAGGCTGCCAACATTAAAAACAATACCTACTTCTTCCAGAGGTACCAGGCTCAGGCTGAAAAAATTGAGAATCATTACCAGCACCAGACCTACAGCAGAAAACACTACTGCTGCCATCCATTTCCCAATCACAATGGTGTAGCGTGGCACTGGATTGACCAGCAAAGGCTCCAGGGATTTACGCTCACGCTCTCCCGCAGTGACATCTACTGCCACCCCCATACCGCAAACAAAAGCTGCCATGATGACAAAAAATGGCACCATTCCGAGTATGCTTTGCACCCGTGATTGCTGACTGGCTGTATCAACCCGCACCACGTTCACAGGCGCTATTACAGCAGGATTAACTCCGCGGGCAATTAAACGCAGTGCGGCTGTTTCTCTTCCCCAGGCCTGTATAAGACCGTCTACCCTGCCTATTTTAGGCGCAGCAGTAGTGCGTGTGCTTTCCATATGTAATTCAATATTGCTGCTTCTGGATGCACCTATTAACTCATCAAATTTTTCAGGTATCAGCAGAACAAAATCAAAACGCCTGCTGCTGATTGCTACACTGATTTCTTCCAATTGTGCGTTGGAGTAAAAATCACTGTCTGGATTGGCTGCGGCATTTAAATTTACTGTTTCAATTTCAATGCCATTTTGCTCAAGGTAATCGATCAGGTCGCTTGCGTACTGCGCCCCAATCACGGGAAGGCTAACTTCACCGGCCTCTTCTGCAATATCGATAATCATATTGAACATGAAATAAATCATCACTGGCCCCAGAATGGGAAACAGCAGCAAGGCGCCCAGTGCACGTCGATCTCTGAGTGCATCCTTGAGTTCTTTTCTGGTAATGATCGACCACATCATCCTTGCCTCGTGATTTTCATGAAAGCTTCTTCCAGATCACTTTCATTGGTCCTGCGTGCCAGCTCATCCAGGGTGCCTTGCATCAGCACTTTACCATCTGCGATGACAATAATTTCATCACACAAGGCACTGATTTCCTGCATGATGTGCGAAGACAGCAAAATACATTTATTGTCTTTTTTAAGTTTGTGCAAAATACTTCTGACACTGCGCGTGGTCATAACATCCAGACCGTTGGTAGGTTCATCCATGATCAGGTTTTGCGGATCGTGAACCAGAGAACGGGACAGACAAACTTTCATTTTTTCACCCTGGGAAAAACCTTCAGCCCGACGATCAGCGATTTCACTCATGTCCAGAGTTACGATCAGCTCATCTATGCGTCGTTGAATTTCAGTCTTTTCCATTTTGCGTAAGCGGGCAAAATATTCAATGTGCTCTCTGGCAGTCAGGCGCGGATTAAGTCCATGGGCATCAGTCATAACCCCGATTTCAGCCTGGGCTTTCAAGGGCTCAGTCATAACATCAATGCCATCTACCATGGCCCTGCCCTTATCTGCCTTTAACAAGCCATAAAGAATTCGCAATGTGGTCGATTTCCCCGCCCCGTTATGCCCCAGCAAACCTGTGATAGCGCCGTTGCGCGCATGAAATCCGACGCCATCAACTGCCACCAGGTCTTTGAAACTTTTTGTCAGATTCTGAACTTCAATCATTAGTCAGAGAGCTCCCGCCAGGGCTTACAAAAAACGGGCGCCTTTTGAACTGCGCAATACAATCAGACTCGAGTTCTGAAAAATCACCAAGCTCAATAAAATTATTCATCATTACTGAGGTGCACTGAGTAAAAGGTGTCCCGTGGGCAAAGCCTTCCAGGACAAAATGCATTGAGTTGGGTAAAGCATCATGAACCAGTTCACCCCATTGTGGTGGCGTAATAGGGTCCAGTGCGCCAGAAAAAATCAGTACTGGTTTATCTTCAGTGACGGCTTCAAAATATCCCTGATCAAGCTCTCGTTTTGGCCAGATAGCGCAGGCTTCATAGACAAATCGATTGAACATTTCAGACTGAATCAGATATTCACTATCCGATTTTGCTGCCAGCAAGGCAGCATCTATTAATGGGTAATCTTCATTACAGATCACCGACAAAAACATCCCTTGATTGATCTGGTCTTCGCTATATTGCGAAGACAGGGCAAGTACTGGCTTGAAGTTTCCTTGCCATGCCTGCTCAATAATTAGCGGTATGAGGCGCTGAGCTTCGCGACTGTAAAGCACCTGACGCAGAACACTGAGAAATTCGAAATCTGAAAGTGTAGTCTCAATGCTGCTGAAATCACTGTCATCTACAACGGTAAGCGCTTGCGGAATTGCCAGTCTCTCTATCAACTGCTGATAATGCTCAGACAGCTCAGGATAGGCAGTGCTGCACACATCATTTCCGGCACAGTCATCAAGAATTTTTTGCAGAGAGGCACTGGCATCGCGTTCGTTATAAAGAGGTAAGGAAATTACTGGCGGTGCGATAGCATCAATAATCACTGCACGGGTAAATTCAGGATAGGCCTGGAGATAAGCCAGTGCCGCGCGGGAACCATAGGAAGCACCCCAGAGATTGAGTTGCGAATAACCCAGATATTGCCTGATGGCATCAAGATCACGCATTGCGATATCGGTAGTGTAAAACTCAGCACTGGCCTCCATTGTTTGCAGGCAGTCACGCAAAATTTGCAATTGCAGCTCGATGATTTCTTCGAACTCAGGGTCCAGCGCTTCGATTTCCTGCGCCTGCTCTTCGTCCATCTGGCAATCGAAGGGGCTTAGCTCCCCGGTGCCGCGTTGATCCACCAGCACAATATCCCTGTCAGTACGCACACGTGAAAATATCTGGGCTACCTGAACCAGATCGGTCGCCGCCTGGCCTGGTCCACCAGCAAGTAAAAATAAGGGGTCTGCTTCCGGAAGGTCATTCAGGGCCGGAATCACCATGACTTTTAAATCTATTTGCCTGGCATCAATGGCCTCATAATTTTCAGGAACCTGGAAAATCGAACACCGACTCGCCGCGACCAGTGAAGCCAGCGCGGTTGTCGCATTGCGCTCACATGCATTAAAAGTATCGAGCGCGTCCTGTCGATGTGCCAGGAAAGTTTGCCTGCTCAGTGCTTCCTCATCGTTTTCCTGCTCACAGGCAGCCAGAGTTATGCAAACAAGTCCAATCAACATGCTTTGTAGAATTTTCTTCTGCATATTCAAACCCTGCTCCCCTGTTTTTGCTTAAATCAGGATCACTGCTCAGCTAACTGACGGGTAAATTCTACCAATGCCTGCAATTCTTCCCCGGACAGAAAGGAGCGCACCATCACCTTTTCATAACCCTCAACCTGTTTGGCATCCGGCCGTAATATAGATTCAATAATATAGTCTTCATCCACTACAACAGTAGAGCCATCAACCAGGGTTTCGGTCTTGCCATACATACCCAGCCACGTGGGGCCAATGCCAACACCACCATCCAGACTGTGGCATGCCACACAGCCATTGGACTTGGCCAATTCCAGACCTCTTTCAGCCAGCGCATTATCCAGATCCGGAATCTGCAAATCAGAATTGACCGTTCGAATGATCAGGGTCAAACCCACAACCAGTAACAACACCAAAAAGGTCCCCACGGTATAATGCATCCACTTCTTATTCATCTACTGCTAAGACTCCTGACTTTTTCCACTTTCCACTTTCCACTTTCCACTTTCCACTTTCTACTTAACAGACTGCCAGCACCGGGAGCAGCCTGAACAATGGCGAAGACGCATAGTAATTCCTTTGCGGGGAAACAGGTAGTAATTAACCGGATTGGTAATGACCCTGTCCAGTGAGAGTGATAATATTGGCGCCTTTAAAAAACCGGATAATTCCGGTTACCGGACAATGATAACAAACAGGACTGATGTTTCTATGGTTACTGTAGGCGAAATACTCTGGGAGCCTTCCCAGGAGTGGATTGAACAAACCAACCTTCATTCTTACCAACAATGGCTGAAAGCGAACCGCAACCTTGAATTTGACGATTTGCACCAGTTAAGACGCTGGTCTATCGACCATCTGGATGATTTTTGGCAGTCGATCTGGGACTACTTCAATATTGAGGCGTCAACACCCCCCAGTGCTGTTCTTGGTAAACGCACCATGCCTGGCGCCGAATGGTTCCCGGGATCAAAACTTAATTACGCGCAGCATATACTGCGCAATGAAAAGCCCGGAAAAACTGCCCTGCTTTACGCCAATGAAGACCATGTACTGCATGAACTTGGATGGTCAGAGCTGGCAAATAGTGTGCGTGTCCTTGCTACCCAATTGCGCAAAATGGGCGTTAAGCCTGGAGACCGCATCGGCTCCTACATGACCAATATTCCCCAGGCTGTTACCGCACTGCTGGCCTGTAGCAGCATTGGTGCAATCTGGTCGTCCTGCTCACCGGATTTCGGCACACACAGTGTGTTGGACCGCCTGTCGCAGATAGAGCCCAAAGTCCTGTTCTGCGTTGATGGTTATCATTACAAAGGTAAAGCGTTTGATCGCAAAGCTGAGGTCAAAAATATTATTGAAACTCTGCCGAGTATCGAGAAGGTAATTTATTTTCCTTATTTGAACCCTGACGATTCAAGTCCTCCCGTGGAGAATGCTATTTTCTGGAATGACTTACTGGATCAGCCGCCTGTTTCTGCTGATGAGTTTGAATTTGAACAAGTCCCTTTTGATCAACCTTTGTGGGTTTTATTCTCTTCAGGAACTACAGGTTTACCAAAAGCCATCGTGCATAGTCATGGCGGCATCCTTCTCGAGCAGCATAAACTTGGTGTTCTGCATTACAACCTGAAACCTGAAGATCGCCTGTTCTTTTTTACAACAACAGGCTGGATGATGTGGAATTTTGTGGTTGGCTCCATGCTTTTTGGCGCAGTGCCAATTCTGTATGACGGCAACCCAACTTATCCTGAACCAGATGCCCTGTGGAAGCTTGCCGATGATGCAGGTGCGGCATTGTTCGGTGCCAGCCCAACACTGCAGCAGATGCAGGAAAACATGGGCATTGTGCCAAAAGACAAATTCGCCTTTAAAAAACTTGAGTCCATCATGCTGGCAGGATCGGTTGTCTCGGCAGAATGCACCAAGTGGTTTTATGACAATGTGAAAAGTGACCTCTATGTTGCTCCTGGAAGTGGTGGCACCGATATCTGCTCTGGCTTCAACGGCCCCATGCCTGGACTTCCGGTGAAAGCGGGTGTCATTCAAATGCCTCATCTGGGGGTTGACCTGCAGGCTTTTGATGAAGCGGGTAAATCACTGATTAATGAAGTGGGTGAATTTGTGGTGACGCAACCGATGCCCTCCATGCCGATTTATTTCTGGCACGATGAAGGCAATGAGCGCTATAAGGAAACCTACTTCGAAGACTATCCCGGTATCTGGCGTCAAGGCGATTACTTCATGATAAATGATGAAGATGGCTGCTTTGTTCTTGGACGCTCCGATGCCACGCTTAACCGCTATGGTGTTCGCATCGGTACTTCAGAAATTTATCGGGCAGTGGATGGTATGGACGAAGTGGAAGATTCCATCATCGTTAACCTGGATTTGCCAGGGGAGCAGTTTTTTATGCCGCTTTTCGTAAAACTGCCAGAAGGCAAAGTTCTGGACGATTCACTGAAACAAAAAATTTGCCAGAAACTGCGCACGGACTATACCCCACGACATATTCCAGACGATATCTATCAGGTAGAAGAAATTCCCTACACCTTGACCGGCAAGAAAATGGAAGTGCCCATTCGAAAAATACTGATGGGCAAGGATGTCTCCAAAGCCGCCAATCGGGATGCGATGTCTAACCCTGGCTCACTGGATTATTTTATTACTTTTCAGGAAGAGCATAAGGATAAACTTACATAGAAAACTGAACTCTTGTTTATGCTTATCCAAGCTGATGCGCTGACCAGCTCATCAGCTTGAACATCATAAAAACTAGTCTCTGTTAAACAAATTACCAACACTTTCCAGAGCTTCTGCAGCCTGATCACTGATATCCTGAACGCGATCACGGGCTTCCTGAACCTGTTCATTAATGACATCTGCATTACCCAATAAATCTGTTATTTGCTGAACAAGCGCCTGCGCAGCGGCCGCGCCAACCTGGGCTGTAACCGGACCCATTATCTGTTCCGCCAATTCTTCGGGAGTGCCTTCAAGATTACTTAAAATCACGTCACCGAGACTAACCTCAAGCGGATTTGGCAATTTATCTGACACCAGAGTCCCCTGAATATCTTCGATCAGGATGCTGTCTATCACCAGCATAATCTGGTTTGAATCAGCACTTTGAGCACCAGCACCCTCTTCACTTGCAAAACGGGCACTGACCACATCCATGTTGGCGTTACCATCAGTTGATTCATAAAGTACATGAGGACTGCGCGCCACCACGCTATTGATATGAATGTTTTCGCTATTGGTATTCTGCAGATTAATACTGACAGTCAATTCATCAAAGCTCACCATTTCAGCATTGCTAAAGCCTGCGGGGTTGGCAATACTGAAGTCATAAATTGAAGCGGTGCCACCAATAAGGTCCATCGCCACACTGCCCACTTCAACCTGGGAACCCAGAGTATTGGTTCCAGCTGTTTCTATACTGGTTTCAACAATCTTGTCCAGATTGCTGAATAGCAGAAATACGCCACCCCCAATTAAAACAAGCACTACAACCAAGCCTATCAATACTTTTTTCATAATCTTTTCCATCTCTGTTGGAATATTTTCAGATTTATCAACAATGTCCTACACAGAGCTCGGTAGCTTTATGCATCCAGTTTCAACCCCTAATTTGATCTTAAACAAATCTCAGTAAAGGCAATAATACAAATCCAGCATTTGCTTGTGTATTATCCACCCCAGAAGAATAACATCCAGATAAAAAAGTGATAAGGACAAGACATGCAATTCTACCCGCCCGAATATTATGATGATGCAAAAAATGGCTATACCGCCATCAAGACACGGCCCCTGGCAAGCGCAATGGGTGCCGAAATTCTGGATGTCGATATTGCCAATATTACCGATGAGCAATTTGAACAGGTCAAGGATGCGTTGTATCGCTACAAAATGATCTATTTTCGTGGCCAAACCAATATGACTATTGAGGACCAGGAAGCATTAACCCTCAAATTTGGTGATTTTGGCACCGATGCCTACACAAACGGCATTGAAGGTCATCCCAATGTGCAGCGTTTGATCAAAGAAGCCAGCACCGTGGTAGACTGGATTTTTGGTGATGGCTGGCATACTGACTCCCCTTTCCTGGAAAGACCGCCGGCAGTCAGCTTATTACAATCACTTGATATCCCCCCCTATGGCGGTGATACCTGGTGGAGTAATGCCGAACTTGCCTATGATCTTCTCAGTGACAAAATGAAAAAGGTGATCAGTGATTTAAGAGTTCACATGTCCGCTGCCTGGGTTCTGCAAAATGTCAGCAAAGCAAAACCTGAATTAAATGATCTGAGTGTTGGTGAAATTGAATTGACCATGGATCAGCAAAACATGGTGAAGGGTAATTTTCACCCCCTGGTGCGCACTCATCCTGTCACCGGCAAGAAAAGTCTTTATTGCGACTGTTCCTACAGCATGGGCATTGAAGGAATGACACAGGAAGAATCCAAACCCATCATTGATTTTCTTGGTTGGCATGCTACCCGCGAAGAGTTTAATTGCCGCTTGCGCTGGGAGCCAAACATGCTGGTGATATGGGATAACCGCTTGTGCCTGCATAAAGCGTTCAACGATTACGATGGTTACCGCAGGGAAATGATTCGCACTATTGTGGATGGCGAAATCCCGGCCTGATTCCGCCAATAAATGGGGAAATAAATGGTAAATATATGGGAAATATATGATTGGAGTCAGAGCTAATTTTTAGACGGAATAAATCCCTGTTGAGTCAATGATTCTGCTATTGTGCAGAGAGCGGACTCTGCTGGAGATTCGCAAATTTATTTTCAGCAACTTACATCTATTTATACGAACAGGCGCTTTCATTGTCCAGCCCACCCACAACAGGCGATTTACCAAAATCAAAAAAACCTGACCTGCTTCAGGATCCTGTCGGTCTGACTCTGTATAAAACATCGGTACCCACTGTTATTGGTGCCATCGCCACTATCCTTTATTATCTGGCAGATACCTGGTTTGTCAGTCTGCTGGGTACCCGCGAACTAGCCGCCCTCGGATTTACCTTCCCCCCGACAATTATGATTATGTATCTAGGCGTCGGACTGGGTATTGGCACCTCCGCCATGGTGGCCAGGGCCATTGGCGCCAGGAACCTTGAGAACGCCACCGAAATGACATTTGCAGCGGTAGTCTTCGGATTACTGCTGGGCGTATGCCTGATCATTCCTGCCTTGTTGAGCATAGATGCTGTTTTTACCTTGCTGGGCGCCGATGAAGAGACACTGGTGCTGATCAGGCAGTTTATGTCTTTCTGGTATCTGGGTATTCCCTTCCTGCTGATCCAGTTCGCCGGTACTGCCGTCATGCGGGCCAGCGGCAACTCCAGCCTTCAGGGGCGCCTGATGATGTTGGGCGCAGCATTGAACGCTATCCTGGACCCCATGCTGATTTTTGGTTTCGGTCCGATACCTGCCTTCGGTATTCGCGGGGCGGCTATTGCGACTGTAATTACCTGGATTTTTTCCAATGTGTTTATCTGGTATTTCCTGGCTGTTAAGGAACAGATCTTTAAATTTATCTGGCCGGGTCTGCAAAAACTCATTAATGATTGGGCACGCCTGTTAAGAATTACCTTGCCGGCAGCTCTTGCCAACATGATTACGCCACTGGCGACAGCCGTTATAACCGCGACTCTGGCCCAATATGGTGCCCAGGCTGTGGCAGGCTTTGGGGTAGTCATGCGTATGGAAGCACTGGTGATGATTGTTGTGCTGGGTATGTCCATGAGCTTACCCCCGTTTATCAGTCAGAATTTTGGTGCCAATGCCATAGGCCGGGTGAGACAGGGTTTGAAACTTTCTCTGCAATTCGTTCTGGTTTTACAATTTATTTTATATGCCGTTGTCGCGTTGAGTGCGCCCTGGATCGCGCGTATTTTTTCTTCCGAAGCGGAAGTTATCGACATCATCGTCACTGTATTGCGCATTTTGCCTGCCAGCTATGCTTTCCAGGGCATCGTCGTTCTTAGTGCCTCCAGCTTTAATGCCTTACATGCTCCACGTAATGCATTGCTCACCAGCCTAATGCGCTTTTTCATTTTTTATGTGCCGCTGGCCTTACTCGGTGAAAATATTGCCGGTATTCCCGGCTTGTTCATTGGCGCTGCGATTGGCAACCTGCTCTCTGGTCTGATTATCACCTGGTGGATAAACCGCTATACCCTGGCTCTGGAAACCAAGGCCCAGAACCTTACCTACTAAACAGCAACCAAGGGTAAGCTTCTTTTCCTTGCCTCGTGTCTCGTGTCTCGTGTCTCGTGTCTCGTGTCTCTAGTCCTTTGTCTCTTACTCTCTATGCCTGCTTTCATTTGATAATGGTTATCATTTAGAATAACATTCTTAATTGCATTTCCTTAATAAGCCGTTGCTACTCAATGTTCCGAAAAGTGTTTTTTTGGTCACATCTGGTTTCAGGTGTTCTTGCCGGTCTGGTCATCCTGATGATGTCCGTGACCGGTGTCCTGCTCACCTATGAAAGGCAGATTCTGGCATGGGCCGAGCAAAGTGACTTCCTTTCAGACATACAGGGACAAGAACGACTAACTCTCGATCAACTGTTTTTTATCGCTAAAACAGAATACCCGGACTCCTTCCCTACCTCCATTGTGATCACTAATGATCCTGGTGCCCCGGTGACATTTTCAGCTGGCAGAAGTGGAGGATTTAGCCTGAATCCCCTGACAGGAGAAGCAATGGAAACGGGCAGTGAATCGCTGGAACATTTTTTTAGTACTATTACCGGCATTCATCGCTGGTTTAATTTGAGCGGCGAGAAGCGCAGCACCGCACGAGCCATTACCGGCGCCAGCAATCTAATCTTCCTGTTTTTAATCTTCAGCGGCTTTTATTTGTGGTTCCCGAAAATCTGGACCTGGGGCGCATTCAGAATACGTTTTCTGTTCCGTAATACGGCAGGTAAAAGCAAGGCCAGGGATTTCAACTGGCACCATGTGATGGGTTTCTGGTCAGCGATTCCCCTGATATTCGTCGTGGCAACTGCCAGTGTTTTCTACTATCCCTGGGCCAATAATCTGGTGTATCAGGTTTATGGTGAAGAAGTCCCAAGGCGCGGTGCAGCGCCAGCACCAGCTATAACATCTGCAATAAATAGTGCCAATCAAGCAACAGGATCTCTACCAGCGAAACAAGCTGATTACCTGTCACTGCAGGCACTCTATGCCAATGCTGCACACTACCTGGACTCTTCCGGAGACAAATGGCGACAAATCAGCCTGGGTCTTCCCCGCGGAAACAGTCCAACGATAAACCTTGCTATTGATCAGGGCAACGGAGGCCAACCCCATCGACGTCATAACATGGTTCTGGACAGGGAAAGTGGTGATATCGCTGCCTGGCAGCCTTTCTCCAGCCAGTCGCCAGGACGCCAAACGCGCTCCATTGTGCGTTATCTGCACACTGGTGAGGTATTAGGCCTTTGGGGGCAAACCATTGCCGGCCTGGTTTCATTAACCAGTATATTCATGGTCTGGACCGGACTTGCGCTGGCCTGGCGACGTCTGGTTTCTCCACTTTTCAGGAAAAAAAAGCTTTCAGCAGCTTAAGCACTTTTTTCATAGTGGTTTTTTGCGGCACGCTTGATTACCATTGCCTGTTTTGAAAATCCGGAAACTTCCTTGATGAGCAGTCGCAGTAATTTCTTTAAGTCCCTGACAAACCTTTTCATGCTTACACTGACAGTGCCAATTCTGCTTGGGCAATCAGTTCTGGCTCAGGAGAGCATTGAATTTACTGCAGAGCAAGTTGCTAATGGTGAAGCAATCTATAAGGAAACCTGCCAGATCTGCCATGGTAGCCGCTTAAGTAATGGCCAATTTGGCACCCCGTTGCGCGGCAGTTTTTTTAAAAACACCTGGAAAGGAAAAACGCTGGGAGCGCTGGTACAAAATACCTACGAAAAGATGCCGCCGGACAATGTCATGTCCATGCCGATGCAACAGTATGCCGAAGTCATCTCTTTTATTTTATCCAGGAATGAAATTGAACCTGGGGACACGCCTGTTGAAGGACATCTTGAGACGCTGAATCTAATCCCTCTTCCCTGGCAGTAAATAAAATACTGCCAGAAAACTATTCATCGTCATGAATCAAGAATGTTTCAGCAATTAGTCCCAACGACCAACAATGCTGCCGTCCGCTTTCACCGCGCCATCGAACTCTCCCATTGGCGAGCCGCTGACATGTTGACGCATACGCACTTTTACTTCATCGCCAGCTTTAAAGGTTGACGGGTTATAACCCTGACGCATAAGAATATTGGGAATCAGCCATTCCACGCTCCATTCGACCTGATCACCATTCTCATCTGCCACCATCACCTGTATCCAGGAATGCGGGTTCTTGAACTGAAACTCCTTCACCACACCTGAAATTTCAATGGATTCTTCTTCGATCTGACCCACTGTGGAATGATGGGCAAAAGATACCTGCCACCCCATCAGCATCAATGTTGCTACTGCGACGGAACCTGTAATTTTCAACAAACTTTTCATTCTGATAACCCTCAAGGAATATCTTTTAATTATTTTCAAACTGATTAATAGTTAAGCACTTTGCCGTCTTCATCCAGTATCAGGCTGCGCCCCTGGTCATCAACAATAGCGCGATTATATTCATTACATTCGTAGTCAAAAATGCGCGTGTTGCCAACATCCTTGTAAAAGCGTTTTTCCACTACCCAGGGCTCAGTCAAGGCCAGCGGATCTTCCAGAGTAATCTCCACCAGTAACAACTCTTCGCCATTTTCCTGTGTCCGTCGTATACGGGTAGTAGCATGTGCCTGGTCGCTTAACACAAGACCACTGCGATCCAGCACACTGTCCCCATCGCGCCAGCTTTTTAGCGCCACGGTACTAAACACCAGCGTCTGATTACCCGCTGAGGACTCTCCTTCCCAATGACCCACAGAATGGCCATAAAAATTATGCCAGCGTTGCTCAACCGGAGGATGCTGTGTTCCGTCGGTATAAATACGCATGGTGGCACGGGTATGTTCCGCAAGAATCCAGGTCTGTTCTGGACGCACGACAAACTCTACAGGAGCCAAGGCGTTAAAGATGCGCGGGAATCCATGTGAAATACACCGTGTTAAAGGATCTGGAAAAAGTCCTGCATCGCGCAGCGCCAGGTGCTCCTGATAAATGGATTCCCATTCATCGTTATAAGGAGGATGTGCCCGGGTTCCCAGACCACTGACTCCAGCCCCCGGTGTAGCCGGATCGGCAGGTTGACCATTCAGGGTCCAGGTACCACGATCAAAAACAGTACCACCACGACGCGACCAGGTACCGCTCCAGTCAGGCAGATCTTCAAAGGCTGGAAGATCTGCAGCAACAGCGCCATTCAAATTAATAAGTGATAGCAGAAAAATGGAAATTCCGAAAACCCGTGGTACAGACTTGTATTGAATGCTTCTCATATCTACTCCAGAAAAATTTAGCTCTGTAATCCTATAACAAACCCTAGGTATTGATAAAGGGATAGAATTTTGCTGATGTCGCAGCCAAAGGCGTTCACTCATAAACGAAGTATAAACTTATCAATTGATAGCATTTTTCGGCTTGATTGGTTAACTTATGAATATCGATTACCGGCATATTTCCTTGCCAGTAATTATGACTTTTCTTTTTTTGAAATATCAGCACCCTACTATGGCATTGTCATTAAACACCAGGCATCGAACAAGTAGTCAGCCGTCACTGAAGCGGCGCAAATTGTTACAGTTAACGGCCCTCGGGGCAGTGCTGGAAACAAGCCCCTTGCCTGGATTTGCCCAGGCGGCACAAGCCATTAATCTTGAGATCCGTACCCTCGCTGAAAACCTGTTTCTGCTAACCGGTGCTGGTACTAATATAGTTGCACTTAGCACCCCTGAGGGCCTCCTTCTTACCGATGGCGGTGCTGCGGAATTTAGTGAACAGCTTTTTAATGAAGCAAGTACCCTCTCGACTACCGGCACTATCAAAACCCTGATCAATACCAATTGGCGCCATGAACACAGCGCTCTAAACGAAATCGTCGGCTCTACACTCACAGAAATTATTGCTCATGAAAATACGCGTCTGTGGATGAGCAATACCTTCACTGTAGACTGGGAGAACCGACACTACACACCAAGACCTGAACATGCCCTGCCCACCCGCACCTTCTATGAAACTGATGCGATTGAAACCGGCATTGAAACTGTCGAACTTGGCGTGCTACCCAGGGCGCATACCGACGGGGATATTTATGTGTTTTTCCGTAGTGCTAATATCCTGGTAGTGAGCGACTTGCTAGCTGTAAATAGCTGGCCAGTGATTGACTACAGTACCGGCGGCTGGATTGGCGGCATGCTCGATGCCAGTGAAGCCATTCTTGCTCTGGCTGAAGAACAGACCCTTATCATTCCAGCAAATGGCGAGCCGCAGCGCCGCAGCGCCGTAATAGCGCAGCGCGATATGTGCCAGGATATTCTGGCTAAGGTGGAAATTGCCTATTCTGAAGCAAAAAGCTTTGAGGAGTTTTTGACGACCAATCCGACACAGGCTTATAACGCCGACCGTGGCGACCCTGAACTATTTCTGCTGCAAGTCTGGAAAGGACTGGTAAATCATATTCGCTACACCCGGGATGTTTATTTCGTATGAAAAAGCTCTACGCCCTCTCATGCTTCTTACTAATAGTCACTACAGCCCCGAGCCTTCTCGCCGCTGAGGATGAGAGCCATTGGGCAGTGCTCGATCAATTCTGCAACGATTGCCACAATTCTGAAGACTGGGCCGGGGAGCTATCCCTGGAACTATTCGATGCTGACTCCATCAGTCAGGAACCAGAAGTTTTTGAAAAAATAGTGCGCAAACTGCGCGGGCGCATGATGCCACCTCCAGGCCAGGATAAACCCGGAGAAAATGACTATATAAATCTGGTCAGCTGGCTTGAAGGTAAACTTGATGGGCAGCCGAATGTCATCCCCGGTTATGTCGACATGCGCAGACTTAATCGCACGGAATACCAGAATGTCATCGAAGACCTGTTTGACCTGGAGATTAATGCCGCAGATTTACTGCCCCGAGATGACATGAGTGACGGTTTCGACAATATCGCCAGCGTCCTCAGTGAAACGCCCTCATTTGTTGATCAATATGTTTCTGCTGCCCGCACGGTCGCCGCCATGGCGGTTGGTGATCCCGCTGGCAAAGCCGAAGTAAGCTCCTATTACTCGGAAGGTGAAGTAAATCAGTCCCGGCATGATTCGCGTATGCCATTAGGGACTCGTGGTGGCATTGTTGCTGATCATTATTTCCCGCTGGATGGCGTGTATGAATTCAAAGTAGATGGACTGGTCACGGGTGACTATACCCCCGGCCTGGAATACAGACACAAGGTACTGTTATTTATCGATGACGAAGAAGTCTGGTCCCATGATGTCGGTGGTGATGCCGACATGAGAGAGGTTGACCAGCAACTGGCACCGGCCATCGCTGAACTTAATTCTGCATTGCAGGGCATCATGATTCCGGTAAGTGCCGGTCAGCATAAAGTGGCACTGACATTTATGGCGCGTTCACTGGTTGAAGCCGATGATATTTTTTATCCATTCACGCCTGGCGGCGGCGACAGTCGCATCATGTCGCCACGGCGCCTTGAAGTAGCCGGCCCGATCGAGATTTCCGGCATTGGCAACACCGCAAGCCGGCAAAAAATCTTTATTTGTCAGCCTGTCAGTTCCAGTCAGGAGGCTGCCTGCGCTGAACAGATACTGGGCACTATTGCCGCCCGCGCCTTCCGTCGACCACTGCAAACTGGCGAGCTGGATATAGCAATGGAGTTCTATCGACGTGGACGCGAGCTGGCCGATTTTAATCTGGGCATTCGCACTGGTCTGCTACCGATTCTGGTCAGCCCGAAATTTCTCTATCGGGCAGAACCCCCTCCTGCTGATTTGCCAGTGGGCATGACTTTCCCATTGGATGACTATGCACTGGCTTCGCGCCTGTCCTTCTTTTTATGGAGCAGACTGCCGGATGAAGAGTTACTTTCTCTGGCTGAACAAGGCCGCTTGAGCGACTCCGATGTAATGAATAATCAGGTTCATCGTATGCTGGCCGATCCCAGGGCTGAAGCCCTGGTTAATAATTTCGCACGCCAGTGGCTGGAATTACAGGAACTGGAGGGCTTCAATCCTGACCCCCTGTTATTTCCGAACGTTGATAAGGAATTGCGCAACGCAGCGCAGCAGGAAGTTGAATTATTTTTGAGCCATATATTGCTCGGCAATCGTAATGTATTGGAACTGCTGTCCTCACCAACCAGCTACATCAATGAGCGTCTTGCCCTGCACTATGATATCCCGAATGTTCAGGGTGACAGATTCCGTGAAGTCACACTGGATAATCCCAGTCGTCATGGACTGTTGGGCAAGGCCGCGGTACTTATGGTGACCTCATATCCCAATCGCACAGCTCCAGTATTGCGCGGCGCCTGGATTCTCAGCTATCTGACCGGCACGCCACCGGCAAATCCCCCGCCTGATGTTGAGGCGTTTCCGGAAAACGAAGCCGGCTCGCCGGCGCGCACTGTGCGCGAACGCCTGGAGACCCACCGCGCCAATCCCAACTGTAATGGTTGCCACGGCCTCATGGATCCTCTGGGCTTTGCCCTGGAAAATTTTGATGCCGTGGGACGTTGGCGCGAAAAAGACATTGATGCAGGCGAATTAATTGATTCCAGCGGTGAGCTGGTTGATGGTACGTCGGTGAACAATCCCGTTGAATTGAGTCAGGCACTTAAAAGCAGACCTGACTTGCTGGTGCAGACACTGACGGAAAAACTGATGACTTTTGCCCTGGGCCGACGTATTGCTTATTTTGATATGCCCACTGTGCGTCGTATCGTCACTCAAGCTCAGGAGAATGATTATCGCTTCTACTCCATTGTGGAAGGCATTGTAAATAGTGAAGCTTTTCGGTATCAGACAGTAGTCGATAACGAACAGGTTCTGGCAGCAGAATAGTCAAATGATAGTAATAGACAGTTAATAGATAACTAATAAATAGTTAATTTAAGCGCTCAGGAGGAAAGCATGTTTCTTTCCAAAAAATATTTATCGCGCCGCCATGTTTTGAGAGGCATGGGCTCCAGTATTGCCCTGCCCTTGCTTGATGCCATGATTCCAGCGGCAACAGCTCTGGCACAGACGGCTGCCAACCCTGCCCCTCGCCTCGGATTTATTTACCTGCCCCATGGCGCCGTGGCAGGCAAATGGGCGCCTGATACAACAGGAAGAGACTTTGAACTCAATCAGATTCTCAAGCCACTTGAGCCCTACCGGGACCAACTCTCAATTGTTTCTGGCCTTGATAATGCCACTGCCAATGGGCCTGTTCATGCTATTACACCTGGCACCTGGTTGAGTAGTGTCTCACCGCGCCGTAGTCATGAGCCACTTGGCGGAATTACTGCAGACCAGATTGCGGCCCGGCATATAGGCCAAAATACACCGCTACCTTCTATCGAGGTGGCCACGGAAGAAAGCGGTGGCGCTGCTGCTTGCGACAGTGGCTATGGCTGCACCTTCTCAACCACTATTTCAGTACGTACGCCTACTCAGCCATTACCTATGGAATTTAACCCCCGCAAACTGTTCCAGAAACTGTTTGGCCAGGGCGATACGGTAGAAGAGAGAATGCTGCTGTCCCAGCAATTTACCAGTATGCTGGATGTAGTCACTGGTGAAGCGGCAACATTGAAACAAAAAGTGGGTGCTCGCGATGCGCAACGTATCGACACCTATCTGGACAGTGTGCGTGAAGTAGAACGACGCGTTCAGAATATAGAAAAACAGGATTTATCCCACATGGTGCTACCAGATGCACCTGCAGGCATCCCGCGTAACTTCCCTGACCATATCAATCTCATGTTTGACATGATTGGTCTGGCACTGGAAGCCAATATGACCAATATCTATACCTTTATGATGGCCGCAGAAGTCAGTGATTTAACCTACAACCACATCGGTGTCGCTGAAGCCTTTCACCCGCTGTCCCATCATCAGGAAAATCCACAAAAGCTGGAGCGACTGGCGCAAGTGCAAACCTGGCATACCGAAGTGTATGCAAAATTTCTCGACAAACTGGCCAATATGCCCGACGGGGACGGCAGTATGCTGGATCACAGCATCATGCTCTATGGCAGCAATATGAGTAACAGTAATTCGCACAGCCATATTGATTTACCTTTGGCAGTACTTGGCGGCGGTGCCGGGGCTCTCTCTGGCGGCCAGCATGTGCGCTACCCGGTCGGGACTCCAATTTCCAATCTGGTACTAACCCTACTGCAACGTGCCGGAGTGCCAGTCGATTCCCTGGGCGACAGCACCGGTGAAATCAGCGAAGTATAAAAATAAACATGATGAAAATTTTCCGCCTCATAATTTTGCTCGCAATGTGCAACTCCCTGCCTGCGCAAGCCGATGATTTACTTGATGCCGCAAAAGCAGGTGATGCATCCACTGCCTTGTCCCTTATCAACAATGACAATGTTAATACCAGTGACAATACCGAAACCACGGTTTTGCACTGGGCTGTCTTCAATGATCAGTCGGAACTGGTCGCTGCATTAATCGCCGCAGGGGCAAATGTAGACACTACCAATAAATATGGTGCTTCACCTTTGGGCGAGGCGGCAATTACAGGTAACCCTGCCGTGATTGAAATGTTGCTGACAGCAGGTGCCGATCCGGATGCAAGTAATCCTGAGGGGCAAACGGCATTGATGGTATTGGCGCGTACGGAAAATATTGAGGCCGCAAAAATACTGCTTGAGCATGGCGCCAATCCGGATTTAAGGGAAAACTGGAAAGCACAAAACGCATTGATGTGGGCGGCCGCACGGGGCCGTCCAGAAATGATTCGTCTGTTAAGCAGTTATGGTGCAGACCCCAACGCCCGCGCTCGCATCAATGACTGGAAACGGCAGACGACTGTTTTCCCCCGTTCAAAATATCTACCTGCTGGCGGCCTCACCCCCATGTTGTTTGCCGCTCGAGAAGGCTGCCTGCTATGTGTTATGGCCCTGCTGGAAGCCGGTGCCGATATCAACATGCCGGATCCCGATGAAATCACGCCTCTGTTAATGGCAATGCTCAATGCAAGATTTGATATTGCAAAATACCTGATTGAACAGGAAGCTGACATCAATAAATGGGACAGGTATGGACGCACACCGCTGTATTCAGTGATTGATTATAAAACTTTGCCTACTGGTGGCAGACCTGACCGACAATCAACTGATGACACACTCCCGGCCGAGCTGGTTGCCCTGTTGCTTGAAAAAGGCGCCAACCCCAATGCGCAACTAAAATTATTACCGCCACATCGTAATGTAGTGGATGACCGTGGCATGGATTTAACCCTGACCACTGGTGCCACTCCCTTGATGCGCGCGGCACGCGCAGGGGATACTGAATCTGTTGCCTTGTTACTTGAGCATGGGGCACGTACCGATATTCGCCAGCTGGAAAGAGTCACTGCACTAATGACGGCAGCAGGTTTGCGCCACTACAGCATCGACACCCGAGGCAAATATGTGACAGAAGAAGATGCTGTGGCTTCTGCACGTCTGATTTTGGAAGCAGGAGCAGAGATCAATGCCGTAGAACATTTTGGCCAGAGCGCACTGCATGGCGCGGCCTTTCGTGGCTGGAACGATATGGTACTGCTATTAGTAGACTACGGCGCTGACTTATCCATCAAGGATATTGATGGTTTCACCCCGCTTGATGCTGCACTGGGAAATATTCGTGGCATGGGACGGGAAGCCAGCCTGACAGTTGTTAATGAAGATACCGCCCGACTGTTAGAGAGCCTGGCATTGAAAACACAATAAATCTGTTAAGTCTTATAAACGAATTATGCGCCAGGCAATTGATGTAATGCCATCCACTTCACCACATCAGCATGTTGTACCAGTCCTTTTGCCTTGCCATCCTTTACCACCAGCATTGGTTCGTCGCCGGCTTTTATCAGCGTATTAATCGCATCTTTGGCCCGGGTCGTCGGTTCCAGACATTCCATCGTCTCTATAGAACTCATCACCTCTCCCAGCTTAAGGTTCGCCCGGTTTTCAATCAGCAGATGACTAATCTGGAAAAGATTAAGCGCCCCTACCAACTTTTCATTAGCGCTCACTGGCCAAAGCCTTTGATTGCTCCGCAACAGATAGTTATCGATAAATTCCGTGAGGGGCATACCGGCATCGACAGTTTCAAAGTGAGTGCGCATCAGATCGGCTATTGTGAAAGCACCCAGAGTTTGATCGGTGACCAGCTGCTTGTAACTCATGGTTGCCAGGTTAGCCAGGAACCAACCAATAAGTATTGACCATAAACTGCCCAAGCCTTGCCCCTGAAGTAATCCCATTACTCCCGTGGCCATCAAAAACCAGCCGAAGTAGCGACCAACGTTGGAGGCCCAGAGGGTAGCCTTGCGCTGATCACCGGTGATAGCCCAGATACTGGCGCGAAACACCCTGCCACCATCCATGGGAAATCCGGGAATCATATTGAAGATGGCCAGCAACAGATTGATGGAGCCGAGCCAGAACAAGGCTGTAGCCAGTGGACCAAGAGTGGTCAGCACACTCAGATCACCACTTCTCACCGTTTCTGCCACATTCATGTCACCTGCCAGATAAAACGCCAGATTACTGCAGATAATGGCGATTAGCAGGCTCATCAGAGGCCCGGCGATGGCAATCATGAATTCATGCTTGGGACGATCAGGCTCGCGACTAATTTCGGCGACACCACCGAAAAGAAATAGTGTGATACGTGGTACCGGTATACCCAGGTACTGGGACACCACGGAGTGGGAAAGTTCATGCGCCAGCAATGACGCAAAAAAAGCCAGCCCGGACAGCAGCGCCGTGCCCCAGACCATGGCCGGCGTCCACTCCGGATGCCAGCTGGTGTAAACCCCGTTACCCAGGCTAAACACGATCAGCGTAAAAATAATGATTACGCTGATATCCAGCCGGATCTCGATGCCAAATATGGTAAACAGTGACAAGCTGTGAGCGTTGTCTGCCTTGTTCCCCTGAGCCGGGTTGTGCGTGCCTTGCTTATTCATAGTTCGCCTGATTGAGTCTGTATCTGTTAATCGTAACATGCCTGCCAGTTGCATCTGATGAAATTACTGATTCAAATTAACAGCATAGAAACATTTGAGCGCGCAGCGCTGCAATCGTTTGTAGAAACAAAACAGGCAAATTCACAAGGCGTATTTGGATTTTGAGACTCAGGACTGGCACAGGAAGGAAACTGCCAAGTCCAAGGCCGTAACTTGAGTCTGGACTCCCTCGTAATGAGCGTTTATTCTTTCCATACATTACCCGTTCAGAGATTTAGAAATGAAATTATTAGCCAGCGCCATAATTGTTCTAGCAGCAGCCTTGCATTTCGGCACACCTGTATTCGCTCATCACAGCCAGGCCATGTTTGATACCTCCCAGGAAATCCTGATCGAAGGAACCGTCAACCGCTTTGACTGGGTCAATCCGCACATGTACCTGATTGTCGAAACCACTGGTCCCGATGGCGAGCCCGCGCTGGTTGAAGGCGAAGGCCTGGCGATAACCCAGGCTCTCGTCGATGGCCTTGACCGTGAAGCACTGCAGCCCGGCACACCAGTGGTCATGCGCGCAAACCCCAATCAGGGTGGCTGGGGCAAACAGGTTCGCATTCTCGACGTCACCACACAGGATGGTGAGATTCATCCCTTTTACAAAGAGAGCAATCGAAGCCGCAGACTGACGCCAGCGCAATCCCTTAACGGCCGCTGGGCACCCAACCGAGCGGCGATTGGCGCAGGTTTCGGAGCCATGGCGCGTTTCCCGTTAACACCGGAAGCCCGCGCCATTCAGGCGGAACTGCGTGATGATGGACTTTGTCTGGTTGAACCCGTCCCATTCCTCGCAATACTCGACGAAATGCGCTCAATCGAGATTGGCGTAGACGAGATTGTAATTCACTTCGATAATTCGGGCGACCATGTCGTGCGCACCATCACCATGGACGCAGAGCATCCAGCAGACCTGCAACCCAGCCATCACGGACACTCGGTCGGCTGGTGGGATGGTGATACGCTGGTGATTGATACTATTGCCTACGAGCCGAACAGCTCTGGCCTCGGTGGCAGCGTGCCATCGAGCGGAAGCAAGCACACAGTGGAGCGGCTAACGCTCACCGAGGAACGCACTCGCTTACGTTATGAGATCACCGTGGAAGATCCGGTTTATCTCACGGAGCCTGCCACATTAGCGCAGCAATGGGATCATCGCCCCGACATTGATTTCTCGCCAGCTGCTGAAGTCTGCGACGATGAGGTTGCTGCAAGGTATATTGATCACTTACCTGAGTAACTTACAAAGCGAAATACGGGGCGAGTTCACACATGACTCCATGAACCGCTGAGCAATAATCGAGGCCAGCGAAGAGGGTCCTCGGTTTTACGCTGACGAGCCCACTGCCGAAGGCAACAATTTTTAGAATCAGGAAAAGCACTATGCTCACTAATGTTTATAAAAACTCTTTTACCCGACTTCTCCTATGCATCATCCTGGGTTCCTCACTGGCACCAACAACTGTCCTCGCTCAATGGATTGGCTATCCAACACCAGGCGTACCGCATAAAGCTGATGGTAGCGTAGAGATGAATGCTCCAACTCCAAGAATGCCCAACGGCAAACCGGATCTATCCGGAATCTGGATTGCAGACCGCACACCCGAGGGAGAACAAACGCGCAGCGATGTTGGCAACCTGTCTTCCTCACGCCACATGGCCAATCTTGGTGTGGACTTACCTGACGGCTTACCCTATCAACCCTGGCTGATCCCGATTGTTAAAGAACGCACAGACAACCTGGCTGTGGATGATCCCCATATACGCTGCTTACCTGATAACTTCCTGCGCGCTTATGGACTTCCGCACTTACTGAAGTTTGTACACACAGCCGACCTGTTGCTGGTACTCAATGAAATGAATGCCGGCTACCGCCAGGTCTTCACTGACGCACGCCCACTGCCCGAAGACCCTACACCTTCCTGGCAGGGATATTCTTCGGCACACTGGAATGGCGATACACTGGTGATCGATACCATCGGTGTTCGTGATGACACCTGGATCGACTGGAATGGCAGTGTACTGACAGAAACGGCAAAAGTACGTGAAGAAATAACCCGCCTTGACTTTGGTCATCTGGAAATCAAAGTCACTGTCGATGATCCACGAGCATATACAGAACCATGGTCTGCCACTTTGCGACAGCGCATAGTTGTAGATGCAGAGTTAATTGATGAGATCTGCCTGGAAAACGAGCAGTTTGTTGAACGTATGAATCTTCCTTTTTAGGAAGCAAAGAATTCAGGAATTAACATGAAAAATATTATTCAGAAAAGTATGTTTGTCATTATTGCCAGTGTGTGTTTTTTCGCAGCCAACGGGTATGCACACCATTCCTTTCCTGCACAGTACGATGCATCTAAAACAATCACCCTGAACGGCAAGGTAACTAATGTTGAATGGACCAACCCTCACATTTTTATCTATGTGGATGTTGCAGATACAGACACGGGAGTAGTTGAGAACTGGGCACTGGAACTGGGCGGACCTAACGCTCTTTTACGCGCCGGCTGGAAACGCAACTCGCTAAAAACGGGTGATGTCATCACTGTTGATGGAGCGCTGGCAAGGGATGGCAGTAACCTGGTGAACGCAACATCAATCGTTCTCGATGCAACAGGTAAACGTATGCTTACAGCTTCAAGCCGGGATTCGAACACAGAGTAAAAGCAGAAAGAAAAAGACTGCTATTATTTCGGTAGCACCCTGCCATGATTTAAAATCCCTTTCGGATCCAGCGCCTGTTTCAAGCTTTGCATCAAGGCAATCTCTTCCGGCGTGCGGGAATGATGCAGATATTTAATTTTTTGAACGCCAATGCCATGTTCAGCGGAAACTGAACCACTAAAATCACCCACCACTTTATAGACAATGGCATAGATAGTTTTTATATCGTCAGCCCTGCCTGTGTGACACAGAAAATGCAGATTACTGTCAGCAATATGACCGAAGACCAGTATTTTTGCCTTGGGTAATTCAGCGCTTACTTCCTTGTCTACCTGTTCGAGGAAAGCTTCCATAGAAGAGATCGGTACACTGATATCAAAATTGGCGCACCCTTTAATAAAGGCAGAAATTTCACCCACGCCATCACGAATTTTCCAGAAGCCGTCTCTGTCCTTTTCAGAATTTGCAATAAGCGCATCAACGACCAAGCCATCTTCCATAGCTGCCGCTAATGTATTTTCAAACATCTCCTTATCTTTTTCTGCATCACTGCCTTCCAATTCTGTCAGTACATAAATCGGGTAGCGTTGATCCATAGGGGAATCGATGCTATCTACATTGTCTGTAATAAAGTGAAAATAGGATTCCCACATAACTTCAAAAGCACTGAGAGAGCCACCAAAATCAGCGCTTAATTTATGCATCAGGCTCACTACATCCCTGAAGTTATTCAAGGCCAGCAATGCAGTGCAACGACTTTTGGATTTAGGAAATAAACGCAACACTGCTCTTGCCACAATTCCCAATGTGCCTTCCGTTCCGATAAACAGATGTTTAAGATCATAACCCGCATTGTTCTTCAGCATTTTATTCATCGAAGATATGACAGTACCATCGGCCATCACTGCTTCCAGACCCAATACAAGATTGCGCGTCATGCCAAAACGTAATACCTGATTGCCGCCAGCGTTGGTAGAGATATTGCCGCCAATATTACAGGTGCCTCTTGCGCCCAGATCCAGAGGAAAAATAAACCCCGCGTCATCTGCAGCTTCCTGGATTACCTGTAACGGCGTGCCGGCTTTTACCGTCATGGTCATGGCATCTACATCAAGCTCTTCTATACCAGTCATTCTTTCCAGGTTGATGGCAATCTCGCCTGACTTTGGAATGCCGCCGCCGGTGAGCCCGGTCAAGCCACCCTGCACCACTACATGCTGATCATTTTTATGACACAGCGCTAATATTTCTGACAGCGCTTGAGTCGTGGCCGGTCTGGCTACCGCGCCTGGAACGCCGGGCGCATCTGCCGACCAGTCATGCTGGTATTTTTCCGAAATGCCCTCACCCAGTAATATATCGGTATCCTGTAAGGCTTGTAATTCTGTAATCAATTGCTGCATTGTCTGGTCCACTTAAAATAGTATTATTTTTTTTATTTGAGTCTCTGCTCAATAGTTTGCTTGTCTGTGAGCTGATAGACCACATCGGCTTTATCCGGAACAGTCTCCAAACCATGGCGCGTCACCCGTTCATAATGTTGAATAAAACGTTTCAGTTGTTTTGACGACATAATATGTTTGTAATCGATCGACCCGCTGTTTTCATTCTGAATTTTTTCCAGCAGCTTATTTTCCTGATTTTGTCGCCATTCATACACTTTTTCAAATGACGGGGCCTTTAACATAATCAGATAATCGATCAGCTTATTAACTTCACCATAGTTTTCCCGGATTGCCGTATTTACATATTTTCGCCAGGTTCCCTCACCGTCCTCAAGCGCTTCAAGATCGTTAACCGGCTCAGCTAACCGAGTCTCTTGCTGTGCTTCTACCGAGAGGCACCAACCTTCCAGGACGATCACATCCATCGGAGCATGCACAGATTGCCACTGCCGCTCCGGTAATCTGTCATCGAGCGCTTTGTCAAAACGGGGAACTGCAACCTCTCCGAAATTTTTTAAGTCCTGAATAGTCTTAATAGCCAGAGAGACATCATGGGTACCAGGAACGCCCCGGGTGGCCAGCAAAGGATGAATTGACTTGCCCAGCGCCTGCCTTTCTTTATGGGTAAGATAAAAGTCATCAATGGACAGGTTGATACAACGCAGGCCAAGCATTTTGTACAGGACTAACACCAGCAATGCCGCCAGAGTAGATTTACCACTGCCCTGACAGCCACTTACCCCAATGACATACGTGCCCTGGTGTGACGAAATTTTTTGCAGTACCTCATCCACCATGGGCAGGAACCAATGCTCAACTGCCTGGAAATATTCTTCGGGTAACTGCTCCTCCTTGATGAAGGATTCTATGAAGGGTTTAAGTGCGGGATTCATCTAATTCTGTGATCTTCCAAGGACTGCGAATCTTGCCATTGTAGCAGATGTTCTTTATGCTTCTTGCGCTCACACAAACATTAGATAAGCCTATGTTAATGACTATTTCCCGTACCCTTTCCGGCATATTTTTCTCTTTGGTTTTTTGCTCATGCGGCTTTGCAGCCGAGGACAGAAAAGACACGCAGGTTGTTATTCTTGGGACTGGTACTCCGATACCGGATGCTGATCGTACAGGCCCAGGAGTCGCGGTTATTACTAATGGAGAAGCTTATATCTTTGATGCCGGGGGCGGTATGGTGAAAGCGGCTGTACAGGCATCACAAGGTCTCGGCATCCCTGAACTCTATCCTCAGGATATTAACTATCTGTTCTTGACGCATTTACACAGTGATCATATCCATGATGTCTCTGAACTGGCCAGTGGCCGTTGGTGGGGTCGTGAGCAGCGTCTTTCTATCTATGGGCCTGCAGGCATTGCTGAATATGTCAAAAACATGGTCGCCATGTCAGCTATAGAAGCAGATATTAGAGCGGCAGGCACACCAGAACAATTAGTGACAGACCGACTGGGCTATGTGGCAAATGCTAGAGAAATCGAAGACGGCATTGTTTTTAGCAATGATGATATTGTCGTTGAAGCCTTTACCGTTCCGCATGGAGAAATCAGACCTGCATTTGGTTATAAAATCACTACCCGGGATAAAGTCATCGTGATCTCCGGAGATACCACCTACAGCGAATTACTGGCAGAAAAAGCAAAGGGTGCAGATCTGTTGATTCATGAAGTTTACAGTGGCGACCGTTTAAGCCAGCAATCTGAATTCTGGCAGGACTATCACGGTAACTCACATACCAGCGGCGCACAGGTCGCTGATATTGCCAATATCGCTCAGCCCGGACTGGTAATTCTTACCCACATCATATTTTTTGGCGCCTCTGCAGATGAAATCGTCGCTGAAGTAAAACGCACTTATGCCGGTGATGTTGTCATGGCTAATGACCTGGATGAGTTCTAGATTACATAAATAATGGATTTATCAGCCCAGCAAGAAGTCACTGCCGTCATTGTCAATTATGGGAACTGCAACGATACTGCCGAACTCATCAGCACAATAAAAGATCAGATCAATAGCATCATTGTTATCGACAATAGCAATGACATAGACCCTGCTTCTGCCGAATTCGAAAATACCACCGTTATTACCCCGTCTGAAAATATTGGTTTCGGGGCTGCTGTTAATCTCGCGGCTGAGCAAACACAGACGCGCTGGTTATTAATTCTTAACCCGGATGTGCGACTGCAAGATAATTGCCTGCAACTGTTGCTGAATGCATCCTGCCAGCTAAATGCCCCTTTATGCGGGCCACGCTTTTTCTGGGATGATGGCTGTACTCTGCAACTACCTCCGGCCCTGGGTCACCCTTTATGGCTACTGTCTGACAGGCATATACCCAACAAAAACCCGACTGACAGTCCAGATTTAGGCACCTTGGCAATAGCCCGCCATGTTCGCTTCTGGAAAGAAACCGCGCCGTTTAGTGAGCCGGTTCTTTCGGGTGCTTGCCTGCTTGTCGACAACCAATGGTTCCGACAGCACAAAATGCCAGTGTTCGACGAAGATTTTTTCCTTTATTACGAGGATACCGATTTGTGCGGCCGCCTGATGCGCAAAGGGGTCATGCCGGTTTGCGTTGCCGAGGCAAAAGCTGTGCATTACTGGAATCAATCGGCGGAACCCCCGGAAAGCAAAGCCAGTCTGATGAGTGCCAGCGAGAAGATTTTTTTGAAAAAATACTTCCCCAATGGCCCGCCACCTTTACCCCGTTCTACACAGCAAGCCGAATTTACTGACCTGGGGAAAATGAGTTCAGCACCTGAATTATTAATTTCTGATGACGCCACACACCTTGATATCGGTGTTCAGGATGACTTTATTGTTTTTGCCCGTGCAGAGCTTAAGCCGCCAGCATTTACTTTTACCCAACCCATGTGGCAGCGCCTCAGGGATGGAGGTTATTATCTGCGCACAGTAGACCAATCAGGCCAAAGCCTTAATTTCTGGCAATTTGAAAAACAAACACCTGAGGGAGCACTTACCTGAAATGAACAAGACATTTGTAATTCTGGCTTGTCACCGCAGCGCTTCAAGTCTGGTCGCCAAAGCCTTACATGAGGCAGGCGTACATATGGGGGATGACCTCCTCTCCGGCTTGCCAGACAATCCTGAGGGACATTTCGAAGATATGGATTTTCTGAAGAAAAATGTCGAAATTCTGGGTGGGGATAACTGGAAAGACGTTAACAAATCCTTAAATGATGCTGATACTCAGGCCCTGATCGAGAGCAAAAATAATAAACCTCTCTGGGGCTGGAAAGATCCACGCACCGCGTTAACCATTGATAAATATTACCAGCATCTGGAGGATCCAGTAGTAGTGTCCCTGTTTCGCAAGCCAGAATTGGTGGCAAAAAGTATGGCAGCACGCGGGGATATTGATGAAGAAGAAGCCCTGCAATTGGCAAAGGCGTACAATAAAAAGATTATCGACTTTTTAAGTAAAAATTTTTTATAAGCCTATAAATTAACTTATCGCAATATAACTGGTATAAACACTGCAATAACATTGCCACAATATATAAATAAAGGAATAAATCTTCTATGAACTCAACCTTTGTATTATTGAAACGGGCTTCCTTGCTCCTTGTCTCTTGTCTCTTGCCTCTTGCCTCGGCTAATGCCCAGCGAGATATTCCTTTCAGCGGACCATTTCCTACTGCGCCAACCGGCCTTGAGAACTTGCCTTTGGGCGAAGGCCCATGGACCTATCCCACAGCAGAAGGAATGGATATCAAAGTCTCCGTGGTTGCCAAAATGGAATACCCAATGGCGCTGGAGTTCTTACCCGATGGAAAATTGTTGACCATCACACGACGCGGCGAAATTTACCTCATCGAAAATGGTGAATTACAGCCCACTCCAATAATGGGCGGCCCGCCTTCTGTTTTTGCTGGCGAATCCGGTGCTGGTGGAACGTCTCATGGTTATATTGATCTGATCAAGCATCCGGATTTTGAAAACAATCAATTACTTTATCTCAGCTATAGCAAGCCAAAACCCGAAGGGACAAGCAATATTGCCATTGGTCGGGCGCGTTGGAACGGTAGTTCATTAGAGGGTTTTGCCGACATTTTTGATCCAGGCCCGGGTGTAGCAGGCACAGCCCGCCTTGCCTTTGGTCATGATGGAAAACTCTATGTCACTACCAATGGCAATGATCCGCAATCCCTCAGTACGCTTGGAGGAAAAGTTCTGCGTCTGAATGATGATGGCAGCACGCCACTGGACAATCCCTTTTCAAATCAGCCCGGAGCACGAGGAGAGATTTTTTCCTATGGTCATCGTGGCGCACTAGGTCTTGCCATCCATCCTGAAACGGGTGAGGTGTACCAAAATGAAAATGGGCCCAATGGCGGTGATGAACTAAACCTGATCAAAGCAGGATACAACTATGGCTGGCCTTTAGTCAGTCTCGGTAGAACCTATCCTGGTCCCTGGCAAACTAATGATCGCCCCACCCATGCCATCTTTGAACCACCATTGGTGTATTGGACGCCGGCTATCGCTGTTTCAGGCATGCTTTTCTATACTGGCGATGCTCTACATGCCTGGAAAGGCGACATTTTTGTTGGCGCATTGCGTACAGGCGAAATCCCGGGAACAGGACACATGCAACGCATCATGATCAATCGCGACTATCAGGAAGTGCGCCGGGAATCATTGATTACAGAGCTTCGGCAACGAGTACGTGATGTTGAAATGGGGCCAGATGAATTTATTTACCTGGCGACAGAACAGCGTGATGGTGCAATTCTAAAAATCGAACCGGCAGATTAAAGGCGGATAAAGGATACAGGATGAAAGAAAAAGGGGAGCTAATTAGCACCCCTTTTTTTACCTTTAACATCTGCATTGATTTGCTATCCCTTGTAGGAGCGGTTTCAACCGCGAAGAACAAAGCACCTTTCTTTCGGGACTGAAGTCCCTCCTACATTGATTCGCTATCCTTTGTAGGAGCGGTTTCAACCGCGAAGAACAAAGCACTTTTCTTTCGAGCGTCCTGCGGACACCTTGGTGGATGACGCTGCGCTTTTCCGACCTAAATTCTTTCCACTTTCCACTTGTACCTTGTACCTTGTCCCTTGTACCTCACTCAACAACCTCAACCCGACCCGTCACCGGATTATCATAATGATAGGGAGGCAGAAAAGCCTTCGGATACATCTCAAACTCCATTGACGGCGGCTCATCCGGCGGATTGCTCGCGGTTATACCTGGTGGTGCGGAACGGGTCAGGTTGATCCAGCCGTCATCGGTACCAGCGAAATAGGTGTTAATTTGCTGATCCTTGAACATCATCCACTGGCCATCACGCTTGACATAGATATTTTCATAAGTGCCACCCATAAAGCGTCCCTGGCGACCAAAAGATCCCATCATACTGAATGCCCTTGAACGTAGTCTGGCGGTCTGGCCATCGTCTTCTACGTGAATCACTGGCTGGTATTGCATATGGTTATGTAACTCCCCCGGTAATTCATCCTGAACACCATAAAGGTTCAAATTGCGCCTAATGCTGGCGGCTCCCCGGTAGACACCGCGCATGGCAATTTCGATGGTGCCATCTGAGGCAAAAATACCGGTAAGTTCATCCCATTGATTTCGAGCCAGGTAATAACCGTAAATGGTTTGCAAGCGCTCAATATGATCAGCATCTTCAAGTCGGTCAAGCCGGTGATCCATCGCGTCAAGTTCAGCCAGCAGGTCTTCTGCAGTCTGGGATGGTACAAACGAGACAGTTAGTTGCGCAACATTGGGCGCAGTCACAGGATTGTCATAATGGAACGGCACAACATACACCGCCGGGTAATTTTCATAATCTACCGACGCCGGGCTGTCTGGCGGAAATTCTGTACTGGCTTCGGATCTGGGCAGTGCCGTCACCTGCCAGCCATCATCCACTGGCGTGCGCATGGTGGAGTACAGATGCAAGTTGCTGATTTTCCACACACCATCATCCTTGATGTACTCATTTTCATAAATGCCTGTACCCCAGAAATGACTGACGCGTAATTCAGCTTCCTGGGAAAAATGATGCCAGCGCCCTTTTGCCGTCCCGTCTGGAGAAACATGGATCACAGGCTGCAATTGCATATGGTCATTAAGAATACCTTCCTGGGGACCTTCTGCTCCCATACGCTGAAAATATTCAAGTATTCTGCTTTTGCCAGCGTAGATTCCTTCGCCACCATGTTCAACCGTAGCATCATCTGCAAACAGATCAGCCGCCTGCGTCCATTGATGTTTGTCGATATAAAAACCAAAAATACGCTGCAGATTTTCTATGTCATTTTCATCTTCCAGCAACTGGATTTCTAATTCTGTTGCAGCAATTTCTGCAGCCAGGAAATTCAAATCATTCTCCTGTGCGAAGCTGAGGCAAGAGACAAGAGGCAATAGGCAAGCAAGCAGTAATCTGAAAATATTCATTAACCCTCTCCTTCTGCGGCTTCGACATGCACATAACGGCCCACAGGGTTGTCAAAATGGAAAGGCGGCAGAAAGGTTTCAGGCCAGGAACCAAAAGAGTCTGTTTGTGGCTCATCAGGCGGGAATTGCGGTGATACATAGATTCCCTTGGTGACATCTTCGTTCAGCCCCCAGCCCCCTTCATAGGGCACCATGATGGTCTGGTACCAGCGTAATTTGCTGATTTTCCAGACCCCATTGTCTTTCACATATTCGTTTTCATAGGGCCCTTCACCCCACATGGCTGACTCCTGGTAACGCCCAGTGAGAATAACTGCCCGCCAACGTCCTTTGGCCGACATGCCATCGTCAGATAAAGTTATAACCGGCATCAACTGAAAATGCTCATTGAGCTGCCCCTCTTCCAGGCCTATCCGGTTATCACCCAATCGATAAAGATATTCACGAATTCTGTCCTTACCGCGATAAAGACCATCTCTGGCATATTCCACGGTAGCATCATCAGCAAACAAATCAGTGAGTTCATCCCACAATGCCTCATCAAGATAATAGCCATAGGTTCTTTGCAGGCGTTTAATATCATTGCCGTCCTTGATGCGTTGCGCTCTTGCCCGCAAGGAATCAAGGCGAGACTGCAATGCACTGACATCGGAATCATTGCGGGAAGCTTGCTGAACAGAGTTGGCAGCAGAGTCAGATTGATCACTGCATGCACTAATTGTTAGCAGGACTGGAAGAATTGCTATAAGTAGTTTATTGCCAAACATATGCTTTCCCATGTTATTTCTGACTCGTAATGGAGTAATTATTCAGATTATCCCTTGGTTAATCCTGAGTTTACTCTGAGCTTTTTCCCAAAGAGTATAAAGGACAGTTTGTTTAGCAGGTACCCCTTCTGGCTTTTTAGCCGCATAAAGTCTACACTTTTTAGTCAAAGGATTACGTCATCATGTCATTTTGTCCTCAAGCCAATCCCATTGCCGGTTATGCACTGACGCTGTTTTTACTCGTCTGCACTCTGCCTGCTCAGGCGCAGGAACGACCTGCCCTATCCGGTAACTGGATTCTCAATGCGGAACTCAGCGAGAACACCGACAAGAAAGTCGAGCGCGTATTGCGCAATATGGGACAAAAAGTAAATCGTTGCTGGCTCAAGTGCGAAGAAGATCGCTTCCGCGGCGGACCCAAGGAGCAGGAACTCTATGACCGATTATCCTATGACAAAATTCTGTCTATCGAATTAAATGAACCAGCATATCGCTTCACCTATGAAGATAATTATCAGCGCGCGATCTATACAGACGGACGCAGCCAATCTGTTAGTCTTAACCGCATCGAAACAGTTGAAGATTTTTCTTTTGCCCATTGGGAAGGCAATCAATTGTTGGTTGAAGGAAGACCAAGAGATGGAGGATTTGCCAACGAAACCTATAGCCTTATTGAGGGTGGCATGCGTCTGAAAGCAGAATTGTATATCCGCCCCGCAGCTTTTTCAGAACCTATAGAACTGGTTCGTATTTATGACAGAATTGTTAACCCCGATGCACCATAATTATTTATTGTATTTTTTGCAGGGATCTTTAGAGCAGAACTATGTTCAAAAAATGTAGCGTAATTTGGCTTGCTTGTCTCTTGTCTCTCGCCTCTTGTCTCACTTTAGCGCAGCAAAATAAATATGCGCTTGTGGGCGGCTTGTTGATTGATGGGACAGGAGCGCAACCTGTACCCAATAGTATTGTCTTGATCAACGGGGAGAATATTGAAGCCGTGGGGACTATCGGCAGATTACCTATCCCCGAAGACTATCAGCTGATTTCAACAGAAGGCATGACAGTGCTACCGGGTTTATGGGACCCCCATGTGCATCTTTTGTATAACGGCCATCCGGATTTTGCCCATTGGTTTTCCACCTATGCGGATCAGTTTGCCAGCGTCACCATCCCGGCATCAGCTCACCAGTTTTTAATGGCAGGTGTTACCAGCGTGCGAGATCTGGCCGTGAACACGCGTGATATTGTCAGGGTCAGGGAACGCATTGAAAAAGGTGAATTACCAGGACCCACAATTTATACCGCAGGCGCTGCATTGATGCCTGCGGCCGCTCCACAAACTTCACCCCATATCATTCCTGTAGGCAATGAAAGAAAGGCTATCAACGAAACAAAACGCTTGATTGCCGACGGCATGGACTTTATTAAAATTCTTGGTACCACCACTGAGTCACAGAGTATTGTTAACGCCATCGTCAACACTGCACATGATGCCGGTGTCCGGGTGACTGCCCATGGTCGCACTGACGCAGAAATCCGGGTCGCTCTGCTGGCAGGCGTAGATGAAATTCAGCACATTGGCATTGATACGCCAACCTATCCGGAAGATATTCTGGACATGGTTCAGCAGCGTATTGATAGCGGTACTCCTTTGTACTGGAACCCCACTGTGGGCATGATCTTGAATACTGACGAACTGGCCGCTGATCCGGAATGGCTGGACGATCCGAAAAACTTTCTCGACTTGCCTGTGGAGATCGAACGAGATATTCGCCAGGCCATTGCCGATGCAACATTTACAGTACAAGCACCCTCGGCATCCGACACTATCAAGCGCAAACTGCAAAGCTTGAGTGAACGCGGTGTAATTATGACCTTTGGCAGCGATGAAGGTACTTTCGGTCATCCAGCCAGCGAGTCTACCTGGCGCGAATTGGAAACCTGGGTATTTGAATTGGGCATGGACCCGCTGGTTGCCATCAAATGGGCAACATCAGACTCAGCGGCCTATATGGGCGTAGCTGACAAGGTAGGTACACTTACCCCGGGGAAACTGGCAGATGTTATTGCTGTGCCAGGAAGTCCACTACGGCATTTCAGCACCTTGCGGGACCCCGCGATGGTGTTCAAACATGGTCGGCGCTATAAATAATCTGAAAAAGCTATTTTTTGTAGGAGCGGTTTCAACCGCGAATAACACAGCACCATTCTTTCGGGACTAAAGTCCCTCCTACAAATATTCAAGCCCCTGCAGAAGCCTTCACCATCGTTCAAAGCATGGCGAACCAGCTAATCCCGGTCTTGTTAACCGCAATACCAACGATATAAAGAAAAGTAACAATAGCGAGAAAGAAAGATCCTATTCGAATGCTTTTTGTTTTGCCCCGGTTCAAGGAGATTCCTACAAACAACAAATAAAACATCAGCAGGAATATTTTCAGGGTTAGCCAGCCCTGTGCAAACAAGCCCATGTTCAACACAAAGGCCATGCTGAAACCACTGAGTAAAAACACTGTATCAACCAGATGTGGAGTCACCAGTACAATTTTATGATTCAACCATTTTGAATCATTCACCATCAGGTAAGCCCGAAACAAAAAGCCGGTAAAACTGATCAGTGCGCAGCACATGTGGATTGTTTTCAATATGAGAAACATTGGGGAATTCTACTTCTTTGAATCAACGTTGAATTGTATGGGAAACAGGCGCTCGAGTCATCGGGGAATTGAGTCTCAAGTCTCAAGCAGGCGTCTTGCCGGATATCGCTGCGCTCTTCCGGCCTACATCCTTTCCACTTGTACCTTGTACCTTATAACTTGCAACTACTCGAAAAGTTTTATTCGTCAGAAAACGTAACGTCCTGCAACTCATCAGACATGCCCTGCTCCCAGGTTGACCAGCCGGAATTCATGCCATATGGCACTCTTTCCAGAATAGCTTCAATTTCATGGATCTGGCCGTCATACACCTTGAAAATTTCGGCAATACCCCAGGTCCAGGGTTGTACCGGACCAGCCACAACTTCACGTCCATTTGGTGTAACACCATGTCTGAATTCACCACCGGAATGATCAAAAAATACAAAGGAAAATACCAATCCTCGTTCTTCATCCACGGCAACGAAGCGACGATCCCTGATTCGATTGACAAAAAAGATCAGCCCTGATTGAAACTGCTCCATACAGGTCCATTGTGATGAATAACCGGTAGCATCCGAGGGATCAGGGCGTGCTTCTCCTTCTGGAGTCGGTGCATTGGTAGATTGCATACCGTTTTCCCGGCGGTCGCAGTCATCTGCAAAGGGATAATCCATAAGACCATCGTTCTTCTGCATACCGGTAAAATACATGTTTGCCACTTCCAGCAAGTCCCGTCGAGACATGCGTTGGCTGTCGGTTAACGCCGAAGTGAATGCAGGTCTTACCTCCAGCGCGGAAATTCTTTCTGCAGCACTGGCACTGCGCGCAAGAAAATGTTCAATTTCGCTAATTTCACCCTCTTCGATTCGTAGTCTGAGTGATAAAAGTACACCTGTGGATTGCAGGGGATCGCGGTGATCTTCAAATATGTTGCCCAGGAATGCCACTTGCTGAGCCGGAACATCGGCAATAATAATTTTGTATTCCCCTTTACCCTTCATGGTCTGCCACAGACCATCTCTCAGATTCAGTCGTTGACCATTTTCAGTGAAACGCACATCGCTGGCGATTGGGATAGCATCGGGATTATTATCGGTAACGGCATCCAGGTAACGATCAACGAAGCTTTCAAGACATGCCCTGTCGCATTCCTGCGCCTGTAGTGAAATTGGGAAGAAGGTAAGTGTCAGGATGGCAAACACGAGGATTTTTATTATTCTAGTCATACTGTAATGCTCCGAAATATCTGTTCACCCAGCGGAAATACCAGCCTACTTGATTTTCTGAATAATTGACAGATCAAGCAAAACCTCCTGTTATCACTGAGTTCAAGCATTAATTATTTTAGTCTGACAAGGCCCTTTTGTGATAAATTAACGCGCTTTGAAATTATGAAGTTTTCATGGGGAAAATTAAAAAATGACCAAGTCCTGTAAAGCGCCAGATCCAAATACCAAGACACCCAAATTTATACTGCCAGCCAATGCGACTGATGCCCACTGCCATATTTTCGGCCCTGGCGACGTCTACCCTTACTCCCCGACCCGCTCCTATACACCCCCTGATGCCGGGCTGGATGACTTCAAAAAGCTGCAAAGTATTCTTGGGCTGACACGTGCTGTGCTGGTGAATGCCAGTTGTCATGGGACTAATAACGATCCCATTCTTGACGCCATTGCTCAAAGTGGTGGCGCTTATCGCGGTGTTGCCAATATCAATGATGATTTTAGTGAAGCAGATATCGAGAAACTCCATGAAGGAGGTTGCCGTGGCTGTCGCTTTAATTTCGTGCGACATCTGGGAGGCATTCCTGATATGGATGAATTCCACAGTATTATCAATAAAATCAGAGGCTTTGGATGGCATGTTGTCCTCCACTTTGATGCCATTGACTTAGTAGGCTTCCAGGATCTGCTGGACAACCTGCCAATTCCCTACATTATTGACCACATGGGCCGCGTGCCGACCAAAGATGGTCTGGAACAAGAGCCCTTTAAAATACTGCTTGAATTCGCCAAGCGGGATAATTGCTGGATCAAGGTATGCGGCGCTGAAAGAATTTCTTCCGCGGGCCCCCCCTTTACCGACGCCATGCCTTTTGCCAAAGCCCTCATTGAGCTTGCTCCCGAGCGCGTCTTATGGGGAACAGACTGGCCCCATCCCAATATCAAAGAGCATATGCCCAACGACGGGGATCTTGTAGATCTGATCCCATTGATGGCCCCGGATGCTGATTTACAGCAAAAATTACTTGTTGATAATCCTCATCGCCTTTACGGATTTTCAAACTAAAAACAATATCAGGCAAAGTCATTGATGATGAAAACCATTCTTATTACTGGCTCCACAGACGGCCTTGGTAAAGAAGTTGCCAGACGTCTGGTAACACAAGGTCACAAAGTTTTAATTCACGGCCGTAATCCAGAAAAAGGCCAACTCGTCATTAATGAGTTGGCCAAACTGACTGATCAGGCCAATATTGAATATTTCAACGCGGACCTTTCCTCCCTGGCCGAAGTAAAAAAACTGTCTAAGGATATTCTGGCTTCCCGGAGTCGACTGGATGTGCTGGTCAATAACGCGGGCATTGGCCCAAGAACGAAGGACTCACCAAGGCAATTAAGTAAAGACGGACTTGAGATGTTTTTTGCTGTCAATTACCTTGCCGGCTATTTCCTTGCAAGAGAACTGATGCCATTATTAAAATCATCTGCCCCTGCCAGGGTTATCAACGTTGCGTCAATAGCTCAGGTCGCGATTAATTTTGACGATCCCATGCTTGAGAATAATTATGGTGATTATCAAGCCTACAGCCAGAGCAAATTAGCCCAAATTCTTCATACCATGGACCTGGCACAGCAACTGGCAGGCTCTGGCGTAAGTGCTAATTCATTACATCCCGCCACCTTAATGAATACCAAGATGGTTCTTGACTCCAGCGCTCTGCCCGATAGCAGAACCACTGTTGAAGAAGGTGCCGATGCATTGGAGAACCTGATCATGGGAGACGCCAGTGTATTATTAAGTGGCGGATATTATGATGGCCTTACAAAAGCTCAACCTGATGCACAGGCCTTTGATAAACAGACCTTACAGGAACTACAGGAATTAAGTGAAAAACTGATTTCACAAGCAATTTGAAACCGTTTGGGGGAAAAATAATGAATCGTTTTGAAAAAGCCGTATATGAATGCATGGATCCCGTTGAGGCTTTACTGCAGCGTACTGAAAATCCTTTGCACAGAGCAATCCTGGAGAACTTTCGGCGCCATGTGCACCTGGAAGGCTCAGGACAGTTCGACAAGATCACTGCACCCGACATGTCGGTGGACAATCCTGTTTACCGCGTCTCCTGGGGCGATACCCCGGCGCTGATAGAAGGTAAGGAAGGTGTTATAGGATTTTATAATAGCGTCACAGAGGCGGTGTTATGGAATTCAGATGATCTGATCGCGGTAAATGACTGGGGCATTGCTGATGAGCTTACCTTCAACCAGCATATTAAAGGTAGTGACTTGCAAAACCTGGGATATACCGCTGATTCACCGGATGCCTATTATCACCTGCGCAGTCGCCAGGCCTTTATCTGGCCTTATAATGATCAGGCCCTGCTGATGGGTGAAAATCTCTACGAAGATAAAACCAGTGTGGAAATCACTCAGATTGATGAAAGCGAACTGATTACGCCACAACGGGTCGCCGAAATTCACCGAGAGCAGCTGGCCCGACTGGAAGCAGAGAAAGGCCCCAATTGGTGGGTATATAAATAGCTGGTGGGAATATAATAAAAGGTTAAAAAAAACGGCGTTCAGAGGAACGCCGTTTTTTTATCTTAATTGACTCAGAACTATTGTTTCAGAAATTAATCCAGAGTTGGTTCGGCAAGTGCCTCATCGCCAATCTGGATTGAACCTTCTACGGTGTCGCAATGCATACCCGGGGCTGGAGGCGTTCTTTCCGGACATTTGAATAATCCACCCTGTCTTGACCCGGAATTTTCGCCATTACGCAAAGGATGCAGGCCTACGCTAAAAACGGTTCCTTGCGGAAAAGCGTTTACAGAAACACCCTGTCGCGCCATAGCCGCAGAACCCTGCATTTCAACGGACCAGATCACCGGGTCTCCGTTTTCATCGCGCAATACGTTTTTTCGATCTTCATTCATCGGGGCAAAGAAAATTGCCAGGTGATTGGCGGCCGGATCAATTCGCGTCACAACACCAGTGAACAGCTTCACATTTCGCATGTCGTACATGGCAAATGAATGATGTGCCTGTACTGGCGTGCCCAGCAAACTTGCCAGTAATGAAAGAGCTAAGGCAGGTTTATATAACTTCTTGAAATTTATCATATTTTAATACTCCTTCTGCCTCCTATAGCTAGGGAAGGCCTGATTACCAAATAGTATCTCTTAGCAAGACTGACTAGAAGCTGAATATATCCTCTTCTTCCGGTTTTTCCATATCCTGTTCAAAATTCTTGTCCCAGATCTCTGCCCAGGGCCGCCCGTACATGTCAGGGATTTCATAGTCTATCACTTCTCCCGGTGAAACAGGGGTGGCATAGCCGTCAATGGGGAAGATTGTCTGTACACATTCCACAAAAACATAGGGGGTAGCATCCGCATCATCAAATTCATTTTGTTTCACATAATTTCTGACAACTCTCACAGGCTCAACCCACACGTCTTCATCATAGAAGATAGCCTCATGATTAAGACCAATAAAGTTACCGTCTTCATCACGATTTGGGGTGTATATCTCGACAGTTTGCATTTTGTTGGAATGCTCAGGGGCTGAATGATTTTTCCAGCCTTGTATATTTGAGGTCCAGGTAATCAATGTATCACCTTCCCAGAAGCCTACGGTTTCACCATACCAACGCGGGACATCCTCGCCTAATCTTGGCACCACACCCTCAGTATTAAATTCACGGCCAATATGAATGTTGGTGATAAAGTTACGAGCAACGCCCGCCATTATTTGCACCATATTGGGGGTCACCATAATGTAATGCTCCCACACCGCAAATTCATGAAAACGGCGTGTAAAACCTTCCGGCCAGCAGTATTGGGACTGCCACTGAGCCGCATTGGTATTACCATGATGGAAAGTTTCCTGTACGAAATATTCCTGATATTGATCAGTCAGTAATGAAAGAATCGTAGGGACCTGGTTATAACGCATTTTGTACCAGTACTGATTATTGGGTGTTCTCACAGGATGCTGGTAAATCCCGCTCCATTCGCCAGGTACTGTGGCATAGGTATGCTTGGTGGGTCCTCCCCTTTCAGTGGTTTCCTGCATTAGCGCTTCGTAATGTGCCTGAGCGCTCTCAAAACCATATGGACTGATTATGGATTCCCTTGGGTAATCATTGTCACATTTACCCCAGGGTGCTGTGGCTGGCGGATTCGGTCCCATGATCTCGGAGCCGGTTGCATTGGCGCCCCACATATCCTCTATTGCAGCCGAAGAATTACAGCGGTAATAACGCGGGTCCATCCATAAATCACGATCAGCGTAGAAATCATCTGATGTAAACAAATCCCTTTCCAGAGGTTCAACACCTTCAGGTGCACCACCTCCCATAGCTCCACCAAGGAAAGTGCGGGCTACTCCCGGTTCAAAAAAGCCACCTCGATAAGTCGCACCAGTAACCTCGTATTCATTGGCATCAGCTGCCAGAGGCCAGCCACGCCCGACGCTTTCAAAATCTATCTGGGCCGTTGATTGTGCTTGTATATTAATAGCCAGCAGAGCAGCTGCTCCTGCCAGGGCCAGTTGGGAAATAGTGAGAGTGTGTCTTGGCGTAGACTTCATCGTAGTTCCTTTTTTACTTTCTTTTATTTATTTTTGTTTTTGTTAACTTTTTTCTTATTGTGCCGACGCTATAACTACGGGTAACTTCTGCTCGAGTATAAATTTACTGCCTGTAAAACACCATGACTGCTGTCAAATAACTAGTTTTTTAAACGGTAACCCGTTTTGAATATCCAGTATAACAAGATGATACATAGGCTGAGAAAAAACAGGGTCATCAAGATGCTAACGGTAACATTAACATCTGAAATTTCGTAAAAGCTCCAACGAAATCCACTGACCAGATATACCACCGGGTTAAACAACGATACCTTCTGCCAGAATTCCGGCAACATGCTGAGCGAATAAAAACTGCCACCAAGAAAAGTAAGTGGCATCACTATCAAAAGAGGAATTATATTAAGTTTTTCAAAATTATCGGCCCAGATACCAATGATGAATCCAAACATACTAAAAGTAGTGGCGGTGAGTACCAGAAATAACAGCATGAAAAAAGGATGCAATACTTGCATGTCTACAAACAGGGTTGCAGTAGCCAAAATAATCGAACCAACCATTACCGCTTTGGTAGCAGCTGCTCCGACATAACCCAGCACAATCTCTGCTGGTGACACAGGTGCTGAAAGCATCTCATAGATAGTCCCGGTGAAACGGGGAAAATAAATGCCAAATGACGCATTGGAAATACTCTGGGTTAACAGAGACATCATCACCAATCCTGGCACTAGAAATGCGGCATAACTTACTCCTCCAATATCACTCATTCGAGACCCTATGGCACTACCAAAAACCACAAAATACAAGGATGTAGAGACCACTGGAGAAATAATACTCTGTGCAATTGTGCGCCAGGTACGCGCCATTTCAAATTTATAGATTGCCTTGACTGCGTAATAATTCATTTCTTCACCAGGTTAACAAAAATTTCTTCAAGGGAATTCTGCATGGTTTCCAGATCCCTGAACTGTATATCGGCTTTTTCAAGCCCATCGAGCAAGGAGGTAATGTCCGAGCTATCCTGCTGCACATCATAGGTATAAACCAGGTCCATACCTGAATTCTTAATGATCAGATTAAACTCTTTCAGTGACTCAGGTACGGCCTCAATGGCATGGCTTAAATGTAAAGTTAGACGCTTTTCACCCAGCTTCTGCATCAATGCGTTTTTTTCCTCAACAAGAATAAGCTCCCCCTGATTGATGATGCCGATACGATCAGCCATCTCTTCTGCTTCTTCAATATAATGTGTCGTCAAAATTATTGTGACACCTGACTCTCTTAACTCTCTAACCACTTGCCACATATCCTTTCGCAACTCAACATCAACCCCTGCGGTTGGCTCATCAAGAAAAAGTATTCTTGGCTCATGTGCGAGCGCCTTGCCAATCATCACTCGACGTTTCATGCCGCCGGACAAGGTCATAATTTTGTTATCCTTTTTATCCCACAATGAAAGTGATTTGAGCACTTTTTCCAGATGCACGGGATCAGGCCCCTTGCCAAATAAGCCTCGGGAAAATGCCAGGGTAGACCAAACAGATTCAAAAGCATCTGTGTGCAATTCCTGGGGCACAAGCCCAATATTGGAACGTGCCTGTCGGTAATCCTTGATGATGTCATAGCCATTTACAGTGATATTTCCCTCTGAGGGATTCACTATTCCGCAAACGATACTAATTAGCGTAGTCTTGCCAGCCCCATTGGGTCCCAACAAAGCGATGATTTCACCGTCCCTTATTTCCAGATTCACATTTTTCAGCGCCTGGAATCCAGACTCATAAGTCTTCGAAAGATTTTTAATGGCGATAACTGAGTTCATGGTTTCCTAATACAATAAAAATGAAAAATAAAATGCCCAGGCTATCCCGGACATTTATTTGAGTATTTTATAAGGGCTGCTACTGGTACTGGCAACTGATATCGTTCGGGTTGCCGGCGCAGAATTGTCGGACAAACTGGTCTATAACCAGGCAACTGCCAGCAACCATTGTGGTATTACTGGCCTGTCTGACCAGATCATCAGCCGTCGATAAAGGTTTGTCTTCTTCAGCAGGTATTTCATCAGGTGACATTCTAGGCTCAACTGACTGCGCAAGGACTGTTAGTGTTTTGACACCCTTGCTCTCTACTACGCTATCAAATTCAGTACCCTTGCTTTCATCTGCTTTTAAATTTTCCTGCGCCATTAGCATTGAGCCCGGAAGCAAGGCAATGAGAAAAAGGAATAAGGCTGTTTGTTTTAACATTTTCATGAAAATAAGTGTTGTATAAAATTTAAGGTCCGAACAGCGTTTTATTGTTTCAATTGTAAAAGACTCTAAAGCGCCTGTCTAAACCAAGATAGTCAATACAGATAAATAATTCACATATAAAAAGGCAGGCCTGAGGCCCGCCTTTTTAACTCACTTTATGTGATCCTGCCGATCAGCCTGATGCTGCTGGCGCCATTCCTTCTGCATTAACATGATCAGTCACCGGCGTATCTGCTGGTCTGTCATCATTCAGCTTCAGGAATATCAGTACGATAGCTGCCATTGCCGAGCCTGACCCCATGACCAGAGCTACGGTCGGTAAGGTAGAACCTGCGTCAAACATAACCCCTGCCAGGATTGGCGACAATACGGCACCGGCTCGGCCTACACCAATCACAAAACCTGTGCCAGTGGCGCGAACATGAGTCGGGAATGAATAAGCAACAATGGAGTACAGACCGGAAACACCAGCATTACCAAAAAATCCGGCAAATGCTGCCAGTAATTCCATTCTGCCAAGATCTTCTGGAGTTCGTCCAAATATGGCAACGCCAACCGTGGTCAGGAACAAAATCCCTATTGTTAAAGGTTTTAATCCGAAGCGAGCGGTTAACACACCAAAAGTAATACCCCCCAGTACACCACCGATATTGGCCCATTTCAGTACGCCACCAGCTGCGGCTGCCTCAAAGCCCATATCCGCAACAATTTTTGGAGTCCATTTGAGAATGAAATAGAAGGTAGTGATATGCAGGAAGTACGCCGCCGTCACCAAAATAGTAATCATTGCCAGGCTCTTGGAGAAAATATCACCAACAGACTTTTTCTTTTCCTCGTCATTCACATCTGGCAATACAGAAATTACTGCATGACCGAGCTTTTTAAGAGAGTGATTAATTTTATCCAGGGCATTTTCTGGTTGCTTTCGTGTCAACCAGTGAACTGATTCTGGCACCAGAAAGTAAACTACTGGAATCAGGAAACCCGTTACGATAGACCCAAAGTAAAAAACTGAGCGCCAGTCAAAATTCACTAACAGATATTTCTGGGCTATTTCACCGCCGATTACACCCCCCAATGGATAGCCAATAACCATCAGGGATATGCACATGCTGCGCCATTTGGTATTTGAGAACTCTGCCACTGTTGCATTGGTGCAGGAGAGCATGCCACCAATACCCAGGCCAGTCAGGACACGCCAGACCATGAGAATATTCGCTGATGACGAGGTGGTTGCAAGGAACATACCTGCAGACATTACAATCAAACAGCCAAGCAATGTGGTGCGGCGACCATATTTGTCAGCAACGCCACCTAGAAGAATAGAGCCAAAGGCCATGCCCACCAGTTCAGCAGCAAGGACGAAACCGAGCGCTGTCTGACTGATGCCCCATTCCTGAGAAATACCGGGAGCAGCAAAGCTGATTGCAAGGACATCAAATCCATCCATTGCGTTGAGAAAAACAGTAATGGCAACGACGATCATCATTGCCGGGGTCATACCTGACTGGTCAATTATATTACGTGGATCGGTAGGAGTGTTCATGGTAGCTAGTGTCCCCTTTAAATTTTAATCTTGTGACATCATTGTGTGATGGCAGAGCAAATAGTGTTTTTATTTTTAGTTAAGCGCTGAAGCATAATCCACCAGTGTGCACATGACAAGAACAGCTTGGTAACCAAGCTGACATTGAGCAACTCAGTATGGATTCTGGATTGTTTATCAGTGCTACTCTATACTCTCATTTCCCGACTTTACGGTCTGTGCAGTCTTTCAAACTATAATTAATATTAACGCTGAGCAGTATGAATATCACAAAAACTTCTGATTTTACGCCTTACCTGGACAGTCGACATTTGCTGTCATTATTCACTGTTTTACTGCTTTCCTGCCTGATTCTTGCCTACCCGGTCAGCGCACAGGAAATGAGAACACAGGATCTGGGCAATGCACTGGTACTGATTTCCGGCAGTGGTAGCAATATTTTGACCAAACAGGCCGACGACGGACAGGTACTGGTTGTTGACGGTGGCCTGGAAGCCTATGCACAGCAGACCCTGACCACCATTGCCGATGCCACGGATAAAGGACAAATCTCATTACTGATTAATTCCCACTGGCATCCTGAACAAACTGGTCTGAATCGAATTCTGGGCAATCAGGGCGTTACGATTTTTGCCCATGAAAACACCCGGCAGTGGCTGACCACCACCATCACCAGGCCCTGGGAAAACAACACCTTTGCCGCTTTTCCTGCAACTGCTCAGCCAGCCGACACTTTCTATCACTACGGTGAGCTGAATCATGGCGATACAACAGTACAGTATGGCTATCTGCGCCAGTCACATACTGATGGCGATATGTATGTCTACTTTCCCGATGAAAATGTCCTGCATGGAGGCGGTGTTCTCGCTAATGACGGCTGGCCCTTAATGGACTGGTGGACTGGTGGCTGGATCGGCGGCCTTGTCGATGGTCTGGAAGTGCTGTTAGAGATTGCCAATGACGACACGATTATCGTCCCGGCTAATGGTCCTTTAATGAGCAAAGCCGATCTGCAAGCTATGCGAGATATGTACGACACTATATTCCAACGCATCAGTACCGGCTTTAGAGCGGCAAACAGTGTGGAGGTGACTCTTTCTGAAATGCCCACGGCTGAATTTAATGAGCAAAATGGGGATCCCGCAGAGTTTATTCGCAGAGCTCATGAGAGCCTTATCCCCCATTACACACCTGATGCTTGAGGGGCGGTGTTTTACCTGAGCTTGAAATTCATATTATTTCGACATTTCTGCCAGATTATTAATGTAAGTTATTGAAATATAATATTTTTACTACATTTATGAGTACAATTTAAATCTGACCTACGCTGGCTTGCGTATTGTCAGTAAGCAGGCATGAGCCGCAGTCACAAGCAGTCTGCCCCATGCAGCACCCACTTTTAAAACAAATTGAGATGAAAAAATCACTGATTTTCAGTAGTATCGGTATCCAGCTATCTGGCAGCCAATAAATAGACGACAAAGCAGGATCTGCAAGTAATCCTGGAGGTTAAGAACATGTTCATTAGCAAAAAATATCTTTCTCGCCGTACCGTACTTAGAGGCATGGGCACCAGTGTTGCTCTTCCCCTTCTTGACGCAATGGTGCCGGCAGCCACAGCACTGGCACAGACTGCAGCCAATGTTCAGCCGCGTATGGGCTTTGTGTTTTTTCCTCATGGTGCCGTGATGGAACGCTGGACACCAACGACTGTTGGATCTGACTTTATCGTTCCCGAAATTCTGGCTCCGGCTGCCAGTCATAAAAGTAAAATGACGATTGTTTCCGGCCTGCGCAACAAGCCAGCCGAGAGCAATGACCCTCATGGAATCGTCGCAGGCACCTGGCTCAGATGTGTAGCCCCTGGTGATACGAGCGACCCTGCCAAAGGGGTAACTCTGGATCAGATTGCGGCGCAGAGAATGGGCCAGGGCACAACATTCCCGTCTATAGAAGTCGGCACTCCTACAGGTGGACCTTGTGCTCCCGGTTTTTCCTGCTCTTTCGGCAACTCCCTGTCATTCCAGACACCGGAATTATCTCTGCCTATTGAAAATAATCCGAGAAAACTTTTCTTCCAGCTATTTGGTCAGGGTGATAACTCTGCAGAACGCACCGCTATTGTTAACGAAACTGGCAGCATCCTTGATTCCATCATGGGGGATGCAACAGCCTTACAGAAAAAACTTGGCTCAGAAGATATCGCCCGGGTAGACACCTACCTTGAATCAGTGCGTGAAATTGAGCGCAGAGTTGAAATGATGAAAAGTCAGGATTTGACCGGCGTGGACATTCCCGCTGCCCCTGTAGGCATTCCCAGCGACTTTGAAGAACATTTGACGATCATGTTTGATCTCATTGCTCTGGCTTACCAGATTAACTTAACCAATGTGGCAACTTTCATGATGGAGAAAGAAGTCAGCATGAGAACCTATGCCAACCTTGGTGTTACAGAAGCATTCCATCCCTTGTCTCATCATGGTGATGATCCTGATAAAAAAGCCAGGTTGACACGAGTACAGGCTTTCCATACACAGGTATTTAATGGCTTCCTGGACAAACTGGATGCAATGGATGAGGGCAACGGCTCGGTACTGGATAATTCCATTATCCTGTTCGGCTCAAATATGAGCAACAGTGACAAACACAACCAGGACCCACTCCCAAATGCAGTATTCGGCCTGGGTGGCGGTTCTATAAAAGGTGGTCAGCATCTGATGTATTCTCAGGATACTCCCCATGCCAACCTCCTGCTGACCCTGCTTAATAAAGCGGGTGTTGAACAGGAAAGCTTTGGTGATGCGACAGGTGTACTGGGCGACGTCTGACAGAACATTGCAATCTATCTCTGCAGGACATAAGCATTTAATGAAAGCCTTTTACCGCTCACTCACACTTACCCTGTTCTGTCTGTTCAGTAGCACTCCCCTGTATGCACACGGCAATCTGGTGGATGTAGTTGCCGAAGGTAATCGCTCGCATGCCCTTGAAATGATCCAGGAGGGAGCGGATGTTAATACTCTTCAGTCAGATGGCTCCTCTGCCCTGCTCTACGCCATTTATCAGGATGACCTCGAACTGGTTCGCGCTCTGGTAGATGCCGGCGCCCAAATCAATCAACGTAATGAATATGGCGCCAGCACCATGGGTGAGGCCGCCATGCTGGGCAATGTAGACATTCTCAACATATTGTTGAGCAATGGCGCCGATGCCAACCTGAGTAATCTGGAAGGGGAAGCCCCGCTTATGGTCGTGGCCAGAGCGGGCAACGTCCCTGCCGCCGAATTACTTTTGCAGTATGGTGCTGATATAGATGCCAGAGAACAATGGGGCGGACAAACCGCAGCCATGTGGGCTGCAGCACAGCTGCAACCTGCAATGCTCGAAGCACTTATCGCTCATGGCGCAGACATAGACCTGAAGAGTTTCGCCCGTAACTGGGATCACACCATGATGAATGAACCTCGCCCAAAAGATATGAATAATGGTGGCTTTTCCCCTCTTCACTATGCTGCCCGTGAAGGATGCGTGGAATGTATCAGGGTCCTTGCAGAAGGTGGGGCAGATCTGAATGCCATTGATCCAGATGGAGTATCTCCGCTGAACCTTGCGCTGATAAACGTACATTTTGAAACCGCTGTTGCCCTCATCAATGCTGGTGCAGATATCAACCAATGGGATATTTTTGGGCGTGCGCCTTTATTTAATGCCATTGACCTGCACACATTGCCAACCGGGGGCAGGCCTGATATCCCTTCCGATGATGTAACCACGGGTTACGATGTTGCCAAACTGCTGCTTGAGAAAGGCGCCAATCCAAACATGCAACTCAAGCTCAGACCCCCCTATCGAAACGCAGTTTTTGACAGAGGCTCAGACAACCCACTTTCCACTGGAGCGACCCCTCTACTGCGTGCAGCACGCTCTGCAGATACCGAATCAGTGAAATTACTGCTTGAACACGGAGCATTGGTTGACCTGCCCAATGCCAGCGGACATACCCCATTGCTGGCTGTTTCCGGAGTCCAGTGGGCCGCCGCACCAACTCGAGGACGCTTTAAAACCGAAGAGGACAGTATTGATACGATTAATGTCTTGCTTGCTGCCGGTGCTGACATTAATGCTCTGACTGGCGACCCAACCCGTCGTCCAGATAATAAAATTTTTCCCGATCGCCCTGAAGGACCTGATCGCTATGGGCGTGGCAGTGTATTCGCCGATGGCCAGACAGCATTGCATGCCGCGGCAAAAGTAGGCTGGAACAAAATCGTACAAACTCTTATTGACAATGGCATCGCCCAGGAAGTGAAAGACGACGCTGGCCGCACGCCTTTTGATCTTGCCATGGGGCGTTACTCCGCTGGCTTTCTGCAGCCGCCACCAGAGCCCTTACTGGAAACTGCAATAATATTGCAGAATGCTTGTATGCAAAGTGATAACTGCCTCATGGCAGAACCTGTAGATTTCAACAATCTTGAAGGTATACAGTAATACCCTCCAATAGTGACCTGGGATTTTCTTTCCCTGAAAACAGGTCACTTTTTCCAAGCTGTACCTCAAACCTATATCCGTTATCATAGCCTTGAATAATGAGGAAGGAAGGCGGCATGCCAATCGTTGAAGTCAGCAATCTAGCGAAAAAATATCCCAGTCCAGACAAAAAAAATGAATTCTTTTATGCCGTTGATGGCGTTTCTCTGTCTATTGAAAAGGGGCAGATTTATGGCATTCTCGGTCCCAACGGCGCTGGCAAAACCACTACGCTTGAAATGATTGAGGGGCTTACTGATATTGATGGCGGAGAAGCCCTTGTAGACAATCTCAACGTTACCAAGGAACCCTATCAGGTTAAAAAAATCATTGGTGTACAACTGCAGGCTAATGAGTATTTTGATCACCTTTCACTTAAAGAGCTTTTGATTCTGTTCAGTAGTCTTTACGGACGCAATGATGATCCTGAAGTCCTGTTGGGAAAAGTGAACTTGCAAGAAAAGGCCAATGCTAAACCAGCCAATTTATCCGGCGGTCAAAAACAACGTTTTTCTATCGCTTGTGCTCTTGTCAACGATCCCAAAGTACTATTCCTTGATGAGCCAACAACAGGTCTTGATCCACAGGCGAAACATAATCTGTGGGCTCTCGTAAAAGAGCTCAATGACAGTGGCATGACCATTGTTCTGACGACCCATAATATGGAAGAAGCAGAGTTTTTATGTGATCGTCTGGCCATAATGGACCATGGCAAAATCATTGCCGAAGGGGACCCTCAGGAATTGATCCTTAAATATGCCCCAGAACCGCCGGTAGCCCCACTCCATGGCAACCTCGAAGATGTTTTCCTGACCCTTACCGGTCACGATTTAAGAGAATAGACATGCATAAGATAATAAAACTGGCCAAGGTGATGCTGAAGATTCATTCGCGCGACCGACAAGCTATTTTCTTCTCGGTATTCTTCCCGCTGGTCTTTATGTTTGTCATCAGCTTTGCCAGCAGTAACGAAGCTGAACCTATTGAACTTGGCATCGTTAATAATGCCAACAATGCTTTGGCCACAGATTTTATTGCCTCTCTTGAAAGCACCCGGCTTTTCAATATTACTCATGGAGAAGCATCACCATTACGTGAAGAACTTAGTGCAGGCGATAAATCAGTTGTCTTGATACTGCCTGAAGGTTTTCAGGACAACAGAGCTCCAGTGGACTTGACGGTGCTAATTGATGCTGCACAGGTCAGACAGGTAGGTGTTGTTTTACCAATACTGGAACAGGCTCTCGTTAGCGTGGAAAGAAGTTTGCGCAACACTGAACCCTTGTTCTCGCTCAATATTGAAGATGTGCAGTCGCGCACCCAACGTTACCTGGACTTTGTTGTCCCTGGCCTTCTGGCATTTAGCATAATGAATATTGCCGTTGCCGGTAGTGGTTTTAATATTGTGGAGTATCGCCGCAAGGGCATTCTCAAGCGCCTGTTTGTAACCCCCATAGAGCCACGTGATTTTATCGGCGGACTAGTCATCGCCAGATTGCTAATTTGCCTGGTACAGATTACCGGGCTACTACTGGCGGCCATTTTCCTTTTTAATGTGATTTTTGTGGGGAACCTTGCGTCTATCTATATATTTATTTTATTTGGAACGGTCATTTTCCTGAGCATAGGCTTCAGCCTTGGCAGCATTGCAAAATCCCAGCAAGCCATTATCGCGATTGGCAATCTGGTTACTTTCCCACAGATGATTCTATCCGGTATATTTTTCCCAATTGAGTCCCTGCCTGAATTAATTCAGCCAGTAGCGAACTTGCTCCCGTTAAGCTTTATCTCCAGCGGACTGCGAGAGATCGCTATTAACGGCGCAACACTGGCTGAGCTGATCCCGGACATAATAGGCATGATGCTATGGGCGGTGCTCACTCTGTTCCTGGCAATCAGATTATTTGTCTGGAAAGAAGTTGCGGCATAGAAAAATACCGCATTTCCGCCATTAAGAACTTTTAATTGTTAAATACTTGCAAGAACCTCCAGCATATATTGGAATTTATTTGTGACAAATAACAAACCATCCATCCTCCTGGCTGAAGATAAAAGCTAACCAGATCATCAGCAAAGCTGATGATTGAAACTATTGGATCCACTGTGGAAATTGCAGAAAACGGTTTAGAGGTTTTACAAAAACTTCAGGAACAAGTGTTTGACTTGATTTTAATGGATTATCAGATGCCCGAAATGGACGGGCTGGAAGCTGAAAAAAAATACGCTCTCTGGACAACCAGCGCCTAGCTTCAATTAAAGTCGTCGCTCTCACAGCTGATAACCAAAGCGATACACGCGATGCCTGCCTGACAGCAGGAATGGATGATTTTCTAAGCAAACCATTTACGCTGGAACAGATCGCAGAAAAAATTAATAAGTGGACCAAAACAGGTAATTAAAAAAAGCGTGACTTGTGTTAAAAGCCATTAGCGAGATATAAAAGGCATTAGCGATTTATAAAAGCCATTAGCGAATTGAAAAAATCATGGCATCTAAACTGCCTGATTAATCAGAAAGGCTGATGTCCAGATAAGTAATACGCGTCAAGTCAGCAAGAGTGAGTACATCTTGTGCCAGTTTTATAGCCTCTTTATTCTTTTTGTTTGATTCAACTTCCAGCTTTATCAGTGCATCAGCAAGTATGAAGGCGCCCGATATCTGGGCTTTACTTTTCAAGGCGTGGGCTTCTATTGCAAGCCCATCAAATGAATTATCTTCTATTGCCTGTCGAATATTCTCTATGCGCTTCTGGAACTCATTTCCCAGGGTCTCGATAAACCGGCGTGCATTATCAATCCCGATATCCTGTGCCATTTGCTTAAGTACTTCTTCTTCAACTAATTTTTCTTGAGAGCCCACTGTTTTTACCCGGCTTTTTCAGTGACTTATATTTTTGCGAACTCATTAAACAAGGCTTGGTGGGCTACACCAGCACCACCTGCATTAAATTTAAAAGAATGATTCTGGCAAGCTTATTCAGAATCGGGGCATAAAGTCCCATAGTAAAGAAAGTGACAGGTTTTATGTATCGACTTTTTAGATATCGACCCGTTCCACAACTGGAAAGACTACCATCTGTCCAATCTGAATTCTTGCGGCTTTAACCTCGGGATTATATTGGCGGAACAGCCACATTGGCACCGAGCGTTCTCTTGCCAGATTAACCAGAAAATCTCCACGTCTAATGCTGTGCTGCTCCGTTTGCCTGATGCGCCAGGTCCTGAAAAAATCTGACTGCAGATCGCGATGAAATTCGCGTCTTTTCTGCTCGAACACGGCAACATTTACCTGGCTGAAATTTAGCTTCAAGCGTTCACCAATAATGACTGGCTGGCTATAGATCAAACTATTCTGACGCCTGATATCCGCAGCCCTGATACCTAACCAATCAGCATAATGTCCTAGCGTTTCAGCAGCCTGAATCTCAATAGTATTATCACTCCCAACCGTATAATCCGACGGATCAGACTGCAAATCAGCCAGTAATTGCTGCTCTTCATTAGCAACATCAGGCTCCAATGCAGTAGCGGCAGAGTCCAGCACTATCACCTCAGCATTTTCAATTACCTGCTCTCCCGCATTAATCGCTGTCAATTCTGATTCTTCTGCTTCTACAGAGGCAAGTACGAGGGGCATAGCAGTATTACTTTCAGTACTACCAGCGTCACTATTCATTTCAGCGGAAGCGAGCTGCACATCAGATCGTAATTTTAATTTCTGGCCCGGAAAAATTGTTCCCCTGCTGTTGAGATTGTTCAATGCAATCACCGTATCCATGCTTACTCTGTGGCGCTCGGCAATAATTGAGACGGTGTCACCGCGACGCACTTCATATTCCCCATTTGCTGGAACACTCAATGGACCGCCTGTATTGACCAGCAATGTCGGTACTGCTCCATCCGGCTGGGGTAGCAGCAAGGTTTGACCGACCCGAATGGTATTGCGATCCCTGAGCTGATTAATGGCAACCAACTCGGATATGGAAGTATCGTATCGATCGGCAATGACTGACAGACTATCGCCTCGCCTCACGATATAACTGACATCGGGTATTTGTTCGCCGTGTAGTTCAAAAGCCGGAATCGAATTGTAGCCAGCCACCAGATTTTTTTGGTAGGCAGCTCTATCAATTTTAAGTGAATACCCCTTGGGGATGCGCTTGGTCCCTGACCAGACAGAAGGCTGCAAAGCTGGATTATCACGCTTTAGCACATTCATGCTAACAGCAAGTGAATCCACCAGAACCTGGGCATCAACAAAAGCATCCAGCTCAATGCTTTGAAAATCAGGTTGTCGATCTTTAAAAATAGGGCCAAAAAATTCTTCTGCACGACTATCGACTTCTCTGGCTGCCAGAAATTGAGGATAAAAATTCCTCGAAGCAAAGCCAAAGCGCGGCCCACGATAATCTGAAATAATTCTGCCTATATCCATACTACCGACATCGCGTATGGCACGCGCAATACCATTTGCACCATGGTTATAAGCCGTTAGTGCCAGTGGCCATGAACCCAGCGCATTGTAGTTGTATTCGAGCAATTCCATGGCGCCGTAGGTTGCCATGTAAGGGTCCAGGCGTTGATCTACCACATAATCTACCTGCATAAAGCGTTGGGCAGTGGCACGGACAAATTGCCACATCCCCGTTGCTGCTGCGCTGGAATAGGCACCAGGATGATAGGAAGATTCAACATGAGGAAGAATGGCCAACTCGGTTGGCATACCCTTGGAAATAATTACATCTTCAATATGATCCCGGTAAGCTCCGGACCTTTTCATCCCGGCTATAAAGCGATCAGACTGGCCAAGTTGCCAGCGAATATTTGCAGCGGCACTCTCAAGCCTTTCATTGCTTGTTTCACTGCCCCATAAATCGAGCAGGCTTTGTTGCGAAGGCGTTATTCCTGACCTTTTACCTGATGCCAACACTTTCAGATCCTCACGGATTTTTTCCCGTGTGGAATTAATCAATGTGCGATCCCTGTTGAGCTTGGTATAAATTATGGAAAGGTCGTGAGCGTCATGCAAAAAGCCACTTTCTGTATCAGCTTCGGTATAAACACTGATCCAGAACTTGATGGCGGGACGAATACTGTCTGGAACCGGAAAATCATCACTGGCTGCGAATGCAGAATATGGAATATTCATCAGGAATATCAAAAAAATAGGCTGTACAAGCCATTTTAATGCGCGATTCACAAATTGCTGGTTTCTGGCTAACTTCACAACGTTAGATTAAATTACAAAATATTGATTTACAAGCAGAAAAACCAATTCTGAAGAGGTTTATAAGAGGTCCTTGAGGGCGTCATCAATGTCGCTGAAAGTATAATTTATGCTGACATCGGCTCCATGCGGGTGATAGATATTTCCTCGGAACGGAGCCCAAAGAACTTCCCCCTGATTATCCACCAGCCAAAAACTGGGCACACCATAAAACTGGGGTTCATCAGGTGCACGAAAAACTCCCTGCCAGTTGAATACTTCGCCATATTCAGGCGCTGGACGTAGCTCTTCAGTGCGGTTAAACATCAACCTGTATCCCAAATCAAAGTAAGGCTCGAGTGGAAGAATTCCGCTATCCATGGAATCCAGAGTGCTGCTGATAAAATCCTTTTGAGCAGCCTGAAAATCGGGGGATGAAGACTCCTGATTAAAGAAAACGCCAGCCGGATGATCCAGCATCTGTGTATGATAAACCGGAGCCGCAGCCACGGGTATGAAGTTAACACCCTGATCCTGATATTTGCTGTACAAGGTTCGCAGGATATGAGTATCCTCAAAAGAGTCCTGACACCAGAGGTGTCCCGGCATACCCACCCCCATATCGCCACCACCAAAAATAAACAATACATTCACACCAGATTCTGCTTGCTGAAAAAGCGACTGCAGATGCATCTGACTACCGCTTTTGTCAGTAACAAAAACCGATGAACTTATCTCGTCCCCTTTGCCAATTGCAGCATCAAAGTCAGCGGCAACAGCGTTATTGAAAGTCAGCGTTAGAAAAAGCAGAAAGTTGATCAGGGAAATAGTGATTTTCATAAAAATAATATCCTTAAAGATATACCTGGTTTCAAGCGAGGGCGCCGCAGACGGAATGACGTATTGTGTCATTCCACGGGACAGATCTTCAGCTCTGTCCCTGCCCGAACATGGTCTGACTCGTGGTGTCCCTCCAACTCCTAAAACCTGGAAGCGTCTAAAACAGGGTCAGAGCAAAGGCCTTGGCTAACAGATAAACCGTCAGGATTGAGTGAGCCTTTGGTCTGACCCATGACTCCCTGCGGGAGTCTAATGGGTCATGGCGTAGATTACGTAGTTAAGTCCAAAGCGATAAGCCAGTGCCGTCATCGGCTCCGGATA
>JABIPQ010000143.1 GCA_018698975.1 Gammaproteobacteria bacterium
ATCTTTTATCCCACCTCTTTCAGCCAACCTTTGTAGGAGCGGTTTCAACCGCGAAGAACACAGCACTTTTCTTCGGGACTGAAGTCCCTCCTGCCTTGATTCGCCTGAACCGCCACCTTTATCCTTTATCCTTTATCCTTTATCCTTTATCCTTTATCCGACTGTATATAAGGCATCAATCAATCTTGCCGCCCGTGGCCCATTCGTCCCCACCGCATGCATTTTATTGCAGCTATAGGAAAATCCGATTTTTGCATCCGGATCGCCAAAGCCGATAGACCCGCCTATACCATGATGGCCAAAGCTGCGCATATTGGGCCCCATATAAACTGCCTCGGGAGTATTTAACAGTACGCCCATGGCCTGATGGTAAGGGCGCTCCTGCAATCCTTCCGTCTGGTTGTGCTGCTCTGTAATCATGGTTTCCAGACCATCACGGCTGAGCAAAGTCACGCCATCGAGTTCACCGTTGGCAACACAGCCATAAATTCTGGCAACACCGCGGGCATTACCGTGTCCGCTGCCACTGGCGACTTCAACTTCACGCCATTCTTTCTTGTTCATAGTGACTGCCCAGGGCTCATCAGGATTTTGCTTAAAGGCCAGTGCACGCAAAGAAGTCTGGTCTGCCCCATCCTTTGCCGCGAAAAGTTTTGCCTCCATATTTGGCATCACTTCTGCCACATGGGACTGCTCTTCCTCACTCATACCACCAATATAGTATTCGGCATGTAAAGGTCCCGAGACTTCCTTTTTCAAAAAGGGGCCAACAGTGTCTCCTGTGACCCGGCGCATAATTTCTCCCAACAGGAAGCCCTGATGATGCACATGATAGGCAGCCTTGGTGCCGATTTCCCATAGCGGTTCCTGTTCTTCCAGGGCATGCACAATGGCTTCGCGATCAAACATGGCGCCTTGCCATAAAGGGTTGGTGGTGAGCACCGGCACAGCAGCCGTATGATCCAGAAAATGTTTTATCAGGGTCGCTTCCTTGCCGTTTTGCCCATACTCTGGCCAGTACTTGATGACCGGAGCATCCGGATTCACCAGGCCACGATCCATCAACATATTAAAACAAATAGCAGTTATGCCCTTGGCCACCGACATCATGCAAACAGTCGTAGAATCCACCCAGGGATTATTCATTTCTCCGTTGCACCACCCGCCCCAGATATCCACAACGGTTTTACCGTTCTGCACTATGGAACAAGCCGCCCCAATCTCATCTTCCACCTTGAAATTTTCGATAAAAGCATCCACCACTGCCTGAAATTCACTGTCATATTGGCCAACAATCGGGTATTCATTTCCTCTGGCCATAATTGTCTGATCGAGTTTCAAAACCACTCCTTTTTATTCATTGTCTTGTAAGATAACTTTGCTATATTGCTGGCTTGTCTGCGCAAATGCGCACAGACCTTACCATTAATTAAAATAATCGCAAATCCCTTGTCAGCCTCATCTCCCGACATTAAACAGACATTTGATTACATCATCATTGGTGCTGGCACAGCAGGCTGTGTACTGGCTGCTCGTCTCAGCGAGAACCCTGATAACAGCGTCTGCCTGATTGAAGCCGGCGGCCCTGAAAATCATCCCTATATAAGCATACCGGCGGGTGTTGGTGCTGCCATTATGAATCCGAAAATGGGCTGGGGCTTAAACACTGTCCCACAAACAGCCTTGCATAATAGACAGGTTCCTTTGCCCAGAGGTCGCGTTCTTGGTGGCTCAGGCTCAATCAATGGCATGGCCTATTATCGTGGCACCGCGATGGATTATGACGACTGGGCTCAGCAGGGCAATCCGGGGTGGGCTTATGCCGATTTGCTCCCTTACTTCCTGCGCAGTGAACATAATCCGGAGTACCAGGATTCGCCCTACCACAACACCGACGGCCCCATGGGCGTGAGTTTTATCCCGAAACCCAACCGCCTCTGTAAAGACTTTAACAGTGCCATGTCCGATCTGGGCTTCCAGCAATGCCATGATTTCAATGTTGCCTATCCCGAGGGTTATGGTTACCGGCAAGGCACTATTTTCAATGGCAAACGAGTGTCTACTGCCAGTGCCTATCTGCGTCCGGCAATGCAGCGCAATAACCTCACAGTGATGACAGAGACCTTAACACGGCGCGTGCTGTTCAACGGAAAACAGGTAACCGGCGTCGAAGTATCACAGGGCAATGAAATTTCACAGTACCAGGCAGTAAAAGAAATTATCGTTTCCGGCGGCGCTTATCATTCACCCCATATCCTGCTTAATTCCGGTGTCGGTGACGCGAAGCATCTGAACGAAGTCGGAGTACCGGTAATACATGATTTACCCGGTGTTGGCAGAAACCTTCATGACCACCCCGCCAGTTTCGTTGCCATGGATATGAACGACAGCACCTCTTATGCCTTGTCCTGGAAAGCCCTGCCCCGGGATATTATTCAATTCTTACAGTATTGCTTTTTCCGTAGCGGCCCTATGGCCAGCAACCTGTTTGAAACCAATGCCTATATCCGTTCGCTGCCAAATCTTGATCGGCCTGATATGCAGATCGTGTTTCAGCCAGCACGACGCAACATTAAACCCTTCCCTATTCCCCTGGGACATGGTTTTGCCATCAGCGTAGTCTGCCTGTATCCCAAAAGTCGCGGAAAAGTGTTGCTGGCAAATAACGATCCTCTGGCAGCGCCAGTGATTGATCCGGAACTTGGCACGGCTTCAGAAGATATCGAGACTCTGGTGCGTGGCCTGAAACTAACCCGGGAGATATTTGGCAAACCCGCTTTTACCAAATACCAGGCAAGGGAAAGAATGCCTGGCACAGCCGTGATGGATGATCAGGCCCTGGAAAATTATGTCCGCGATACCCTCGCCACCGTGCATCATCCAGGCTCCACCTGCAGGATGGGCAATGGCGCAGAAGATGTGGTCAACCATGAGTTAAAAATTCATGGTCTGGAAGGGATTCGTGTCGTCGATGCGTCTATCTATCCTCGAGTTCCTGGCGCTAATACCAATGCCAGCGTGGTTGCCATCGCCGAAAAAGCCGCGGACATGATTCTGAATATTCCCGCGCCAGAAGCACTGATAAAATTAAGCTGAATATCTATTGTGAACTCCAATGCGAGCGTGAAAATTTTTGTGATACCTTTACTTAAAACTTGTAACTTGAGACTTGCGACTCGAAACTCGTAACTTCCACCTTGTGCTTTACAAGTCATACAAAAAATAAAATTATTTCGTTAAAAAGAATTGAGGTTTGTGATGGCTGTTGAAAACTTACACACTTGGAAAATTGGTGATGTAGAAATCACCCGCATTGTTGAAGTCAACGGCTGGGAAGATGACATCTCCATGTTGTGGCCCGATGCCGCAGCCGAAGATATTCAAAAATATCCCTGGCTGCAGCCGCATTTCGCTACCCCTGAAGGCAAAATGATTATCAGCTTCCAGTGTTTTGTGATGCGCACCCCTGAATACCAGATCATGCTGGACACTTGTATTGGTGGTGATCGCCAGCGCGAATTTGATGTGTTCACTAATATGCAAACCAGCTTTCTCGACGACCTGGCGCAGGCCGGATTCAAGCGTGAAGAAATTGATTATGTGTTATGCACCCATCTGCATTTTGATCACGTGGGCTGGAATACTCATCTTGTCGATGGTGAATGGATTCCAACTTTCCCTAATGCCCGTTACCTGTTTGGTAAACAGGAATATGAACACTGGATGCATCTGAAAGAAACCAATGGCTATCATGACCTTAACCATATGTACGATGCTGTACAGCCTGTGGTGGATGCAGGCCTGGTAGATCTGATCGGCATAGAACACAAGGTATGTCAGGAAATCACCCTGCGCCCAACACCTGGCCATACGCCGGGCCATGTCAGCATCGGCATTGAATCAAAAGGTGAGAAAGCCTTCATCACCGGCGACTTGATGCATAACCCGGTGCAACTGGAAGAGCCCAATAGAATTGTGCGTTTTGATATGGATCAGGCCGCCGGTGCGCAATCCCGTAAAGCCTTCGTTGCAGACATGGCCAATTCCGACGTTCTGGTTATCGGTTCGCACTTCGCTGATCCCACTGCAGGTTATGTGGTCAGCGACGATGACGGTTGCCGCCTGGATACCGATCA
>JABIPQ010000019.1 GCA_018698975.1 Gammaproteobacteria bacterium
GCTTTCATTTAGCGATCATATCGTTTTCAGGGAGCTTTAATGTAATTCACGGATAAGAAAAATATAATCAGCTATCTTTTTGCTTGTTAATTAATTCCAGAAAATAATGATTCGAGTCAGGGACCGGAAACCCGCAAGAATACTCATGGTTATGGCTTTTATAGTGCCACCATATCCAAATAAAGATCATATAACAAGGCAGTGTTAACAGGCGGCCTGTAGTCAAATCCTGCTTTCTTTGACCCTGCTCAATAGCCCTTTTAATTATAGTAAAGCCAGTGTGAATTAGCCGATATAAAGCATGCTTTTGCTTCCTTCGTAACAAATCAGACCTTATTAACTATTATCCAGAATTTCCCCTGCATTGATACCGATTAACCCCTCATAGGGCTCATCAATAATGGTAAGTCCTTGAGACGCCTTGAGGTGAGCAGAAATGCCGAAGTCATTCAATGTTTGCTACAATGATCACAAAATTTACTGGCGTAAATAAATGCCGAATCAATTCAGCAAAAATACAACGGAAATGACTCTGCTCTCTTGCCAGGTATAGAACTTGAAGCTTTACCAGCCTTGAACATCATCAACTAGTAAAAACGCTCTAAATCTGGTGATTAATCCTCTTCCCCCGACAGAAAGCACACTTAAATGGAATTATTTAGCAGCTTGGCCGTCATATAAAAACAATTCGCGCACTATACTGCGGCCTGACTAAATAAGCTTTTCTGCAAAACCTGATAGAAATTATGGGAAATGAGTCCCCTTGTTATATATTTTAATTGTGTTGATCAAACTTGATCTGAGCAACGTAAATGCAGGGTGTCACTTGACATACACTGGAAAAATAATGAAACTGACTGACCAGTCAGTCAATATGTTATGGCAAGCAAGGTTTTTCTCAATAGATTCATTTTTATTGATTAGATTCAACGAGTTAACTATTTTTGCTCGAAGGGTGGGAAATTATGATTAGTGGTATAAAGACTATGCAACAGACTTCTCTAAAAGTATCAGAAACGGCAAAAATAAGTCATTTAAAAAAAGCCATCGGCCATTGTCTGGCACTGGCCGTGCTGACCCTGCCTTTTTCATCAGTTCAGGCTGATGATCTGGCCCAAATATTTGAACTGGCAGCAACCAATGATCCCGAGATTCGTCAGGCAAGAGCCAGTTACAATGCGGCTCATACCACCATTGATCAGGGTCGCTCCTTCCTCCTGCCCAGAGTCACTGTTGGCGGCTCCACCAGTCGCGACACATCTGGCCCTGCCAATGCATCACAATTCGGCCCTGGGCACAGCTTTGAAAATGGATTCAACTCCAAAGGTTACAACCTGAGCATTAGTCAGGCCCTGCTCAATTTTGAAGCCTGGTATGCTTTTAAATCTGCCAAGCAAAGCGACCAACAGGCTGCTGCCAATCTGGCACAGGCTGAACAGCAGCTTATTCTTAAAGTCGCTACTGCCTACTTCAATGTACTGCGTACTCTGGACAATCTGGCTACTTTTCGGGCAGAAGAAGACGCCGCATCGCGCGTACTGGAACAAACCCGGGAGCGCTTTGAGGTTGGCCTGATTCCAATTACTGATGTGTATGACAGCCAGGCAAGCCACGACCTTGTTCGGGTCAACCGGCTGGTAGAAGAAAACAATCTTAATCAGGCTTATGAAGCACTGGAAGCCATTACCGGCCGCCCCCACAACAATCTGGAAACACTGAACAGTGACTTCCCTATTGAATCGCTAAACCCTTCTTCTCTGGACGAGTGGGTGAATCTTGCTCTGGACAACAATCTGGCCATTAAATCAGCTCAATTTGATTTTGCAGCCAAGAAAGATGATGCCAGATCAGCTCGGGCTACGATGTTTCCTACACTTGATATCAGTGCAGGCTATGGCTGGAATCAATCCGCCAACCCATTCAGCTTCTTCCCTGCTGCGGCCTCAGAGCGTACCAATATCACCTTGAACTTTTCCTATCCGCTGTATGCCGGCGGCCTTAACAGTGCGCGCAAAAGACAGGCTTACTATACCCGTGATGCCAGTGAAGAAGCCCTGATGAAAACCCAGCGTGATAGCACCCAAAGTACTCGCAACAATTATCGAAGTGTAGAAACCGATGTGCTTGCAGTACAGGCTCGCGCACAGGCAATTATTTCTGCCGAAAGTGCTCTGGAAGCAACTGAAGTAGGTGCTGAAGTTGGCACACGAAATGTTGTTGATGTGGTGCTGGCACAACGCACACTGTTCCAGGCAAGACGTGATTATGCCAGTGCTCGTTATGCTTATGTGATCAATACATTAAACCTGAAACAGGCTGCAGGCATCCTGAGTCCGCAGGACATTATTGATCTGAATAACTGGCTCGAATAACAGATATTGCTTATATAACATTCAATCTGCTTGTCATTTAATGGCTTGTTTCCAGCCAGCTAAGTGCTAAGCAGTTCGTTGATCACCTGAAAATTTCTTGTAGTTGCGCCCTGGTTAGTCTGAACTGAAACCTGTGCCGCCTTCCCCATTGCCAGCCTTGCTTCACTGTTTTCCAGCAAGTCCTGCACGGTCGCTGCAAACTCATTTTCATTGGCTACTTTTATTAATCCCCCGGCTTGTATTAGCTGATCACTGACAGACTGAAAATTAAATAGAGAAGGCCCGGTGATCACCGGAAGTCCAAGCGCGGCAGGTTCAATTATATTCTGGCAACCGCTTGGCACCAGCGAACCACCAACAAAGGCAATATCAGCCAGACCAAAGTAATAATGCATTTCACCCATGGAATCACCGAGTAGAATCTGATGCCCTGCATCAGCGACACCCTCGTTGCTGCGCCTGGCTATGGAAAAGCCCTGTTTACTAGCAAGCTCATAAACTGTGTTGAATCGTTCTGGATGACGAGGTACCAGAACCAGAAGTAGATTCGGGCAACTGTTAAGTAATTGCTGGTAAGCCTGTAGTACTTTTGTCTCTTCCTGAACGCCATCAACAGCCCGGGTACTGGCAGCAATTAACACTGGCCGGCCATTAAAATTCTTTTTATCCTGTTGCGATTGTTCAAACTGGGCCGCGTTGATCGCCATGTCATATTTCATGTTGCCTGCCACCTCAACTTTACTCTGAGGCAGCCCCAAAGCCTGCAGGCGTTCACTGTCCTGCAGCGATTGTGCTGTAACGCGGTTCAGCTGATTCAGCATTGTTTCAGCCAGACGGTTTATCTTTCTATAATTGTTCAGTGATTTTTCTGACAGGCGCGCATTGGCCAATAGCAGTTTCACTCCTTTTGCTGCACAAGCATGGAGCAGGTTAGGCCATAATTCCGTTTCCATAATCACCAGCAAGTCAGGATCAAATTTGTGAAGAAAGCGCCTGGTGGCTCCTGGATAATCATATGGCAGGTAAACATGGCTCACTTTGTGCTGACTTAAGTCAGTCAAAAGCAAGTCAGTCACCCGAGAAGAGCCTGTCGGGGTAGATGTACTTACCAGAATTCTTAATGAGGGTTGCTTGTCCAGTAACAAATTAATCAAGGGGACTGCCGCATGAACCTCTCCCACTGAAACCGCATGAAAAGCAATATCTACTTTGTCTGACGCAGGATCTGACGAATAAAGAGCAAAACGTTCAGACCAGCGCTTGAGATAGGCAGGCGAACGTAAAGAGCGCCAAAGAAGTCTCAAAATGAGCAAGGGCGTCGTCAGGTAAAATAAAGTGGAATATAGAAAACGATTCACTGTTGAGTCTGATTTAGATAAAAATTACTTTCGGGTTCTGAAAGCAAATATTGTTGAAAAAGTTTGGATGAACATTAGTTGGTGAATATTTGTTACTAAATATTAAACGAACAGACCAGCAAATTACCGGTTTAGCCCTCAATTTGTTTATACTGTCATGCTTTCCAGTTACGCACAAATTTCCATATGACAGAAATTCTTAAAACTGATGCGCTGATTTTTGGCGGCGGAGTTGCAGGACTCTGGTTGCTGAACAGGCTAAGAAATGCTGGTTACCAAGCCTGGTTGTTTGAACAGGACCGTTTGGGCACAGGCCAAAGCATTGCCAGTCAGGGTATGATCCATGGCGGGATCAAATATGCCCTGGGCGGTAAACTGACCAGCGCCACAACAGCCATTGCCGACATGCCTGCTCACTGGAAAAAGTGTCTTGCTGGCGAGGGTGATGTTGACCTGCGTGGCTGTAATCTACTCTCCGAAAATTATTATATGTGGCCGCGCAACAGCATCCGCTCACGACTTAATGCATTTCTTGGCAGCAAGGCCCTGGAAGCAAAAGTAAGTGCCGTAGATAAATCCCAATATCCTGACTTTTTCAGGGACAAGATCCCAGGTCCTTTATATAAGCTTCAGGATATTGTGCTTGATGTTCCGTCACTACTTACTACCTTGAGCGACGCGCAGCCGAGCAGTATTTTTAAAATCGACTGGCAACAAGCCAGCCTCAAGCCCGATGCCAATGGCGGCATTGCCTGCCTTGAATTAAACAGTGGCCAGCATATAGAGGCACAACAATATATATTCTGTTGTGGCGCGGGAGCCGAGCCTCTTATGAAACAATTTGGTCTCGGCATAACTCAAATGCAGCGCCGACCTTTACGCATGGTAATGGTTAAGCACACCTTCACTGACCCGCTTTATGTTCATTGTGTTTCTGATCGACTCAGCATGACACCTGAAGTGACTATCACAAGTCATCGCAACAGCGCCGGTGAACCTGTCTGGTACCTGGGGGGCGAACTCGCTGAAGAAGGCGCCAATCAAACTGATGAAGAACTTATTGATACAGCCAGGTCCAAGCTCAGCGCGATGTTTCCCTGGTGTGATTTTCAGCATGCACAGTGGGACACTCTGGCTATTGATCGAGCAGAACAGCAACAAGCCGATGGCAAACGTCCGGACGATATCAGCATTGCATCCCAAAATAACCTGATGGTTTGCTGGCCCACCAAACTGACCCTGGCCCCCAACCTTGCCAACCAGATTCTGAGGCAAATGCAGGACAAACAAATACTTGGCGGGCAATATGCCGCGACTCTGCCTCCTGCATCCCTGGAGCGCCCTTTAATTGCCCCCACACCCTGGGAGCAACTTTAATCATGGCATTTGTCAGGACTATTCCGGGAACCGACCTTGAGATATCTGCGCTGGGATTAGGCACTGTAAAAATCGGTCGTGATCAGTCCGTGAAATATCCCGAACATTTCACCATCCCTGACGACAAAGAAGTCAAAAGACTCCTCTCACTGGCACACAGCGAAGGAATTAATCTGCTTGATACGGCGCCGGCCTATGGCAACAGTGAGGAGCGACTGGGAAATTTGCTGGAGAAAAGAGAAGACTGGGTAATAATTACCAAAACCGGCGAGGAGTTTGAGCAGGGAAAGTCCTATTTTGATTTCAGTGAACACCATACCCGCTCAAGTATTGAAAGAAGCCTGAAGCGACTTAAAACAGATTATCTTGATATCGTGCTGATTCATTCTGATGGCAACGATCACGACATACTCAATAACACCGACTGCATAAAAGTCCTCAAGGAATGTCAGCAACAAGGCATGATCAGAGCCATCGGCATGTCCACTAAAACAATTACCGGCGGTATCCTGGCGGCATCTATGCTGGACATTGTGATGATTACCTACAATCTTGAACAACAGGACCAGGCGGTACTTGAGTTTGCCCGGGATAGTAATAAAGGGGTGCTGGTGAAAAAAGGACTAATGAGCGGTCATGCAGGCTCAATACAGGACAGCATGAATTTGATATTTGCCAATGAAAGTATCAGCTCAATGATTGTGGGAACAATTAACCACGATCATTTGAGAGAGAATGTGCGACTGGCGAAAGAAGTGATTGGATCTTGATGATTAGGTCTTGTGAATTTTTTTAACAGTTGAATCGAGTTTAATGTGACTTTTGAGGCGGACCGTGCCCGCCATGTCGGATGGCGGCCTTTCAGGCCTTTTCCCACTTACACTCTTTCCACTTGTACCTTGTACCTTGTATCTTTGAATTCTTCGGGGTTGAAACCCCTCCTACAAACTTTTATCTATCTTTTATTTTTTCCACGATAGCAGAAGTAGAACAGTCGTCTAAAAATGAAAGGACTTTGACTTCGCCACCATAAGCACTGACAATATCGGCACCGACAACGCCTTCTACGCCATAGTCGCCACCCTTGACCAGGCAGTCCGGCTTGATTTCCCCGATCAGTGCTTCAGGGGTATCTTCAGAAAATGACACTACCCAGTCAACCGATTCCAGCCCAGACACAACAGCCATACGTCTTTCTATTGGATTAATTGGCCGCCCCTCTCCTTTCAGACGTTTAACAGAATCATCATCATTAATGGCTACGATGAGTCTGTCTCCACATTGTCGTGCATCTTTCAAATAGCCAACATGACCTGCATGAATGATATCGAAACAGCCATTGGTGAAAGCTACTTTCTCACCGTGTGCGCGCGCATCAGCCACTGCCAAAGCAAGTTGTTCCTGAGACATAACTCCGCGATCAGAGCCACCATCACGTTGTACCTCCCTGCGCAATTCAGGGCCACTGATTGCTACTGTGCCCAAACGGGTGACTGCCAGGCCAGCGGCAATATTTGACAAGGCAACGGCATCCGGCAGATCTGCTCCTGCCGCCAGGGCAGCGCCCAATACCGAGATGACTGTATCGCCCGCACCGGTAACATCAAATACATCTCTGGCGCGGGCAGGAAAATGGAGTTCAGGTTGATCTGCACGGACCAGACTCATCCCATGCTCACCACGCGTAATAAGCAATGCTTCCAGATCCAGTTCTTTCAGCAGTGCACAGCCTTTGTCGACCAATTCTTCTTCACTTTCACAGACACCCATGACCTGCTCAAATTCACTGAGATTTGGCGTCAACAGGGTTGCCCCGCGATACCTGGAAAAATCCTGTCCTTTCGGATCAACCAGAATTCTGATGCCGGCTTTTTTAGCATCGGCTATTAGCCCACTTACACTGGCCAGAGCACCCTTGTTGTAATCCGAAACAATGACGATATCTATATCATCCAGCAAGTCAGATACTTTCTGGTTCACTGCATCGGCATCTTTGCTATCAAATTGCTCTTCAAAATCCAGACGAATTAATTGCTGATGTCTGCTGATAATTCTTAATTTGGTAATAGTGGGCTTATTCGATACTTTTTCGAATTCACACAATACACCTGCCGCTCTTAAGCGGGTTTCCAGCTCTTCACCAGCCTCGTCATTACCCACTAGTCCAACCAGGGAAGCTGCCGCACCCAGTGCAGCAATATTAAGTGCCACATTTCCTGCGCCCCCCGGGCTGTCTTCAGCATTACTGACTTTGACTACCGGGACAGGTGCCTCAGGAGAAATTCTGGAAGTGGCTCCATGCCAATATCGATCAAGCATGACATCGCCAACCACTAACACACGCGCTGCATCAAATTTAGGAATATCGAGTTTCATACTGTATTTTTAACCCGGTTAAAAGTGCCTGTAATCATATCATAGGCAATGCTTATTGCTGATTCTGATACAATGCGACAGGAACTTTTTTGAAGTAATTTATGCAAACACCACCTTCTTTTAAAAGCTTTTTAGGCATTAAATTCTGGCCAACCTGGCTTGGGCTGGGCCTGCTCTGGATTATTGTCTGGATGCCTTTTACCGTGCGCTTGAAAACAGGAGAAATTCTGGGCCTGCTCACGTATTGGCTGGGAAAAGAGCGCCGCTATATTACCGAAATTAATATTGCTCTTTGCTTTCCTGAGCTCAACGAACATGAAAAGAGCCGTCTTGTTAAAAACTGTTTTCTGGAAAACGGTATAGGACTAATAGAAACAGTCACCGGCTGGGTTAGAAAAAAAGAGCATTTCAAGGAACAGGTTACTTTAATCGGGCTCGATAAACTGGAACAGGCCCAGGCCAAAGGCAAAGGGATACTGCTTATTGGTGGCCACTATTCCACTCTGGATTTTAGCGCCAACCTCCTGTCTTTATTTCTTCCCTTTGGTGTCACATATCGCCCTAATCGAAACCCCCTGTTCAATGCCTTCATGCTGCGAGGCAGACTGTCCAATTGTAATGGTGTTTTTGACCGCAATGATATCCGCGGCGCATTTCGGCATTTAAAACAGGGCAAAACACTCTGGTATGCTCCTGACCAGGATTACGGCCCAAAGCATGCTGTGTATACCTCTTTTTTTGGCAAGCAAGCCGCAACTATTACTGCCGGTAGCCGTTTTGCTGCTCTCAATGATTCTCCTACCTTTCTTATTCGCCACCACAGAATTAACTGCACCCGGCAATACGAAATTGAGTTCATCCCTTTTCCAGACAGCTTCCCCTGCAAGGATGAACTCAAAGATACTACGGTGATCAATCAGATGCTGGAAAAGGCTATTCGCCACTATCCTGCCCAGTATTTATGGATGCACAAGCGTTTTAAAACACAGCCTGGCGGAAAACCGAACAGCCCCTATATCAATATCAAAACACCTAACCACCGTCTGACGGAATCTCAATACGAGCAAGTAATCGCCAATGCAACACAGGTTTCTGAACTTGAACAGGTTCATGACTACAAGCTCCCCAGTGGACTGTGGTTAAAACAATATCCAGGGATGATCAGCAAACGCTTTTTTCAAAAACATCCTGCCAAAATATTCGACCGGCATGCTAAAGACTTACGCATGCAGGGTATACAGGCAATCACAGTAGATAATTTTTTTCGTATTCCACGCATGAAAATTTCAGCAGTCACTTATTTTGTGCCGGAAGGCCCCTTACTCAGCCAACTTCCGCAGAATGAAATTCCTCTGCAATCCCTGGCGATATTCATGGCAGAACTGCATAACAAGGGATTTGACAGCAGCAACCCGGGGCCTGATCATTTCAGCGTGCGAGATAATACCTTTGCTATACATGACCCGACCGATTTTGTATTTCACCGTTCATCCATTAGCCTGAAAGACCGACGTAACACTATTATTAAATTGCTAAAGAATCTCAATCTGGGAAAAACTGAAGGCGATTTATTTTTCAGCCATTATGCGCAAGCTGCCGGCTTGTCTGTAAGTGGAACAGATTAAGCTTATGAATCCTCTATCCAGAATCTTACAAACAATTGACCTCAGGTTTATAGCAATAGCCCTGAGCTGCTTTTTCTCTCTCATCGTCATTGCCAATAGCCCGATTCCCAATGATGATGCCTTTAGCTATCTGAGAGCCGCAGAATTTTTCAACGAACAAGGACTCAATGCCACTCTCGTTGCCTATGGCTGGTATTGGTATTCAGTTTTGATTGCATGCCTCAACAGCATCCTGCCTTTGGGTTTGATGACCACAGCACATCTTTTGAATATGCTTTCCTATGCTTTGCTGGTATATGCCTTTATTACGCTGACCATGGAATACAAGGCAACTAATACCGTGAAATTTTTTGCTGCTGTCGTCATCCTGGCTTATCCCACAATTAACGAAATGCGATACTTTCTTGTCCGCGATTTTGCTTACTGGGCATTTTGTCTGACAGCGTTAATCCAGCTTATTCGCTTCAATAAAACTGGAAACAAGGTGCATGCGCTTGGCTGGACTCTTGCCATGACAGCAGCGATATTATTTCGACTGGAAGGACTCATATTGATGGCAGCCACTCCTTTCGCTTTTTTTATGCCGGGCAAACACTCTATAAAAGAAAGAGCCAGCCTGTTTATTACACTGCTGTTTTTTGGGCTCGGTGTAGCGCTAATTACGCTTGTTCTTTTCACTTTGGCTGGTATCAATCTATTTGAAGTATTCAATTTCACTTATCGCTGGTACTTGCCATTGTTGGCAGAATATTCAGGGACATTATCCGGGGCGGCAGATGGAGCTGCGGATGGGGCAAACCTGTCTGCCAAAATCTCTGATCAAGTGGAAATATTTACCGGTAAGGGTCTGACCATTTTGTTTTTGGGTTACCTGTATTCACTCATCAGTACCATTTTTATGACACTTGGCCCTCCTGTCTGCCTGTTTCTGGTCTATGGTATTTACACCAGAAAAATCACTTTGCAATCTGAAAGTAAATGGCCATGCTGGTTTTTCCTGGGAAGCACTCTGCTTACGCTATTTATTTTTCTTTCAATCATGCAGTTTCTTACAAGCCGTTATGTAGTAATGCCCGCTTTACTGCTACTCTCACTTAGCCCACTAATTCTTGAAATCCTTTATAAGCAGGCACAACACAATGGCAGGCAAGAATTATTCAGGCTGGCGTTTAGAATTTGTGTGTTTTATTTTGCCGCAGACAGTCTGGTGAGTTTTGGCTATTCCAAAAACTATATCAAAGAAGCCAGCAACTGGGCACGAGAAAATATTGCACTTGAAAGTGCGGTTCAGACAAACAGTTTTGCTGTGGCTTATTTCAGCGGTCTGATTACGGAATATGACACAATTAATCCTGATCCCGCAGACAGTCTTTCATCTCTGGAATTACAAGACTATCTGGTGCTTGATCTGCCTCACGATGATTTCAATACACAACAAGCTCTTGCACAAAATTCCGGGCTGGAAGAACTTGCCAGGTTTACCAACAAGCGTTCAGACGCCATTATTATTTATCGGGTTCAACACTGAAGACGTTTTATAAGGACTGTATCAGGAATGTCTGCTTTTCAACTTCATTGCGCGACTTAACACATCATCCCAGAATCCCCGCTTTTCTTTCAGTGCAGTTCTGAGGGATCCCCCCGAATAGAAACGAATGAAACGCAACAGGTCGCGTTTTGTCAGCCCTAGATCCAGGGCAGAAAAATACAGGCTGCCAACATCCTTGATCACCCATCTTATGGCCAGATTTTTTTTAACCAGTGCGCGATGTAAATCAATCAGCGTTAACTTTTTACCCGTTGAAGCTTGATGCCCGCTAATCAAAAAATGACATATGTAAAAGTCGCGATGACAAATGCCATGCCTGTGCATCAGCTGACTTATACCGGCAAGTTCTTTAAGCAAAGCAAGCTTTTCTGCGAACGGGGGCGGATTAGTACCCCAGTCCCGGGTCAGGTCTTCCAAATTTAATTGCGTGCCAACATCTTCTGTAACAATGAATGACTCGCAGGTTTGGGGCAACAAGCCTCGTTTTCCATAGGCCACTATCCGTGGCGCCAAAATGCCCAGTTCATGCAACCGCTTGATTGCCCGCCATTCGTTGCGGGCACTGACTATGGGCAGCCTGAGTTGCATCAGGTTTTTGAAAATTTCCGCACTGGGAATCCCGCGATGATATTTTACAAAATAGCGTTTGCCAGCAAATTCTGTAGCTATAGTGCGCCTTGATTCCAGGGCACGAAACTCTTCTCCTTCCAGGCTGGCGATAAAAGTAAAAACCTCTTCCCGAGGAATAAATTCGCGCATATCTTCCCTGATAAATAGCTCATCAAGAGACATGGGATTCCTCTTGCATCTTTGCAACAATATTTTCAACAACAAAAGACGCTACTGTTTCAGGCATATCATATAAATCCGCAGTCTTACCATAGCGTATGCCTGCATCCTGCCACTGTGACTTCTCATCACTATCCAGCATTGCCCGAAATTTTTCATTTAAGGCGTTTTGACTAAAAGGATCAGCCAGAACAATACCTGCATTCGCTTGTTCGACATGAAATGCGTAACCACATGCTGCTGTGGTGAGTACCGGTAATCCTGCCACTATGGCTTCCAGTATTACCATACCTGCGCTTTCCTTGTAGGAAGGATGGAGCAGTAAATCGGCC
>JABIPQ010000144.1 GCA_018698975.1 Gammaproteobacteria bacterium
ATTTTCAGGTCTTTTTACCCGCGAGATGACTTTTTTCAGTCGCGCATAGCCGATGGGCGCCGCATTATCATATACGCGGAAAAGTAGTTTCTCTCCGGTATCAACAGGTGGCAAGATATTAATCTTTGCTTTTTTGGCGAGTCCTGTATTCATTAATATAGTGATAAATTAAATTTTATTATTATATTCAATGATTTATAGTATATTATTAAAGTAGTTTATAGGAATAGAGAGTCTTTTGAACTCTACCTGAGCAAATGTTAATGCAGCTAATCATCCAAAAGCGTGACCCAGTAGACATTTCCTTGCTTGATGAATACTTAAATATCAAAGATTTACGTGTGTTCCTTGACAATGAAGCCGTCCCTGAAAATTACTCAGGTTTAATACTCCATTGCGCCGAGGGAGGCCTTTCAATCAGTTGTTCTGGCAATAAATCTGCTTCTCCAACGCAAATACATTTTAGCAGTGACTCCTTACAGTATCGACTCAATACTTCAAAACGTTCCGAGGGCTTATTAAAAGCCATAGGCATGGATAAGTACTCCCTACCTTTGCACATTCTTGATGGGACAGCAGGGCTTGGTACCGATGCCTATATCATGGCAGCCATGGGCTGCCAGGTAAGTATGGTGGAAAAATCACCGATTATGGCAGCCTTGCTCAATGATGGGCTCAAGCGGGGTATAAATTCCGCCGATCCACTTCAAAAATCCTACCTGCAAAGAATGACGCTGCATTTTACCGATGTCATTAGCCATTTAAAAGGGATCGAGAAATCAGCAATAAAACCGGATGTAATTTATCTGGATCCAATGTTTCCTGCCAGAGAAAAGTCCGCCAAGGTTAAAAAGGATATGGCACTGATGCAGAAACTACTGCCTGCCAATGACAATGTCGCGGAAATGCTTGATATGGCATTACGCACTGCCGGGAAAAGAGTGGTTCTGAAAAGGCCGGGAAAGGCCAAGCCAAAAGCAATGAAACAGGCCAGTCCCAGGCCTGAATTCCAGGTACCCGGCAAGGCTTGTCATTTTCAGGTGTATTTAACGGCCCAGGCTGGCAGTCAATAATGGTCCTTAGTATTGCCGGGTAAAGGCTTCAGGCAAGAATTCGCCCCAGGATAGCTTCGAATATTCGGGACAGCTTATCGAGATCCTCTACGAGTACTTCTTCATTCACTTTATGAATGCTTCGGTTACATGGACCCACTTCCACCACTTGTGTACCAGTGGGGGCAATAAAGCGGCCGTCACTGGTACCGCCACCTGTTGAAAGTAAAGTTTCTACACCAGTGACTTCCTTGATGGCTTCTTTTACCGCTCCGGTCAGTACCCCTTCTGAGGTAATAAATGGATTTCCGGATAACTGCCATTCCAGAGAATAATCAGAATAATGCTGGTTGAGTAATGCTTCTGTCCTTTCCTGAAGTTGCTCTGCACTTAGTTCTGAAGAAAAGCGGAAATTAAACAAGGCATGCATCTCGCCGGGAATAACATTATTGGTGCCTTCACCGGCATGGATATTAGATATCTGAAAGCTGGTCGGAGGAAAATATTCATTACCCTGGTCCCATTCAACTTCACACAAGGCTGCAAGAGCAGGCATAAATCGGTGTATCGGGTTGCTTGCCAAATCAGGATAGGCAACATGACCTTCCGTGCCATGCACGGTCAAGGTGCCATTGAGTGAGCCGCGTCGGCCATTTCTGACGACATCACCGAGCATCTCGCTACTGGAGGGTTCGCCAACAATGCAATAATCAATTTTCTCATCTCGGCCTTGCAAGACCTCAATGACACGTCGGGTACCATCCAGCGCCACACTTTCCTCATCACTGGTAACGAGAAAGGCAATGCTGCCAGAAAAATCAGGATTCTCAGCAATAAAACGTTCGCAAGCTGTAAGCATGGCGGCAAGGCTGCCTTTCATATCAGCAGCCCCTCTACCAAAAAGTCGGCCGTCGCGAACTTCTGGCTTGAAAGGGTCAGATTGCCATTGCTCAAGATTCCCCGGTGGAACTACATCGGTATGCCCGGCAAAACAAAGCAGCGGGGAGCTATCACCACGTCTTGCCCAGAAATTGGAGACCTCGCCAAAGGGAAGCGACTCAATGGTAAATCCGAGTTTTTCCAGGCGCGCACAAAGCAAGTCCTGGCAGCCACCATCAGCAGGACTGATTGATGACCTGCTGATCAAGTCGCAAGTGAGTTCCAGCGTTGCCGTCATAGTCGTCTGCTCGCGGACTGGTTAATTATGGGAGTGCAGTTCAGCATTTAATTCTATTGAGGTTTTGTTGGTCCGGCATTCGACAACTCCGGTCGTGGAGTTGCGGATGAATAACAAATCATCTTTGCTCGAAAATTCCCGCGCTTTTACAACTTCGACAGGATTTAACTCGCTGTCCATAACCGTGACTTTGGTGTTCGCAGTTATGTAGAGGCCAGCTTCAATAATACAGCGGTCTCCAAGAGGAAAGCCAAGTCCCGCATTGGCGCCAATCAGGCAGTTTTTGCCCACCGAGATAACTTCAGTTCCACCACCGGAAAGAGTGCCCATGATGCTGCAGCCACCACCCAGGTCGCTGTGCTCACCGACAAAAACCCCTGCGGAAATGCGACCTTCAATCATGGCTGCCCCTTCGGTTCCGGCATTAAAGTTTACAAAGCCCTCGTGCATGATTGTTGTGCCTTCACCAATGTATGCACCGAGCCTGACTCTGGCAGTATCAGCAATACGAACGCCGGTTGGAACGACATAATTTGTCATTTTCGGAAATTTGTCGACAGATAAGACATCAATTGTTTCATCTTTTAAACGAGCTTCCATCTGCCTGATGGCAAGTTCTTCTATCGCCATGGCACCCCGGTTTGTCCATGCCACATTGGGCAACAATCCGAACATGCCATCCAGATTGACCTGATGCGGTTTTACCAGACGATGGGAAAGAAGATGCAATTTCAGATATACCTCTGGCACCGTTTGCGGTTTTTCATCGCTCTCAAGAATTACGGCGACAAGCGGTTCATGGTGCTCCTGAAGAATGCCTAAAAGTCTGGACACTTCTTCATCCTTGATTTGCGTGGCGAGCAAGGATACCTGTACAGACGGTATTTGCGTGGTCAGATTGCCACCCTGATAATTCAGCGCTTTGAGAAGCGGCGCCATTAATTCCTCTGAAGGATTGAGCCAGGGGTCCGGGTAATAGACTTCCAGATAGTTTCCGGAAGAATCCTTGGTGCCTACACCCAATGCAAAACTAAACATGGCGAAATATTCCTGTAATTAATGAATTAATTGTCTTGTTCGAAAAGTTCAAGTCAAAAAAAGGACGAATTATAGCAGGGTTTTATATTCTGCTTCGTTAAAGCCAAGAATCTTTATCTTGCCGGAGATAAGGACAGGCCGTTTAATAATTGTAGGATTATCCTGCATGATGCCAATGGCCTTGGATTCATTAATATTACTTTTGACGCTTTCATCCAGCTTGCGCCAGGTAGTGCTACGCCGGTTAAGCAATGCTTCAAATCCAAAATCTTTGCACCAAAGCTGAAGTGTTGCAGCATCGATCCCGGCATTTCTATAATCGTGAAAAGAGTAATCGACACCATTGTTTTCAAGCCAGTCTTTGGCTTTCTTGATGGTGTCACAGTTACTAATACCGTAAAGCGTTGTCATAGATGATTCCTTTTATTGTTAGTCATTCCTGTGAATTAGCGAGCTATTTCTGCATCCAGGTGTTTCTTGATTTCATCCTGAAGTAATTGCCCGATGTGACCATCCTCGATGCGATTGTTGTCACTGTCGGTGATAAAAAATACATCTTCTACATTTTCACCAAGCGTGGTGATCTTCGCATTGTGCAAGGTGATATTCATTTCAACAAAAATGCCGGCGACTTTTGCCAGCAGGCCTGGCCGGTCAGGACACAATACTTCCAAAACGGAGTGGGGCGTATGTTGATGATTGCTCAGCGTAGTTTCGGTACTGCGGGTAAATTGACGGTGCGCTCTGGAAGCGCGTTGTTTCTCGGCAGGTTTAATGGCTGAGGAGGAGCTCACATAGTCGTTAAGTGTTTTATTGATTTCTTCCATGCGCTGAGGATTTTTTCCGATGGGCTGACCGTTACTTTCAAGCACCATAAAAGAGGTCATGGAAAAATCGCTGTCAGTGGTATAGATGCGGGCATCCTGAATATTTAAATTCAAACGATCCAGAGCCGTGGCAATATTGGCAAACAGAAAGTGTGAATTTTGCTTATAAATAAAAATCTGGGTGGCACCTTCGTTACGATTCTCTGTATTGTTCTTGATAAGAATAAGTGGGTCGACATTACTTTTATGACTGGCAATAGCGATGGTTTGCCAGGCAATATCTTTTGGTTTTTCGTGTAGAAAATAATCTTCGCTGGGACTGTTCCAGACATCCCTGGCTTGCTTGCCAGAAAATCCTGAGGATTCCAGTAATTCAATCGCTGCAAGCTGGTTTTCCCTGATCAGTTCAGCTTTGCCCACTGTTTCTTCCAGTCCCTGACTGAGCGCACGCTTGGTTAGCTGATACAGGCTTCTTAAAAGAGAAGCGCGCCAGGTGTTCCAGAGAGTTGAATTGGTGCCATTGATGTCGGCAACCGTGAGCACATACAGGTAATCAAGTCTGGTTTGGTCGCCAACATTGAGGGCAAATTTTTTCACTACTTCAGGGTCCTGAATATCTTCACGTTGGGCAACACTGGACATGGTGAGGTGATGCGCCACCAACCAACCGACCAGGTCTGTGTCCCATTTTCCAAGGCGGTGTCTGCGGCAAAAAGATTCTGCATCTTTTCTACCCAGAACGGAATGGTCACCGCCGCGCCCTTTGGCAATATCATGGAAAAGCCCGGCGATATAGAGTAATTCAATTTTAGGCAGTCGATGAAACAAGGCAGCAGCAACAGGAAAATTTTCTTCAGCAAGAGGTAGTCTGAAGCGACGCATGTTTTCCATCACCTGAAGAGTGTGGTCATCCACGGTATAGATGTGGAAAAGGTCGTGTTGCATCTGGCCGATAATGCGTCCAAATTCAGGCAGGTAAGCAGCGAGAATCCCGTAACGTTTCATTTGCCGAAGGCGTCCTACCATCAGGTAAGGAGAACGCAGGAGCTCCATAAACATGGAGATATTGCGTATATCACGCCGGTATTCATTATCAATCAGATGACGACTGTTTCTTATCAGCCTGATTGTTTTTGCACGAATGCCTAAATTATTTTTGTTTTGAGCCAGCAGCACAAAAATTTCAATCAGGGCAAAAGGGGTTCTTTCGAAAACTCGTTTATTGGTGACTTCAATATAGTTATTTCTGATCTGGAAGCGATTATTGATTGGCTTTATTTTGGCTCTTTCCTTTGAGCGAATTATTTCCTCGTCGAATAATTGCAGCAATACATCATTGAGCTCCCGAAGTGTCTGTACATTGCGGTAATACTCTTTCATCAGTTTTTCTATGGCGAGGCTGCTTTTGTCATCTTTGTAGCCAAAGATTTCTGCCAGAGTTCGCTGATGCTCAAACAATAACCTGTCTTCTCTACGACCATTGATCATGTGCAGGCCATATCGAACTTTCCAAAGAAAATCTCTTCCCTTGATCAGGTCCTTGTATTCGTTTTCTTCTAGAAAGTTTCGCTCCACCAGATCAAGAAAGTCAGATGCGCCGAAATGGCGTTTTGATATCCAGCCAATAGTCTGGATATCACGGAGCCCGCCTGGTGCTTCTTTCAGGTTTGGTTCCAATGCGTATTCGACATCATTCTGTTTTCGATGACGGTTTATTTGTTCTTCTTTTTTTGCTTTAAAAAACTTTTCGGGCTTCCAGACTTTTTTTCTATCAATTTGAGATATGACTGTGTCCAGTAACTCGGGATTACCAAACAGGGTTCTGGATTCAATAAGGGCAGTTGCAACGGTAATGTCGCGCGCAGCTTCTTGCTGGTTTTCCTTGATAGAGCGGACACTCTGTCCAATTTCCAGGTCGATATCCCAGAGAAACGTCAGGAAATGTTCAATATCGGTTTTATATTTTGCCTTGTCGTTTTTTGTCAGCAATATCTGAATGTCGATGTCAGAATAGGGGTGTAATTCCCCTCTGCCATAACCACCTACAGCAATCAGGCTGATGTCGTTTGCGTCTTTCCAGTCATATTGTTCCCAGGCAAAACATAATAACTGGTCTATAAACCAGGCCAGATCCTGAATAATCCCTTCAATATTTTTTTTCTGCGTGAAGTTCTCGTCAAGAATTACACGAGCACTTTTTACAGCTTCCCGGTAGCAGGTAATTGGTGAGCTACTGTTAGCCAGGTTTTTGCTGAATTCTGCAAAATTGAAAAGTTTTTTTCGGGTTCGGGAAAGAGGAATTTTCTGAGTCGCTGTATCCAATTTAAAACTGCTCTTCCTTGCGGCGAGTTAAAACTTCGCAGCCATCTCCTGTTACTGCCAGGGTGTGCTCCCACTGGGCGGAAAGACGACGGTCTCTTGTAGTCACTGTCCAGCCATCTTTCCGGGAGAGCTTGGTATGCCTGGTGCCGGCATTGATCATGGGCTCAATAGTAAAAGTCATTCCTTCCTCAATTTTTAAGCCCGAGTTGGGAGTGCCGTAGTGGAGCACCTGTGGCTCTTCATGAAATATGCGTCCGATACCATGCCCGCAATACTCCCTGACGACTGAATAGTGATTGGATTCTGCGTACTGCTGGATGATGTGGCCTATATCTCCCAATGTGATCCCCGGGCGAACAATGTCAATTGCCTTGTACAGGCATTCCTGTGTAATTCTCACAAGTTTTTCGGCATGAGGAGCAACATCGCCGATCAGGAACATCTTGCTGGTGTCTCCATGAAGACCATCTTTAATGACAGTAATATCAATATTAATGATGTCTCCCTGCTTGAGTAACTGGGTATCACTGGGTATGCCATGACAAATGACATAATTGACTGAAGTGCAGATGGATTTAGGAAAACCATTATAGTTTAGTGGCGCAGGGATCGCCTGTTGGACATTGACTATATAGTCATGACATATCCGGTCGAGCTCGCCGGTACTGATTCCGGTGGTCACGTAGGGTTCTATCATTTCCAGCACTTCAGCCGCGAGCCGGCCGGCTTCGCGCATTAGGGCAACTTCTTCAGCAGTTTTGATTGTTACAGCCATGATGAGTATGGGGCAAAAAACCGCTATTTTATTTGAAAGGGAGACACAAAGGAATTAACCATTGAGATTAGAGAGCACTTTAAGCAATATATTTTTCCTGCCGGGCTGGTTGGGTAGAACTTTGCTATCAAATTGAACGACTTAGACTGTTGGAAATTTAGAGATAATCTTTAAGTTGCTCTACCTTTATGGTATAAAGCCGCACGTTTTTCCCTGATGGGAGAGACTGAAGCAGGATAATCCTGTCAATTTAACTTAACTAAAATTGTCACACATACATCAACACTTTGAGCTGGGTGCCACAAATCTGTTAACTATCAATTAGTTATCAATTAATTGCTATTTGATTACCAACAGATTGCAGGTTAGTTTCGAAGGATGTATGGAGGCTTAACCCAAGGACATAATATGACCTCTGTAAGCATGAAAGAAATGTTGCAGGCTGGTGTGCATTTTGGACACCAAAGCCGCTACTGGAACCCAAAAATGGATCAATATATTTTTGGGGCTCGCAATAAAATCCATATCATCAATCTTGAACACACCTTGCCAGCACTTAATCAGGCCCTTGATCAGGTCCGACGCATGGCAGAGCGCAAGCAAAAAGTACTTTTTGTTGGTACCAAGCGTGCGGCAAGTAAAATCATCAAAACTGAAGCCAGTCGTGCTTCCATGCCCTATGTAGATAACCGTTGGCCGGGCGGTATGTTGACTAACTATAAAACCATCCGTGCTTCCGTTAAAAAATTGAAAGATCTTGAAATTCAGTCAACTGATGGCACCTTTGAAAGGTTAACCAAAAAAGAAGCATTGATGCGTCGTCGTGCACAGGAAAAGCTGGAAAAAAGCATCGGTGGTATTAAAGATATGGGCGGTTTGCCAGATGCACTTTTCGTAATCGATGTGGATCATGAGCGTATTGCCATCACTGAAGCGAATAAACTGGGTATTCCCGTCATTGGTATTGTGGACACCAACAGCAATCCAGATGGTATTGATGTTGTTATTCCGGGTAATGACGATGCAATCCGTGCAATCAGTCTTTTTGTCACGGCTTTGGCAGATGCATGTGTAGAAGGCCATGGTAAAGCGGTATCGGACGCAGAAGCCAAGAAAGGCGAATTCGTTGAATTAGACGAAAATGATGCAGATTCGAAAATCAAGGTAAAAGCTAAAGCCAAAACCAAGGTTAATAAAGTGGAAGACAAGGCTGATGAAACTGCAGAAGAGCTTGAAGCAGTCGCAGAAGTCGCTGAACCACAGGTTGAAGAAGAGACAAAAGTAGAAGCTGTTGAGGAAAGCGCGGCAAAATCCGAAGAGCCGGCAACTGAAGCAAAAGAAAAAGCTGCACCCAAGGCTAAAGCTAAAGCAAAAGCTGAGCCTAAAGCAAAAGCTGAGCCTAAAGCAAAAGCCAAAGCCAAAGCCAAAGCTGAGCCTAAAGCAAAAGCCAAAGCCAAAGCTAAAGCAGAGCCTAAAGCTAAAGCCAAGGCCAAAGCCAAGGCAAAAGCTGAATAATCAGCAAGCAGCTAAGCGACGGATTAATCCAGAAGATGCACTATTCACTCTTCTGGATAAATAATATTAAGACTATGTAAGGGAGGCCAGATATGGCGGAAGTTACAACTTCATTAGTTAAAGAATTACGAGAACGTACCGGTTTGGGCATGATGGATTGCAAAAAAGCTCTCCAGGCTGCAGAAGGCGATATCGAGAAAGCCATTGAGGATTTGCGCAAGGAAAGTGGTTTAAAGGCAGCGAAAAAAGCCGGAAGAACTGCTGCAGAAGGCCTTGTGTTAACGAAAATCTCTGCTGATGGCAGTTATGGCGTGATGGTAGAAGTAAATAGCGAGACGGATTTTGCAGCACGTGAAGAAAATTTTGTCGACTTTGCTGATACTGTCCTGGAAACGGTATTTTCGAAAAAAGAGACGGATATTGATTCCTTACTGGCATCCGGTCTTGAACACTCAAGGCTTGCACTGGTGCAGAAAATCGGTGAAAACATCGGTGTAAGACGTGCCGTTATGCAGGAAACAGAAGGCGCAATAGTAGGTTCATATGTGCATTCCAATAATAAAATTGCTGTACTGGTTACTCTGCGAGGCGGAGATGAAGACCTGGCAAAAGACGTGGCAATGCACGTTGCTGCAGTAAGCCCCCTGGTGGTTACTGCTGAAGATGTACCCGCAGATGTATTAAGCAAGGAAAGCGAAATATATACTGCTCAAGCAGCTGAAAGTGGCAAGCCTGCTGATATTGTTGAAAAAATGGTCAGTGGCCGACTAAGAAAGTTTGTTGAAGAAGTGAGCCTTCTTGAGCAAGCCTTTGTCAAAGATCCTGATGTTAAAGTTGGCAACCTTGTAAAAGATGCTGGTGCAGAAGTTCTTTCTTTTGTGCGTTTTGAGGTAGGTGAAGGCATCGAAAAGAAAGAAGAAGATTTTGCCGCAGAAGTAGCGGCGCAATTGCGGCCAAAAGGCTAGGGAAACTCAACTCGACCAAGGCAGCAATACTGACTAACGGCAAACAATAACAAGATCAACCGGGGCTTACCAATGGGAACAAAAATCCGCAAGTATGACAGGATACTGTTAAAGCTGAGTGGTGAAGCTCTTACAGGTAAAGCCGAATTTGGTATTGACCCAAAAGTTCTTGACCGGATGGCCATGGAAATAGGCCAGTTAATAGAGATAGGCGTGCAGGTAGGTCTTGTGATTGGTGGTGGCAACCTGTTTCGTGGCGCTGCATTAAATGCAGCCGGCATGGAAAGGGTTACGGGCGACCATATGGGAATGCTCGCAACAGTGATGAATGGGCTGGCAATGCGCGATGCGCTGGAGCGGGCTGGTATTTCTACAAGAGTAATGTCAGCCATTCCCATGAGTGGTGTTGTAGAACATTATGATCGACGCACGGCTATCCGCCATCTCAAGGCCGGTGATGTAGTCATTTTCTCTGCCGGCACAGGCAATCCATTTTTTACTACTGATTCAGCCGCTTGTTTGCGCGGCATTGAAATCAATGCAGACCTGGTTCTTAAAGCAACTAAAGTAGATGGTGTATATTCTGCTGATCCGGTTAAAAACCCTGCTGCAGAAAAATTTGACCGCCTTACTTTTGATGAAGTGCTGGATAAAAAGCTTGGGGTAATGGATCTTACTGCTATTTGTCTGAGCCGGGATCACAATTTGCCAGTGCGGGTTTTTGATATGAATAAAGCAGAAGCACTGTTTAATATTATAGTTGGTAAAGAAGAAGGTACCTTGATAGAGAGGGGAGAATAAGATGATAGATGACATTATTGCTGATGCCGGGGAGCGCATGGAAAAAAGCCTGCACAGTCTTGAGAAGGCTTTTAACAAGATAAGAACCGGGCGAGCACATCCAGGTATTCTGGACAGTGTGATGGTTCCTTATTACGGTAATGATACTCCGATTCAACAGGTTGCTAATATTACTATCGAGGACTCCAGGACAATTGCGGTAACTCCCTGGGAAAAAAATATGATGTCTGAAATAGAAAGGGCAATCATGAAATCAGACCTTGGACTTAATCCGTCCAATAATGGTGATGTAATCAGATTGCCAATGCCAGCGCTGACAGAAGAAACTCGCAAGGAATATACGCGACAGGCCAAGCAGGAAGCTGAAAACGGTCGCATTGCAGTGCGAAATATTCGCAGAGATGCGAATACACATACGAAGGATCTTTTGAAAGAAAAAGAAATCAGTGAAGATGAAGAAAGAAAAGCTGAGCAGACAATACAAAAATTAACAGACAGTTTTATTGAAAAGATCGATGCAAAATACGCAGAGAAGGAAACGGATCTTTTAACGATCTGATTACTGGCAAACCATATCATATGACCCCTTCGAAACGAATTTCTTCCAGGGATAGTACTAACCGGAAAGAAAACCAGCCCCGTCATATTGCAGTGATTATGGATGGAAATAATCGCTGGTCCAAACAACATAAAAAAAATGGCGTCTCCGGTCATCGTGCCGGCGCTATAGCCGCCAGAAATCTGGTGGATACCTGCCTCAAGAAAAAAATAGAAGTTCTTACCCTGTTTGTATTCAGCAGTGAAAACTGGTTGCGTCCGAAAAAAGAAGTAAATAGCCTGATGGCGCTTTTTTTGAATGTGCTACAGAAAAATGAAATCAATAAACTTCACAAAAAAAATATCAGGATAAGATTTATTGGAAGTAGAGAAAGGTTTACCAGTAAGCATCTTAAATTAATGTTGGAAGCTGAGACTCTCACAGAAAAAAACACAACTATGACAGTTGTGGTTGCGGCAGATTATGGTGGTCATTGGGACATGGCAAATGCAGCACAATTAATCGCCAGGAAAGTAGAGTCCGGGGAATTAAAATCGAAGGATGTGAATGAATCGGTAGTTGAACAACATGTTGCTATTGCAGATCTGCCAATGCCTGATTTATGTATCCGCACCGGAGGTGAGCAAAGAATCAGCAATTTTTTGCTATGGCAATTTGCCTATACGGAATTATATTTTACCGACACGTACTGGCCTGATTTTGATGAAGAAGAGTTTGAAAAAGCCTTAAATGATTTTGCAGGCAGACAACGGCGCTTTGGCAAGGTCAGTGAGCAGTTGGAGTCCTCTCAATAATGTTGTGGCAGAGAGTTGTGACATCATTTGCTTTGCTGGCCCTGATTCTGGGCGCCGTTTTTGTACTGCCTGCATCGCTATTTTATTTTTTCATACTGCTTGTCATGGGTATAGCGGCATGGGAATGGTCATCTCTTGCAGGAATTTCAAACACCGTATACAGAGCGTTTTATGTCACAGCTCTTCTTGCAGCTATGGTGGTCAGTACGCACAACGCCAGCCCAATCAATCTTTTTTTTAGTATGGCAATTGTTTGTTGGTTCATCGCCTTGCTCTTTATTTGCCTGTATCCGGCAGCACAAGATTTCTGGAGTAAAAAAATGGCATTGATAATTGCGGGCTTGCCATTGTTTGTCCCAGGCTGGCTGGCTTTTTTTGTTCTCAGAAATCAAAGCAATCATGAGTTTCATATTTTGTTGTTGTTTTTTCTTGTAGCGGCTGCGGATATCGGTGCTTATTTTGCGGGTCGCACTTTTGGTAAATACAAATTAGCGGTGCGAGTGAGCCCGAATAAAACCTGGGAAGGCTTCGTTGGTGGGGTGCTGGCATGTACTCTTCTGTTAGTGATCACTGCTTTGATTTTTTCTGAACAATTGCCTGAGATGGATTTAATGCGCTGGTTCAAACTTGTCATTATGGGCCTGGTGATAGCTGCATTCAGTGTGGTCGGTGATTTGTTTGAAAGTATGGTTAAACGTAATCGTGATGTGAAAGACAGTGGCACGATTTTGCCAGGACATGGTGGCATACTTGATCGTATCGATGGGCTGACAGCTGCCGCACCGGTGTATGCCTTATGTCTAATCCAGCTTGGTCCTGAATTCTTATGACGGTAATACAGTCCGTTTCCATTCTTGGCTCCACTGGGTCTATTGGTGTCAATACGCTAAATGTAATAGAGCAGAACCCTGAGCGTTACCGTGTATTTGCCCTTTCTGCGAATACCAATGTTGAATTACTTCTCCAGCAGTGTCACCAGTATCAGCCAGATTATGCCGTTATGTATGATGAAGGGGCTGCAAAAAAACTGGCATCGGCTTTATCTGATTCAAACACTAATGTTTTAAGCGGAATAGAAGGACTTAAGACTATAGCCAGTCATGAACATGCCGATTGTGTGATGGCTGCCATTGTCGGCGGTATTGGGCTGGCACCTACATTCGCCGCAGTGGAGGCAGGTAAGAGAATATTATTAGCCAACAAGGAATCCCTGGTGATGGCTGGCGATTTGTTTATGGATTCAGTCAGGGAATCTAACGCGCACTTGTTACCTATAGATAGTGAACATAATGCAATGTTTCAATGTTTGCCTGTTAATAATCACGGA
>JABIPQ010000145.1 GCA_018698975.1 Gammaproteobacteria bacterium
AGGCGATCAGAAAACTGAAAGCCATAGCCAGCCCCAGAGGGAAGTAAAACAGGGAAGAGGTAGGGCGAAAGGTTTCTGCTTCCTGATCCACTGGTTCGAGCTCGTCCAGAATATCGTAGATGCCTTCAAGTTCTTCTCTGTCTCTGGCACGAAAATATTGTCCCCCGGTGTTCACCGCAATACTGGTCAAGGTGTCTTCATCAAGATCTGCGGATGGATTGATGGTGCGTGGACCAAACAGGGAATTTGTTGTTGAGGCATCGGCACCAATACCAATGGTGTATATTTTAATGTTTTCTCGCATCGCCAGGTCGCCAGCCTGTACCGGGGACACTTCACCCGCATTGTTTACACCATCAGTGAGCAGAATCAAAATGCGGCTGGTCTCGGGGCGTTCGCGTAAATGTTTAACGCCAAGTCCTATTGCATCACCGATGGCTGTAGCATTTTCTTCAATGATGCCGATTTCAGCTTCGTAAAGCAGGGTTTCTACTGTCTCTCTGTCGAAGGTAAGAGGCGCCTGTGTGTATGCCCTGGCCGCAAACAGAATAAGTCCCAGGCGGTCACCGGTACGGCGCTCAACAAAGTCTCCTACAACAGACTTTACTACCTGCAAGCGCGTGGCATTTTGACCACTTAGCTGAATGTCCTGAGCCTCCATGGAACCGGAGATATCTACGGCCAGCATTAAATCCCGCCCTGTGGTGGGTAACTGCACAGGATCACCAACCCATTGAGGACGGCTGGCGGCAGTCACCAGTAATAACCAGCTTAGGATGGCCAACACAGCAATCAGTCGGTTGCGTGCGCCAACACGTGGTGCCGAGGCTTCAACGCTGGACATGGATTTGAAAAAAGGAACGTAAAGGGAAGCATCCCTGTTAGCCGCTTTGGGCAGCAGGATATGGCATAACCAGGGTAATGGGAGAAAGAGAAATGCCCAGAGCCAGACAAATTGAATCATGCGCTTTGCTCCACTGCAGCCAGGGAAAGATTACTTGCAGGTTTCTTTTCCTGATAGCGCTTTTCTATCCAGGCTTTTGCCAGAGCCAGGAGAGCATCGGCATCAGCATCAAAAGTACGTCGGTAAACCCCTTCAGCCAAAGCGCTGCCAGCGCCTTGAGTAAAATCGGTGGAGTTATCAAAACTGTCGAGAAATTCCAGCCACTTGTTGCCACTTAGTTTCTCCGAGGGAGCATCAGGGTATTTGACCATAACCACCCGGTTCAAGAGGCTATTGATGGCAGCAAGAAATTCCAGCCCCGCCTGATTGCGATTTTCGGCATCTTGAGACTGAACAGTGAAATGCAAATGGGCATCATTTAATTGTTCCAGTACATTTGCCAGTTTTCGACGCTGAATCATGGTGATAATGGCCTGACGATATACAAAAGCCAGACCAATTAATAAAAGCACAAGCAAAACCCACCACCCCGGTGCGGGTGGCCAAAAGGTGACAGCTTCCGGCAGATGTATATCGCGCAGCTGGCTTAACGGGTCTTCTGCTTCCATGTTTCCATTTGATCCAGGACGACCTGATCGGTACGCAGGGCGATTAAAGGGACTTTCATTTTGTTAAATTCATTTCTGAGCATCTCGAGACGATCTGCAAACTGTTCGTGATAATGTGACCTGACGGTTTTTTTATAGGTATTGATTGTGCTGCGCTGGTTGCCATCGGTAATACTATAAACGCCGGGAATCGGCAGGTTTTCTTCGAGGGCATCGTAAATAAAAATACACGTCACGCTGTTATGAATAGCCAATTGATGGAGATATTGCCGGCATTTATCGTCAAAGGTCTGAAAATCACTGATCAGATAAACATTGGAGCCGGGGCGAGTGATGCGGTACATCTGCTCCAGCGCATCAAGTAAATAGTTTTTGCTGTTAGCGTCAGTTTCGGCATGGTGCTCAACCAACTGCTGATTGTAGCGCGCCAGAGTGTCAAGAAAACGCAGCGCAGAGCGCTTGCTGCGCCTGGGCTTTATCAGCTCATTACCCCCATCGTTGAAAACCACGCCGCCGACTCGATCGCCATTGTCCACTGTGGTCCAGCAAATGATCGCAGCTGCTTCTGCAGCAACAACAGACTTGAATGCCACCTGGCTGCCGAAAAACATATTGTGGCACTGATCTATACCAATAATTACTGGCCGCTCTCTTTCTTCACGAAATACTTTGGTAAAAGGACGCCCGGTTCTGGCAGTTACGCGCCAGTCGATTTGCCGGATATCATCTCCGGGCTGATAAGCCCTGAATTCTTCAAAATCGACACCGCGTCCCTTATGTTTTGAAATATGGGAGCCCGACATACCCAGTCGGCTACGTGACTGATAATCCAGTTCAATAGACTTGGCCACATGACGCTGGTCGAAGAGCTGCTCAAGCGTGATGAACGCTCCACGACTGCGGTATTGGTCCTGATGGATATTAAGCTGGCGTTTACGAGACAACGTGGATTCCTGTTTTTGCTGTTCTGGAGTGATTCAGTGTCAGGCAGAAGGAACCAGTTCCAGAATTTTGTCCAGCACTGTGTCGGCATCGACCCCCGCAGCTTCCGCTTCAAAGCTCAATAGCACGCGATGACGCAGTACATCATGGAATACTTCATGGATATCTTCCGGGCTGACAAAGTCTTTTCCTTTGAGCCATGCATGTGCACGAGAGCAAAGATCAAGAGATATCGTGCCGCGTGGGCTGGCTCCAAAATCTATCCACTTTTCCAGATCCTCAGAATAAGGCCCTGGATTTCGTGTCGCCATAACCAGTTGCAGGATATATTCTTCGACGGCATCCGCCATATGGATGTTCAGTACTTCCTGGCGCGCCTGGAACAGTGCTTCCTGAGCCACCACGCTGGGTGGATCCATATCAATATTTTTTGCTTCATTTCTGACCAGGTTAAGAATTTTTCGTTCCGAATCAGTATCCGGGTAGCCTACTGTCACATGCATCAAAAAGCGGTCAAGCTGAGCCTCCGGCAGAGGGTAGGTACCCTCTTGCTCAATAGGGTTTTGCGTGGCCATTACCAGAAACAATTTCGGCAACTGGAAGGTTTCTCTGCCAACACTGACCTGGTGTTCTCCCATTGCTTCAAGCAAGGCAGACTGGACTTTCGCCGGGGCACGATTTATTTCATCAGCCAGGACAAGGTTATGAAAAATAGGACCCTGCTGGAAACGAAAGCTGCCATCTTCAGGACGATAGATTTCAGTGCCGGTGATATCGCTGGGTAGCAAGTCAGGAGTGAACTGAATACGGTGAAAATCACCTTCAATAGCTTCCGAAAGGTTTTTGATCGCCTTTGTTTTGGCCAGTCCCGGTGCCCCTTCGACCAGTAGGTGACCGTCAGCGAGCAGGGCAATCAACAGGCGGTCAATTAATTTTTCCTGGCCAATGATGTGTTGGGCCATCCAGTTTTTAAGTGTGGAAATTACTTCGAATTGCGTCATGGATAAAGTCTCTTACTTCTTATTTACTACATTAATTTTTACAGTATTCACTGCAGGGCCTTAATAAGTTTGCCGGCCGACATATTCGTATATCGCTTGAGCCTTATTATGGCTGAGCTGAGAGCGCTTTGCGCCCGCAAAAAGATCGATTCTATAGTGAATCCGTACGCATTGAAAATATTAGAAAGCACAGATTCCAAACAGGCTTGAGAGGGAATGATTCAAGTTATATAGTGTGACCGCTTCCAGGCTGGTTCTATCCCGGGAAAATGTGAAAAATTGAAGGAAAACCAATAGGATGACGGCTATTAATAATACTGAAGATATCACTAGTAGAACCCTGATCCTGTATTCCACCTCCGCTTGCCATCTTTGTGAAACAGCACTCGCCCTGATTGCACCACAGCTGGATTCTTTAGTAATTACTCTGGAGGAAGTTGATATCAGTGAATCCGACGCATTAATGGCGCGTTATGGTATTCGCATCCCGGTACTGAAGTTTGCAGCGGGAAAGGAAGAGCTGGGATGGCCTTTTAGCGAGGAACAATTCCTGGAGTTTGCCAGACTCTAAATAATCTTGATGTGCCAGGGTTCGTAACGGACCCCATAACGATTGGTATCAGTATACCGGATATCCACATAACCCAGCGTTATCAAACGCTTGAATTCTTCTGTGTTGGAAAAATCAATGGTGAAATTGGCTTCACCGAGACCGATCTTGCCTACATCGAAATCACCAATGCCGTGGAAAGAGTAGCCAGGAGGCGCCAGAGAGCGGGAAGCCTTGGACAAGTTGCCCATGGACTGACGGGTTTTTGATAAAAACAGGTGCATTTGCTTGACCACATTGCGAATGCCGGAGGTCAATAGTAATTCGATACCTACATCTTTATGAATCAGATTGTATTGATTGAGTGATTCACCTTTGAGAAGGTAATGACCGCTGCCATCAATTTTTTCAACTTCTGACTGTGAGATACGGTGGGTCATATCCGGGTTGACCTTTTCGCCAAAAAAAACCATTGTCAGTAGCATCGTTAAAAAAGACTTCTTCCAGAAAAGCCAATTCAGCAGGGTCAAATTCACCGATTTCCTCGTAATTACGCGCGAAGTACAGCATTTCATCAATGCCAATCAGGTTGAAGTTGCCATGCCCGATAAAGCGCTGCACACGTTCCAGTCGATCAATTGTGGGAGATAAGAGCAGCTGATTAATTTCACTTAAATAGATATCACCGGGAAAGTCGCCATCGAAATTGCGAATTTTTTCCAGATAAAAACTCACTTCGTCTTCCTGCAGGTTGTCCAGCTCAGCGTCACTTAGGGTGCGCTCGGAATGTTTGAAGCCTTCCTGTAAATCATTTTCTGGCGCTACGATGATGGCAGCAGAATTGGCAGTGGGCATATTTTCTGCAATTAGTTCCTCCACAGGCGTGGAATCGGGGATGGCAGGGTTAAATTGGTCAAGGCCAGGCAGGTCGGAGAATGAAAACTGATTATTTCTATACTGGTCATAGAGGCGCGAACTCAGGAAGGAGATACCCCCACCGGCCAGTAATGCTGCTAAAAAATCTCGTTTATTCATAATTTCCATGAATATAGCAGAGTTTACAGAGCGAAAAAATCCCTAGCGTTCTGACTTGTCTTTTCTGCGACATTTTTTTCTGTTTTACCCAAACATTCTGCCACTTTTGCCAGAACATAAACAAGATTGGCAGGCACATTTCTTCGCGATTTGGGTTTCGGTCGAATGGTACGGGGAAGAAGGTAAGGGGCATCCGTTTCCAGCATAAGTCTGTTTTCAGGGATCAGATGGATAAACTCGTGCAGATGATGTCCCCGGCGCTCATCGCAAATCCAGCCGGTTACCCCGATGTGCATATCCAGCTCGAGATAGTCCCTGAGCTCACTTTCTGTCCCGGTAAAGCAATGAACTACAGCACGGGGCAGGGCATTTCGATATTCTCGTAACAGGCCGATAAAATTTCCATGACCTTCCCGCTGATGTAAAAACACCGGCATGTGCAGATCTGCAGCCAGCTCTAACTGTCCTTCAAGAGCCCTTTGCTGGGCGTCGCGAGGTGAATAGTCTCGAAAATAATCCAGGCCTGTTTCGCCCATCGCTTTCACTCGGGCATGGCTAGCAAGCTCGCGCAGGGCAATTACAGTCTGATCGTCATAATCTGCTGCTTCGTGCGGGTGAACCCCGGCAGTGCTGGAGCAAAATTCAGTATATTTTTCTGCCACCGCTAATGCTGCACGGCTCCCCTCAAGCGAGGTGCCCGTCACCATAATATGTTCAATGCCCACCTGCATGGCATCATCGATGATCTGCTCAAGATCTGCACTGAAACTGTCGTGGCCCAGGTTGGCACCGATGTCTATCAGCGGATAAGAATTCTTACTGGGCATAGGTGGGATAAGTGACAGTTTAGGAACGTCGGTATATTACTAGTCCCAAGTCCCAAGTCACAAGTCCCAAAGCGTTTAAAGTTGTCTGCTCGGTCGGAATTTTCATTTTTACTCTGGAACAAAAGTCACAAGTTAGTAATTAGCAGGTTTCCTTGAGACTTGTAACTTGAGACTATGTTTTTTCCTGCAAAGCCGGAAAAAACATGAGAGAAAACTATCATTGCCCGTTATAATACGCCCTTTTTTGGGCTGGATAATTTCTCGTAATAACATGAACGCACAACAGAAACAGGCAATAGACTGGAAAAGCCTTGGCTTTGAATATACCAAGACGGACTACCGCTTCAGTGCCCGCTATGAAAATGGGCAATGGGCTGAAGGCGATCTGAGTACTGATGAAATTATCCATATCCATGAAGGATCGCCTGCCTTGCATTATGCCCAGCAATGTTTTGAAGGCATGAAAGCGCAAACAGCTGAAGATGGAAGGGTATTGCTATTTCGTCCGCAGCTGAATTGCGAGCGTATGCAAAATACCGCTGATCGCCTGTCCATGCCGCAAGTGCCGAATGATTTATTTCTGCATGGTGTAAAAGAAGCCGTACGCGCCAATTTATCCTGGATCCCACCTTATGGTAGTGGCGCCTCCCTCTATATCCGCCCATTGTTGATCGGGATAGGTGAGAACATGGGATTGCGTCCTGCCAAGCAATATGAATTCCGTGTCATGGTTTCCCCGGTAGGTCCTTATTACAAGAGTGGTGGTCTGTCAGCCATCAAGCTGGCAGTCTCTGACTTTGACCGAGCAGCACCTCATGGTACTGGCGATGTTAAAGCGGGCGCAAATTACCCTGGCGGCCTGTATGCAACACGCAAGGCACAGGAACTTGGTGCCAATGAGGCACTTTATCTCGATGCTGGCGAAAGACGCTATATAGAAGAAGCAGGATCAGCGAATATCATCATTTGTACCACCGATAACAAACTGATTACTCCCCAGTCCGCTGCTATATTGCCAAGCATAACGCGACGCTCAATCATGGATATTGCCAGGGTAGATCTTGGCATGGAAACCGAGGAACGCGCTATTGATCTGCGTGCAGAAATGGACACCTTTGTCGAGGTGGCAGCCTGTGGCACCGCTGCAGTCTTATCTCCTGTAGGGAAGATCTGGTTTGATAATGCCTGGCACAGCTTCTATGGTAATGGCGAAGAAGTAGGTCCTGTAATGCAGCAGTTATATGACCTTTTATGCCAGATTCAAAATGGCGAAAGGGAAGATAATTTCGGCTGGACTATGGAAGTCCCGTTGTAAAATATCCCTGAGCGCCAAAAAATTTTCTCTTTTCTTTTCTCAAAACCGGTGGTTTAATGCCCGCCTTTTTACGGGTGTGGGCAATAAAAACTTTTTTCTGCTCAAAAACACCGGTATTTACAGCATATTTCTTTATAGAATTGTGCGTGTATGATCAATTTGTAAAAATAATTAAACAGAACTCTTGACCAACACGGCGCTTGTCATTAATTATGGCGCCTGTTTTGGTCGCTAGATATTACAAAAGTGACCTAAATTTTCTGCAAAAAAACGGGATACGAAATTTAAATGGGTAAATCACTGGTTATTGTTGAGTCACCTGCAAAGGCCAAAACAATTAACAAATACCTCGGCAATGACTTCATCGTTAAGTCATCTGTTGGTCATATTCGTGACCTGCCTACCAGCGGATCCAGCACCCCGGTTGACCCTAAAGCCAGGGCCAAGGCAGCTGCCGAAACCCGTAAAATGGATCCTGAAAAGAAGAAAATCCATAAAGCCAAAAAAGCCAAAGCCCAGCTCATTGCTCGAATGGGTATTGATCCTGAACATAACTGGAAGGCCAACTACAAAATTCTCCCAGGCAAGGAAAAGGTCGTCAGTGACCTGAAAAAATTCGCCAAAGACTCCGATACTATTTATCTCGCGACTGACCTTGACAGGGAAGGGGAAGCCATTGCCTGGCATCTGCGCGAAGCTATTGGCGGAGATGACTCACGTTATAAGCGCGTTGTATTTAACGAAATCACCAAAAAAGCCATTCAGGATGCCTTTGCTGAACCCGGCGAAGTAGATATGAAGCATGTTGAGGCGCAACAGGCTCGTCGTTTCCTCGACAGGGTCGTGGGCTTCATGGTGTCGCCATTGTTGTGGGCAAAGGTCGCCAGAGGCTTGTCAGCAGGTCGTGTTCAGTCTGTTGCTGTGCGTTTGCTGGTGGAACGTGAAAAAGAAATTCGCGCCTTTGTACCGGAAGAATACTGGGAGCTTTATGCCAATTTGCTCACCGCAAATATGCACGGCAAAGATGGGGTCGAGCCCCTTCGCTTTGAAGTATTGAAATATCAGGGTAGTGACTTCAAACCCAGGACAGAAGAGCAGACACAAAACGCCATGGCTGCACTCCAGCCAGCCGGTTTTAGTGTTAGTGACAGAGAAGACAAGCCTACTTCATCCAAACCACGTGCCCCTTTTATTACCTCTACCTTGCAACAAGCAGCGTCTACCCGATTGGGCTATAGCGTCAAGAAAACCATGACAATGGCCCAGCGCTTGTATGAGGCGGGTTTTATCACCTATATGCGTACTGATTCCAAAGCTCTGAGTAATGATGCTGTGGCCATGGCGCGCAATTACATACAGGACAATTTTGGTGACAAGTATCTGCCCAAAGACCCGATTCGCTATAGCAGTCGTGAAGGGGCACAGGAAGCTCATGAGGCGATCAGACCATCAGATGTCAAAGTGCTGGAGAATTCATCGCGCATGGATGCATTGGACCGTGATGCGGTTCGTCTCTACAACCTGATCTGGCAGCAATTTGTTGCCTGTCAGATGACACCAGCGCGTTATAAAAGCAGTACATTAAAAGTGACTGCAGCTGACTATGAAATGCGTATCAAAGGCCGCATTATGGAATTTGACGGCTACACCCGCGTGTTACCGGCAAATAAAGATGGTGATGTTGAGCTGCCTGATTTGAAAATAGGCGAGAGCCTGAATCTGCGTGATCTCGATCCGATGCAGCATTTCACCAAGCCACCACCACGCTATAACGAAGCAAGCCTGGTGAAGGAACTGGAAAAACGCAGTATTGGCCGGCCATCCACATATGCTTCTATTATTTCCACTATTCAGGATCGCGGTTATGTGAAGCTTGAAAATCGCCGCTTCTATGCTCAGAAGATGGGCGATATTGTGACCGACCGACTGGTGGAAAACTTTACCGACCTGATGGATTATGAGTTTACTGCCCGCATGGAAGGTAACCTTGATGATATTGCCAAGGGCAAGAAGCCCTGGCTGGATGTTCTTAATACCTTTTACGATGATTTCACCCGTCAGTTACAGCAGGCCCAGTCAGAAGAGGATGGGATGCGGGAAAATAATCCCACTGAAACTGATATCAAGTGTCCGACCTGTGAACGCAATATGCAGATCCGTACTGGTGCAACCGGAGTTTTCCTCGGCTGTTCCGGTTACAACCTGCCGCCAAAAGAGCGCTGCAAAACCACCCTGAATCTCACTGCTGGTGATGAAGCGATCAGTGTTGATGCCGATGATGAGGCTGAATCCAGGCTATTGATGCATAAGCATCGTTGCAAAATTTGCGATACCGCCATGGATTCCTACCTGATTGATGAAGATCGCAAACTGCATGTTTGTGGAAATAATCCTGGTTGTTCAGGCTTTGAAGTAGAAGCGGGTAAATTCAAGCTGAAAGGCTATGAAGGACCAACCCTGGAATGCGACAAATGCGGCGCTGAGATGCAACTGAAAAATGGCCGCTTCGGAAAATATTTTGGCTGCATGTCAGAAGATTGCAAAAATACGCGCAAGCTCCTGCGTAATGGTGAGGCTGCTCCTCCGAAAATGGATCCTGTGCCGATGCCCGAGCTTGAATGTGAGAAAGTTGAAGATACCTATATCCTCAGAGACGGCGCCTCAGGACTCTTTCTCGCCGCCAGCCAATTTCCGAAAAATAGAGAGACACGCGCCCCCTTGGTAGCTGAACTGCTTCCCCATAAGGATGAAATTGATTCCAAGTATGCTTTCCTGATGAAGGCACCGACGGAAGATCCAGATGGTAACAAGACAGTAGTTAAGTTCAGCCGTAAAAACAAGGAACAGTTTGTGCAAAGTGAGATAGACAAGAAACCCACCGGCTGGAAAATGTATTATCGTAAAGGCAGCTGGGTTCCGGATGGAGAAGGGACTCCCGCGACTATAAATCATTGAGCGAGCTATCAACTAATCGTTAATCAGAATTTTTCGCTAATCAAGAAACTACTGACGCCAGAAGACCATGTTAACTTCACTGCTGGACTGGATAGAACAAAATAACTGGGTAATTCATGTCTTTGGCATAGTGCTGGCCACAGTGCTCAGTAATTTCGTCCTGCGCCGGGTTCTCCTGCGCATTCAACAAAAAGCCGAATTAACCGATAGCCTCTGGGATGATACTTTCCTCGATGCGATCAAACGCCCCTTGCTGCTTTTTGTCTGGGTCATTGGTTTGTCTATCGCCGCTGAAGTTGTCGAAGCCGTTTCTGACAACGAACTGTTTCAGCTTACCGGGCTAATCAGGCATATCGCGATTGTTCTACTGCTGATGATGTTTCTCCTTAAACTCATTGCCAATGTCGAAGAATCCATTGTAAATAAACGCGCCTTGAAAAATGTTGATACCGATGAGGTGACAGTCAAGGTGTTGGGAAGACTGGTGCGGATCTCAGTACTTATCACTGGTACCCTGGTGATATTGCAAACCCTGGGTATCAGTATCAGTGGGGTGCTGGCTTTCGGTGGAGTAGGGGGTATTGCTGTAGGTTTTGCGGCAAAAGATTTGCTGGCCAACTTTTTTGGCGGACTAATGATTTATCTGGATCGCCCATTCTCAATTGGAGATTGGGTTCGCTCTCCTGATCGAGAGATTGAAGGCACTGTAGAAGATATTGGCTGGCGCTTAACCAGAATACGTACCTTTGATAAAAGACCTTTATATATCCCAAATGCTACCTTTACTACCATTGCTGTAGAAAACCCTTCGCGCATGACCAACAGGCGTATCAAAGAAACTTTTGGCCTGCGTTATTGTGATTCAGGAAAAGTCCGCTCGATCATTGCCGCAGTTAAAGACATGCTGCAACAGCATGAAGAAATCGACGCCGAACAAACCCTGATCGTTAATTTCGATTCCCTGGCTGCTTCAAGCCTGGACTTTTTCATCTATACCTTCACCAAAACCACCAACTGGATTCACTTTCATGAAGTGAAACAGGATGTGCTGTTAAAAGTAATCGACATCATTCACGAGCATGATGCTGATGTCGCATTCCCCACCAGAACACTTGATGGTCTGGAACAATTAAAACTTACTTAATAATATTTACTTCTAATAGATGTAGAAAAAATCGTACTTTTCATCTGGCAGGATCAGGTTCTGCCTTTAACACCGTAAATATTGGAATTTTTTAGAGGAAGCTCGACGACCTTGTCATACCCGTTTATTCTTACTAGACACAAACTGTACGTATTTACAGACTACTATCCTCAGCCAGGCTTACGAAACACAAAATGGCTGAAATACCCGCGGTTTGATTTTCCTAGTACTGGCTTGTAGGTGATGCAATGAATAGAACAGTTGATGTGCTGCCTGTAGTTCTTTCCATAATGATTGGTTGGAGTCCTGTAGCCATCGGTGGTGATGAAGCACCAGTGAGCGGGGATGTTGCTCACGCACGGCTCGACGCCTGGGCCGAAAATAGTGATCGGGAACTGGAAGTCCTGGAGCAATACTGCTTTGAATGCCACAACTCCTCGGATTGGGCGGGAGAGGTAGCCTTCGACATCATGTCCTTGCAGGATATGGATCACGATGCGGAGATCTGGGAAGAGGCAATACGCAAGCTTCGTGCGGGGCTGATGCCCCCACAGGGAAATCCGCGCCCGGCACGTGCAGTACTCGATGACATGGTGCAGTGGCTGGGTTCTGGTCTGGATCTGGCCTGGGAGATGGCGCCCAACCCGGGTGCAGAACCGTTTTCCCGCCTCAATCGCACTGAATACGCAAACGCGGTGAGGGATTTACTGGCCTTCGACGCGGCGGGTCTAGTAGGCACGCTTCCGGCTGATGCAACCACCGGCGGCTTTGACAATATCGCAGAGGCCCTCAGCATGTCGCCGACCTTGCTGGAGGGCTATCTCTCGGTAGCACGACAGATAAGCCGTCAAGCGGTGGGCGATATAGCTACAGCACCGACACAGGTTGAGTACCAGGCGGGTGGCAGGGTTAGCCAGCAGGATTATGTCGAAGGACTTCCGCTGGGCACACGGGGGGGCATGGAGGTCGCGCATTATTTCCCGGTTGATGCGCAGTACGAGTTTCAGGTCGCGGCCAATATCCCCGTCGCTGGTCGTGGCAACGATACGGGACGGATGATCTGGTGTGGCGGGCCCATTCTGGAAGTCATGTTCAATGGCGTACCCATTCCGGTGCAGGACCCCCAACGTTTTCGGCTTCAGGTCCCCGCAGGTACGCATAACATCGTCCTTGCACTCATTGATGAACAGCGCTGTGTTGGCGCTGGCGAGCTCTATCTTGCCGAAATCAGTGCGTTAAGCGGAAGCGTCCAGGGCCTGGAGATTGATGGGCCGTACAACATAACCGGACCAGGGGACACGCCCAGCAGAAGGGCGATCTTTGTTTGTCAGCCGACACAGACCCAACAAGAACAGGCCTGTGCACGGCAAATACTCAGTAAGCTCGCCACGCGAGCCTATCGGCGCCCAGTGGGTACCGATGATGCGGAAGTGGATACCTTGATGCGCTTCTATGCGATGAGCCGCAGCGCAGAAGGCGGAAATTTCGAAAGTGGCATTCAGGGTGCTCTGACGTGGTTGCTGGTAGACCCAAGATTTCTGCATCGCTTCGAGAAAGAGCCGGAGGATCTGGCTACCGGGGAGGTGTACCAAATCAGCGATCTGGAGTTGGCCTCCAGGTTGTCTTTTTTCTTGTGGAGCAGTATTCCGGATGAGTCATTGTTGGCATTGGCGGCGCAGGAAAGGCTGGGCGATGAGGATGTACTGACGCAAGAAGTACAACGCATGTTGGCAGATCCGCGCGCGGAAGCCTTGCTGGAGAATTTTGTCGGCCAGTGGTTGAAATTGCGCGAGCTGGAGGAAGCGGCGCCACAAGATGCGGCATTCGATGAAGCCTTGCGGGAAGCCATGCGGCTGGAAACCCTGAATTTTGTCCGGAGCCTGCTACACGAAGACAAAAATCTGCTGGGCCTTTTGGACTCAAACTATACCTATCTCAACGAACGTCTCGCAAATCACTACGGCATAGAAAATGTGTGGGGCGGTTACATGCGACGGGTCGAGCTGCCAGAGGATAGCCCTCGCCGTGGACTGTTGGGACACGGGAGCATACTGACCGCGACGTCGGTACCGGATCGAACCTCCCCGGTAATCCGCGGAGCGTGGATCGTGGAGAACATGCTCGGAGCCCGCGTGCCAAGCCCGCCCCCCGGCGTCGAAACAAATCTTGATGCAGCGGCACCGGGTCAGGACGTGCAAGCAGATACCTTACGGCAGCGACTGGAGACACATCGTGGCGATCCGGCCTGCGCGTCTTGCCACAAGATCATGGACCCCGTTGGCTTTGCATTGGAAAACTTTGATCTGGTTGGTCGCTGGCGATCATTAGACAATGGGCTGCCAATTGATACAAGCTCCGAGATGGTAGACGGTACTTATGTTGATGGGCCTGCGACACTGCGTGCCGCTTTATTGGCAAGACCAGATGCCTTCATGGCTTCAATCAGCGAGCGCTTGCTAACGTATGCACTTGGCAGGGAGTTGGAGCACTATGACGAGCCTGCGGTACGGCGCATAATGAAACAGGCGGATTCTGAGGGGTTCACAATGACTGCACTGGTGAAAGCGGTGGTGATGAGTGATCCCTTTCAGCAGCGCATCAAACTGGAGCCAGTGGCCCCCATCACTGCGCAACTTTCGTCACCTCAGCAATAGTGGCAGACAGGACAGACAACGGAGAAGAACATGCATTTTTTAACCAGGAAGCATTTATCCCGCCGCAAGCTACTTCGCGGCACCGGCGTGTCACTGGCTTTGCCGCTTTTGGAGTCCATGCTTCCTGCCGGGATGGCGCGTGCTGCCGAACTGGCTACGCCCAAGTCGAGGCTGGCTTGTCTCTATGTGCCGCATGGAGCAATTCATGACAGGTGGGAGCCGTCGAGCGTTGGCAGGGATTTCGAGTTTACTCCGACGCTGAAGACCCTGGAGCCATACCGCAACTATATCAATATCGTCAGTGGCCTGGATTTGCCGGTGGCATATGAAGGTCCTCCATCAGCCGGTCAACATCACAATCGTTCTTCCCAATGCTGGCTTACCTGCGTTGCGCCCGGTACCGGCCCGTCGCCAACATCGATGGATCAGTTGGCTGCCGATTACATTGGTCAGGATACGCAGCTGCCGTCGTTGGAACTCGCGCTGGAAGCTCGCGCATCGATATCTTATCGCACGCCGAACAATCCGATGCCCATGCAGATCAATCCGCGCGTGGTTTTTGAACGGCTGTTCGGTGACGGCAGTTCGCCGCAAGAGCTCGTCGCGCGTCGCGAGCAAACGGGAAATATCCTGGATATTGTGCGGCAGGAAATAAACTCATTGCAGAGCACATTGCCTTCTGGCGACCGGATCCGTATGGAGCAGTACCTGAACGATGTCCGCGAAGTGGAGCGGCGTCTGAGCCTTGAGACGGACTCCTTGCCAGCGGAGCTGGAATTGCCAGACAGGCCGGCAGGCATTCCAGAGAACTTCGAGGATCATGCGAAGATGATGTTCGATCTGATGACGCTTTCCTGGCAGGCCGACCTGACACGTGTGTCCACGTTCATGTTGGCGCGAGAACTGAGTAATCGCGCATTCCCGGAGAGTGGTGTGAACGAAGGATTTCACAATTGTTCGCATCACATGGACACGCAAGAGAATATGAAGCGTCTTGCGCAACTGAATGCCTACCATTTACGCAACACCATGAGCTATTTCGTGGAAAGGCTCAATGCCACTCCAGACGGCGACGGCACTTTGCTGGATCATTCCCTGGTGCTTTACGGAAGCGGAATGGGAAATTCGCAGGATCACAATCATAGCCAGCTGCCGGTCGTGCTTGCGGGTGGGGCATCAGGAAGAGTGACTGGCGGAAAGCACATACGCGTAGACAGCGGCACCCCGATTTCAAATCTCCTGGTGACGATGCTCGACAAATTGGACGTTCCTGTTGGCGGCTTTGCGGACAGCAACGGCATCGTGCCACTTTAGATATCTGAGAACAGAGCATAGAGAAGAGGCGGTAGTGAAAAAATTACAGAAAAAGATTTCATGTTACCCGCGTCAGCTGAGCGGGGTCCTGGTGATCTGCGCGATCGTCCTGTTTGGCGAGCCACTGACTGCCCAGCCTCTTTCTGTACCTAGACCTGATCAGGTGCAGGCATCGCCAGTAGCCGAAGCTGCCAGGCAAGGGGACCGGCAAGCAGTTCAGGCCCTGCTACGACAAGAGATGGACGTTAACGCCCTGGGTCGGGACGGCACACCGGCATTGCATTGGGTGGTACGCGTCAATGACCAGGAATTGGTCGACTTGCTGCTCGATGCCGGGGCGCTGGTGAATGGTGTCAACCGGTATGGGCAAACCCCGCTGCATGTAGCCTTGGAGAACCGTCATACAGACATGGTGCAGCGGTTGCTGGAAGTTGGCGCGGACCTGGAACAGGCGAATCTAAGTGGCGAGCCGCCGCTGCTACTGGCAACACGGCTGGGTGATCCCGACATGGTGGACGTGCTGCTGGAGGCCGGGGCTCAAGTAGATGCCCGGGACCTGAACTATGGGCAAACAGCACTGATGATTGCCGTACGAGAGGAAAATTCCGGGTTGGTGCGGCGCTTCCTTGAGGCCGGCGCCGATGTTAATGCGCAAAGCCTTGCCGGCGAAATGCACAGAATGGTCCTGCCCAACGAAGTTCCCGTGGGAACGTCGCAGGGCGTAGGTATCAATCGGTCCGGATTACCGGATAGAGGGATGCGTTACCCGATTACCGGTATGAAGACGCCGCTTTTGTATGCGACCCGGCAGGGCAATTTAGAACTCACACGCAGATTGGTGGAAGCCGGGGCCGACATCGAGACGGCGGATGCCAATGGCATAACGCCACTGATCAATGCGATTTTTAATCACAGCATCGTGAATGTGAATCGTTCCGGGCGGAGTGATCACCTGAAGATTGCGCAGTATCTGGTCGAGGCAGGTGCGAACGTCAATACCCAGGACTGGTATGGACAGACACCTCTTTGGGTCACCGTTGATACTCGAAACCTGGAGTTTACAGTGACAGAAACCACCAATCGAGTGGACAGAGAAGAGGCATATGCGCTGATAGAGTCCCTGATTGCTGCGGGTGCGGATCCGAATCCACGGACAAAGGAATTTCCCCCTGAAAGACGCTTCATCGCTGGCACCGGTTCCAATGGCTGGGTCGATATGACAGGACAGACTCCATTTCTGCGCGCCTCAGTCGCCGGAGACCTGCAGGTTTTAAACCTCCTGCTCGAGAATGGTGCCGACCCGAATATCACGACCTTTGATGGCACCAACGCATTAATGCTTGCTGCCGGCATCACCTGGGCTGTTGCGGAAACTTTCGATGAAGGTGCTGATGCTCTGCTGGAAACGGTGAAGCTGACACATGCCCTTGGCAATGATATCAATGCCGTAAACTCGATTGGTCTGCGCGCGATTCATGGTGCTGCCAATCGAGGATCCAACGAGATTATTTCGTATCTTGCTGAAAACGGTGCGCTCCTGGATGTGGCCGACAATGAAGGCCGCACAGCTATCAACTGGGCAGAGGGTGAGCTCACGGGTGCGCGTGCACCGACGCGAAAGCCGAAGACCATTGCCTTACTGCAGGAGTTGCAGACCAGAGCGGCACCAAAGTAAAACCCAGCACTCTAAATGACGCAATAGCTCCATGCGAGGGAAACGACAGCATTCTTTAATTACTGACTGGATAGTCCTTGAGGCCCATCAGGGTGAGACAAACGTTTTATTTGGTGCGATAAATAATTAGGGTCAGAGTAAAAAGTAACTTGTTTAAACGTCCGCTCTTGGCCGAAAGTAGTCTCACCAAACAAGCGCTTTAAGCTTATACAAAAGATGATGCCAATTAAAATCTTAGGGGAAAGCTGTCATGAATATGGTAAATACGAATGAGAGCTGCTTGCTTGTAGGAAATGTGAATAACATTCTGGAGGCACATGAAATTGATGTGATTTTAAAGAATGAATTTTTACAAGGAGGAAATGGTGAACTATCTTCTTTGGATACGTGACCAGAGTTATGGGTTCTTAAGGATTCTGATTACGATAGTGCAACGAGTGTAATCGAAAACTCTCTTAGTAAAGACAGCGATCCTGAGTAGAAATGCAGCACTTGCCGTGGGATTAACGACGTCTCTTTTGGTTCACGCTGGAAATGTTAAAGTGACAACCCGTAAAACAGTCATCAAACTGAAGTCGCCTGAAGTGATTTTTAAAGAAGTATTGCTTATAGATTCCAAAAGTCTGCTGTTGTGCGAAAGCAGAAATCCCTGAAGTTGGTGCTGTACCGCTTGTTTGGTGCAACTACTGTAAACAATGCAATTACTAGAAGAATTCCCAGGAAGTTTAAGTATCAGAAATGAAAAAGTGGTATGAAGAAAGGCATGCACCAGCACCGGGAACCTATCTGTGTCGTACGGTGGATATTGCTGAAAACCAGGTAAAGGAATTTAGCTTCGGCAAGGATTCACCTTTTTTATTTCGATTATTTATATATAAAGAGGGAGAAGTTTTCAGAGCCTTCAGAAATGCCTGTCCGCATTACAATGTTCCCCTGAACCATATCCCTGGTGATGTTTTTACTTCAGACGGAACGCAATTTTTATGCATGACCCATTATGCGAAGTTCGATACCGGCACCGGACTGTGTACTGAAGGTCCCTGCATAGGTGAGTCACTGGATCAAATTCCTTTACACAGGGATGGCGAGCGTTTATTAATCGCTGAATATGACTGATTACTGTTTCTGTTTATCCCTTTCAAGTTCTTTTTTCCAAACCCCGTATTATGTCAGCTCGAATTGTGCTGGTTTCCTGTGGCCAGCCTTCATATACTTGACCTAATTAGTAAAATTATCCGCACAGGTACTCAAGCATGTTTAAATTTACCGGTTTTTCCAGTTTCATCCGCTACTCTTTCTTGCTCCCGTTTTCTGTTCTGTTTTCAAGCCCGTTAGCGCTGGCTCAGAGTACAGTTGAGAGCACTGTTGTCAGTACTGAGATTAACGCTGCCGGTCTGGCCGTGTATGAAGAAACCTGTGCCACCTGCCACGCTATGCCTGTAGAAACCAAATCGCCGCCTATTGAGACCCTTCAACGTATGGGACCGCGAGCGCTCAGGTACGCCTTGACTAATGGCAAGATGAAAGTTCAGGCGGCGGCCTTAACTGCAGAGGACATTGATAATGTGGTGGCATATTTGTCTGCCACTGCGGATATTGATAATAGCTGGATAAGCCAAAACACCTGTCCTGTTGAGCGAATGGATGTGGATACCGGTGAGGCCACTATTTGGACCCAGGGCTTTGACCGCATGAATCATCGCAGTTTATCTGCCGAACAGGCCGGGCTGACTACCCGTGATATGGGCAATCTTGAGCTGGCCTGGTCCATGGGCTTTCCCTCAACCGCTAATATGAGATCCCAGCCGGCTATTGTAGGCAACACCATGTATTACCCTATTGTGGATTCGGGGCAGTTGTTCGCACTGGATATTGGCGGTAGCGAGCCTTGTGTGAAATGGGTCTACGAACATGACATTCCCTTGCGCACCACCATTGGTTACCACACCCTTGAGGATGGTCGTCCTGTCCTGGTATTTGCTGATACTTCAGCACATACCCTGCTAATGGATGCGGTCACCGCTGAAATTATCTGGGATGTGAGTGTACAGGTGACCAGTGTTTCCAATGTTACCGCTATGCCGGTTTTATATGGCGATCGTGTCTATGTGCCGATTTCCTCAGGTGAGCTGAATATGGGCGCGGCACCGGAATATGAATGCTGTACCAGTCATGGCGCCGTGGTAGCGCTGAATCTGGCGACAGGCGCTAGAGAGTGGGTGTATCACACCATGGAAGAAGCCCAACCCACCACAGTCAGTCGGGTCGGCACCCAACAATACGGCCCCAGTGGCGCGCCAATCTGGACCGCACCGGCTATTGATGAAAAACGCGGTTTATTACTAGTAGGCACTGGAGAGAACACTTCAGCACCAGCAACAGATACCAGTGATGCCATTCTGGCAATTCGCCTGGAAGATGGCTCCCTTGCCTGGAAGTTTCAGGCCACGCCCAATGATATTTATCTCACTGGCTGTGACAGGAATCCTGATGGTCCCAACTGCCCGCCGGCTTACAGCATTAACAAGGATGTGGATTTTGGAGCTGCGATCATGCTGGGACAAACCAGCAATGGTGACGACATCGTGCTGGCAGGTCAAAAAAGTGGTGATGTATGGGCCTTGAGTCCGGATACCGGTGAATTGATCTGGAATACCAAGATAGGTCCTGGTGGCGCCATGGGTGGTATCCACTGGGGTATGGCATTTGATGGGGATTATCTGTTTGCCGGAAACAATCAGAGCACAGGACAGTCCGCAGACGGTAATGACCCGGGCCTGTTTGCGCTGGATGTGAATACCGGCAATATTGCCTGGGAATATCATCATCAACCCGACTGCAGCGGGAATCGTCGTGAACAACTACCGAGCTGTGATCGCAGCTGGGGCATGTCGGCTGCCACCATGCTTGTTGACGGTGCGGTGGTACAGGGGACCATGGATGGTTTGATCAAGGTATTTGATAGCACCAATGGCGAACCTATTTTCACCTATGATACTGCCCGTTCATTTAACACGATGAATGGCGTGGAAGCGCGCGGTGGTGCCATCGATAATTTCTCGGTGTGGGCGGCAAACGGTACCTTGTTTGTGCAGTCAGGATATGGACTCTTTGGCATACCCGGCAATGTGCTGTTAGCGTTTAAACCCGGGCTATGATGGTTGCTTTATCAGCTATCTGGCTGACGTAATTATGGAATCAATCACAAACCTTTTTGCCATTGAGTGGGAAAAGTTGCTGACTTTTCTGCCAAAACTGGCAGGTGCTTTAATAGTTCTTTTGTTGTTTGTTTTTATCGGTAAATCTCTTGCTGGAGCCTTCAGTAGTGTACTGAGAAAGCTTTCCAGCAACCGTATTCATGAAGCCTTTTTTCGCACATTAATTCAGCTGGTTGTTGTCTATTTTGGCCTTGTTATCGCGTTGAATATTGTCGGCCTGGAAAAATTGGCTTTATCAATTCTTGCGGGAGGTGGAGTTACAGCTATTGTTCTTGGCTTTGCTTTTCGTGAGATTGGCGAAAACTTTCTGGCGGGCATTTTTCTTGCCTTTAGCCGGCCTTTTGAAATTAGTGATCTTATAAACACTGAAGGAATTGAGGGCAGGGTACAAGCCATCGAATTACGCTATACCCACCTGCGCAGTGATGATGGCCAGGATATATTTGTGCCCAGCTCGCAGTTGTTCACTAAGCCAGTAATAAACTTTACCCGTGACGGGTTAAGACGGATAAATTTTACCGTTGGAATTGATTACAACAATGATGCCAAGCTTGCTTGTGCCCTTTTGAAAAACTCTGTGCAAAGTATAGAAGGGGTACTTGAAATACCGCCAGCAAGTGTGACAATTAATTCACTGGAACCCCAGTATGTCGAAATCAAAATATACTACTGGCAGAATATTTTCGATGACTCGGTAGATGGGCGCACCTTACGCATTAATGTGATTGATTCCTGCCGCAGGGTACTCATTGAGAATGACTTTATTGTCAGTGCAGATACTACAAGTAATATCGCTGTTTCAGGAAAAGTGGGCAGGGATTAGTTTTTGGTACTGATCAATGAAGAAAAATGATCCTCTTGTCTGGCTAGACATGACCCAGTCCGAACTGGACGCAGCTTATGATCAGGCAGTACATGCGCCGAATATGGATATGCTGATAGCGCGACATGCCGCCAATAGCCATGCAGTTCGGCAAGTCCTGGGAGAGCCATTGCGCTTTGCCTATGGTTCCAGGGCTAATGAAGGCATGGATGTTTATCAAACAGGTGCAGACAATGCGCCGGTACACATTTTTATCCATGGTGGTAGCTGGCAATTTGGTGATGCGACCAGCAATGCTTTTCCTGCTGAATTATTTGTAAAGGCGGGAGCACATTTTGCCGTTGCGGATTTTGATTCCGTCACTGATCATGATGGCGATATATTGGCTCTGGTTGAACAGGTCAGGCAAGCGCTCGTCTGGCTGTATACCAATGCGGAAAGCTTTGGTGGTGATCGCAGCAGAATTTATCTCTCAGGCTTTTCATCCGGCGCTCACCTTGCCGGCGTACTGCTAACTACTCATTGGCATGAATATGGTCTGCCTGAAGATGTTATTAAAGGCGCCTTATTATGTAGCGGGATGTATGACTTAAGCCCGGTGGCATTATCCTGTCGACGCAAATACGTCTCCCTGAACCAGGACAATATTCTCTTGCTAAGCCCATTAGTGAATCTGGATGCTTTTAATATGCCTGTGATAGTGGCAGTAGGCACTCATGAATCACCGGAGTTTCAACGCCAGGCCAGAGACTTCGTCAATGCGCTTGTAGCAAAGGAAAAAGATGTAAATTTTTTGGAAGCCAGTGAATACAATCATTTTGAAATAATTGAAACACTGGCTGAAGAATCCGGAATTTTAGGCAGGGCAGCTCTGGAGCAAATGCAGTTAACTGCAAAAGTAAGTTGAGCCTAGCGCTTTGGCAGGACGTCCTTTAACTTCTCTCGCGCCTCGCGAATACATCGTTCAGTAGTTTCCCAATCGATACATTCGTCAGTGACAGAAACACCGTATTTCAAATCTCTGTGATCGGCTGGAATATCCTGACGGCCGGCATTGAGATTACTTTCAATCATCAGACCTACTATCGATTTGTTACCCTCAAGAATTTGATTAAGGACATTCTCCAACACCAGCGGCTGTTGATTGTAATCCTTGTTTGAATTGGCATGACTGCAATCGATCATGATATTGGTGGATACGCCAGCTTTCTCGCACATTCCTTCACACTGGGCTACGCTGACAGAATCAAAGTTTTGCATGCCGTTGCCTCCACGCAGAACCACATGTGCATACGGATTACCGCGGGTATGCACAATACTGACTTTACCTTTGGGGTCGATGCCGAGAAAGCGGTGCGGGCTGTTAACAGCCTTCATGGCGTTAATTGCCACTTCCAGGCCGCCGTCTGTGCCATTCTTGAAACCTACAGGGCAAGACAGGCCGCTGGACATTTCCCGGTGCGTTTGTGACTCGGTGGTGCGTGCGCCAATAGCGGACCAGGTTATAATGTCATGAAGATACTGGGGAGAGATTGGATCCAGTGCTTCTGTCGATGTCGGTAAGCCCATGGCGCTGAGTTTTAGCAATAAGCGTCGTCCTATATGCAGACCTTCCTCAATACGAAAAGTGTCATTCAGATCAGGATCATTGATCAGGCCTTTCCAGCCTGTGGAAGTACGCGGCTTTTCAAAATAGACCCGCATCACCAGCACAATGGTGTCACTAACTTCTTCAGCAAGTTTTTTCAATTTTTCTGCATAATCAAGAGCAGCCTCAACATCATGAATAGAGCAGGGGCCAACCACCATAAAGATACGGTGATCCTTGCGATCCAGAATGTCGCAAATAATCTGACGGTTGTTTTCAACCATATCGGCAGTTTCGCCAAACAGCGGCAAGCGCTTCTTCAGCTTCTCTGGCGTAATGAGTGTCTGGTACTCGCCAATATTTACGTTTTCAGTTATGCCTGATTTCATGTTTGCTTCCTGAAATGCCCCAAAAAGGCGCGCATTATAAAGGCTAAATGATGATGAAACATCCGTATTCAACAGGATTTACGGTAAAAAGGCTAAAAAAGTGAATCCTGAATAGCAGATTGCTCATCCGTTTCATTCCTGGAAGTGTCTATTTCGTGGAATTTGGACAGGGCGGTAAAAAACAGAGCCGTTCTGATTTTTCGGTCTTCCATGGCACCAAAAAGTCCGGCATATCGTTCCAATTGGGCTTTGTATAAAAGTTCCTGGTGAAGAATAAACTCTGCTTCATTCTCACCTTTTGCAGGGCGACTGCTTTTATAGTCAATTATCCAGCGTACTCCTTGCTCATCAACAAAAGTGCGATCTATAACCCACTGGTAGCGATGTCCGGAACGATAGTCACTCAGGCTCAATTCACTGGCTGCTTCCTGATGCGGCGTTCCAAGCATCCATTGAAATTTTTCATGCTGGCTGCACTGCTGTAATTGGTGTTTTATTTCATCGATGGCGGCATCCAGCTTGTCAGTTAGTGGCGCAAGCACCAGGCGCCACTGCTTTGCCATTGCTTGCAAAACTTTGTCATCTTTTGCCGGTGTTAGCTCAAACCTGCCCTCAGCAATTTTGAGCAAGCAATCATGAATGATATCGCCTGTCATCCGCTCTAATAGATTGTCATGAACGGTCTCAGTCAACTGGACCTCATCGTTCTCTGCTTCACTGGTGACAAATGCAGTGCCAGGGTTTATCCAGTCAGGCTTCAATCGACGGGTAATTAATTCATGCATGCCACTTTCAGCAGAGGCATTATCCAGGTCAGCTGCAACAGCTATAATCTGAGCATGTGAGGCCGGGTTTTCTTCGAGTCGTGGCCACAGGGACGCGAGTAATGAATTTTTATCCGGTGCTTTATAGGAATCAGCATCTTGCTTGATGCTGCCAATCAGGCAAGCGCTTTTAATTGCCCGTGTCACACCAATATAAAACAAGCGATTGGTTTCAAGTCGCTGCTGTAATGTTGTTTCATATTTAAGATGCTGATAAGTACGGTCATGATCCTGACCACGCTGAGCAGGCATGCTAATTAGCAGTTCAGGGTGACCGTCATGGTTGATATGTTCACGCCAGCGCAATAGTGGATTGCCGTCGGGACGTGATTTACGCTCCAGGCCCGGGATCAAGACATGATCAAACTCAAGACCCTTGGCTTTATGAATGGTCATGATGGTCACCGGGGCATCAGGGTCGAGTCCGTCAGCATATTTGCTGTTTACTTTTTCTTCAAAACGATGAATATCACTGATATCACCACTTTCATCATATTCTTCTAACAAGGTGAAAAAGTGCAGAACACTGTCGAGGTAATGGCTGTTTTCCAGGGTTGCAGGGCCACCCAGTGCAATCCAGCTTTTTTCAATCCACTCGCGTAAAGGCAGACGGCGGCGATGATGTCGAACATGCTCGAGAACAGGTACAGATCTTGCCAGTATAAGCCTGGCCTCTGATGACAATTCTGCAATTGTTGTAAAATTCTGCAGACTCTGCCAGAGCGTGATATTGCCTTCTCGCGCCGTCATGGCAAGACAATGCATATCCTGCAGGGGCAGTCCAAACCAGGGTGAACGCAGCATGGCAAACCAGGCCGTAACATCCGCGGGGTTTAACAGTGCCCGGGTTAACATCAATAAATCCTGTACTACAGGATAGGAGGACAGGGGATCAATGTCAGCGGCATTCCAGCGTATACCAAGATTGCGCATGGCAGGAATGATGGCTTTCAAATGACTACGAGTGCGCACCAGAATAGCAATGCTCTCGCCTGGGTGCTGCTGACTGATATCTTGTATTTTATTGGCTACCAAGACCGCTTCCCGGGTCTGCATAAGTGTTCTGCCATCATCCAGGTCCTGCTCTGCAGTGAGCAAGATAGTCTCTATGCCAAGATTCGGTAAGGCATCATGGATAGCCTGGGCAGGACTGTAGCGCACGCCTCCGCGGCTTATATCATCCTGCTGGGGAAAAGCCGGAGCAAACCAGGTATTAACCCAATCTACAACACCGGCCTGACTGCGGAAATTCGTAGTCAGGACCAGGCTGTCCAGTTTAACCTGTCCGATACCGTTATCACGGGCCGCCAGAAACAGACCAACATTGGCATTACGAAAGCCATAACAGCTTTGCATGCCATCGCCGACAATAAACAGTGTACGACCATCGTCTGGTTGCCAGCCATAAGTAAGCTTTTCCAGCAGATGAATTTGCAGACTGGAGGTGTCCTGAAATTCATCGACGAGGATATGCTTAAGGTGGTAGTCCAGTCTCAAGGCAAGGTCGGTATGTTGATCATCTGTACCCAGGGCACTGAGTGCCGCGATACTTACCTGTATATGATCTGTTTGGCCGTGCCGGCTAAATACCACTGTTAATCTGGATACCAGTGCGGGCAAAATTTTGGTAAGGCTTTCAAGGATGTTCCACTGGGCATCTGGATAATGTGGATCAGGTAAATGTCTGAATTCCTCTAATAGCCGAACCAGCTCAGTGTCATTGCTCATTTGTTTGAGCAATTCGACCATTGCTGACTTCATTACTTTACGTTTGTCTATTTCTGTTTTGTCATCAGCATCAGAAGTCGAGAGAAAACCAACGCGTTTATCAACTTGCTTGCGCAGTGTATGCGTTGAGGTTAAAAGTAATTTGCCTATCTCCTGCCATTGAGCAAAGGCATGGGCAGATTCAGCTGGCAGTCCATCCTCAAGGTCGCATTCGCTGAGAGCCGAATTACCAAGAGCTTTCATATTGGCTGCGGCAAAGTGCAGTAGGGGCAGAAGTTCGGCAAGATAGGGCGCCAAGGCTTTGGCCAGTTCGACAAGCTTTTGCTCTATGAGTCCGGAAAGCGTGTTGTCGAGTATTTCGCGTGCCTGTGCTGAATGATTTTTTATATCCAGAATATTTGCCAGCCATTGATCGCGCTTGGCTAAAAGGCCCGAGAGAAGGTCAGACAATGTTTGCCATTGGTTGTTGACATGGCCGAGAATATTTTCAACATGGCTGGAGAGCTCATTACCTTTTTCAAGCTCGGCAAAAAGCTCGGCAACTGCTTCGCTATAAAGAAGACTGGCATCGTCCACAACGCCGGGCATCACACCCAGCTCTGAAACCACCGGCAACTGATTGGTTAACTGGGCATTAAAACTATCGATGGTGGAAATTTTGAGTCGAGAGGTATTGTCATTAAGCTGCCACTGTTTTTCCTTATCCCTGACGATTACTTGCCGGGCAAGATCAATAGTTAATCTTTGATGCTCAGCTAGTGCGGCGAAACTGCCTTCATCCATGCTTTGCGCTTGCGCCATATTTTCAAGAATGCGATTGCGCATTTCTGACGCTGCTTTACGGGTAAAGGTAATGGCCAGAATTTCTTCGGGATTCTCGCAGCGCGCCAGTAAGGACAAATAACGCTGTGTGAGAAGTTCGGTCTTGCCTGATCCTGCAGGAGCCTGCACGCAGTAAGAGCGTTCCAGATTAAGAGCCAGGCGTCTTTCTTTCAGGTCATCAGGCGCCAGGCTCATATTTGCACCTCTTCTTTGATGCGGCATAAGCTGCCAAGATGACACCAGGTGCAACTGGCACTGACATTCTTTGGATCTACAGCAGCAAATCCTTGAAGATATTGGTTCGCCACGCTTGCCAGTGATTCTCGCCAGATTTCGCGAATGCTGTCCCAGCTTGTTTCATTCGGCATATTGGGTTTATTGCTAAACTGACTTTTTGGGTAAATAGTGTCGTGCTTGCTAATACCCTTGTAGCGAGACTCTTCGACATTGATTTGCGCAATAAACAAACCATCAACAGCTTGGTTCTGATCTGCTTCAACAGCGAGCATATATAACATTAGTTGAGGGTCGCTTTGACGTTCATCCAGCCATTTAATTTCGCTGCTTTTTCCTGATTTGTAATCGATAACTACGAGAGAGCCGTCAGCGGTTTCGTCCATGCGATCGATGCGCATGTTAAGAACGAGGTCCGCATGTTTCCACTGCAAACGAGCTTCACTATCAAGCACCCTGAAGACTCCACGCTTCTTTTCTTCTTCCAGCCAACTGAACAGCAGGGCGGAAAGTCGCTGTGTTTCCAGTGCAATAAAACGCTCTGTCATGGTGTAGCGATAATGTCGGGCTTTATTCTGTATTGCCAGGTTTACAGATTTTTTGACAACTGTTTCCAGTTCCATGTCACTGCAGTCTAGTAAATGCTGTTGGTTTTGCATTGTTTTCCAGAAATTTTCCATGACCTCATGAAGCAGACTTCCCAGTACATTGGCCGGTAAACCAATAACGGGGACCGGAAACTGAGTAGCATCAAGACGATGAATTGCAAAAGCCTTGAAGGGACAGTCAGCCTGATTAGCGATAAGCGAGATACCACCATGACTGTTTTCTTCTTGAGCCAGCGGTATTAAATTCTTGTCCCTGAATAATTCAAGATCGCTTCCCTGCATCTTGTTTTCTGTACTGACTTTCATCAAAGCTATTGCTAAGGGATGTAAGAGGGGGCCAGAATCACTAATATCCGTGCTTGATATTTTTCCTGCCAACGCTTTCAGCATGGCAGCAGGCTTTAAGGCCAGATCATCATCCTGGCAGGGATAGCTATAGATTATCTGGTCAGAGCAATTATCCCTGAATTGCTGTAATTGTTGCCGGGCATTAATGGTTTGTAAGGCAATATCACTTTCCGGCATCCTGGCTTTTTTCTGCAAGCTCAGCGGTATAAAGGGAGAGGGGCGAGACGCGGGAGGCCAATGCTGTTCGGACAAACCCATTACCCAGGTGTGAGTAAAAACCAGGCCATCGGCTTCTGTTGGCGTAATAATTTGTATCGCTGACGAATCATGCGTAGGCGCAACAGTGAACGATGCAACAATCTGCATCAGGTGCACCAGTGCCAGATCAAGTGATATAGCACCATGCCAGTGACTTGTCTGTTTAAACAATCTGAGTGCTTTTGACCAGCTATACAGTTGGGCCACTTCTGCATGATCAAGTTGACGCGTACCGGGCCAGCCCATGGCTTTTAACTGGGCTTCAAAAACATCGCTCCACTGATCACAGCTTGCCCTGGATGGAGACTTTCGTCTGACAGAATCGAGTTCAAGCAGTGCGGATGATATCTTTTCACTGTATTCCGCTTTGCCTTCGCGTCCCAGAATTTCGCGTACCAGCGCCAGCTGTATTTTCAGCTCGCCTTTCCTGCGCAGCGAAAATTCCAGTGCAGACTTTGCCAGCTCATCTTCTTCAGCATTGAGAAGAAATGGAGACCTGATTAATTTACAAAATGACAGCGTATCTATCCAGGTGCTGTTCAGCTTAAGAATTCCCAGGGCTGATTCTATTAGCGGCGTTTCTTGCAAGGGACGACTTAAGGAAATATGTATTGCAGAGGACTTCGCATCCGGCTCAAAAAAAATGGAGTCCTGACTAAACACATCATTGAACACACGTTGCAGGGAAAGCGCATGTTGTTTTAGCTCCTGACAGATGATGCCAATTTTTGCCTCGGGGTTTTCTGTTAAAACATTTTTCGCCCAAAATGCGGCTTGTGAAACCTCATCATCAGAGTTAAGGCATGGTTTGTTTATAACATTTGGCGTAAAGGCAGAAATTTTAAAGTGGTGAAGACTGTCTGACTTTTCGGCCAAGGCATCGATCAGGTCAGCGTAAAGTGGAGGGGGGCTTTGAAAGCCGGTCAGGTATATCTGCTCGGGAATGTGGATCTGACCCGCCACGATTTTTTCAATAATCCGGGTAACAAGTGGAGACAGGCTTATGACTGATTTCACCTGACAAAAATTTTCAAAACTTTCTACCCATGACAAAAAAGCGGCCAGATCATCAAGGTTGTTCGCTGATTTCTGAAAATGATTTTGCTTGCGAATATCATCAAAGCCAATTTTCCAGATATGAATAAGTCGCCAGGCTTCCTGGACAGTTCGTGCGGTTGAACTTTTGTTGACCAGATTGGCACCAAATTCTGACTGCTGAATAAGATCTTGCCAGACAGAAGCCTCCAGCACCGGCTCCAGTATTTGAAGACTTTCATCTTCACTGGCAGGCACCATTTGCTGCCATTGGCTGCGAATCCAGATGTCGACAGGATAAATTTCAGGAGTGTTACAAATGAGAGAAAGCCCCTGATCTTTTCGCCATTGCCCATAAAAATCAAGAAGCTGTATATAGTTTCTGTGATTAGGGGTAAGAACAAGGTGACCAGCTGCCATTGCCTCCAAAAGGGGGGTGAATATGGGATATCGATCAGCCATCAAACGAAGCCCATTTTTATTGCTGGCCTGGAACCTGGAGAATTTTTACATGTTGGGATAATTGGGCCCACCTCCGCCTTCCGGGGATACCCAACTTATATTCTGGGTGGGATCCTTGATGTCACAGGTCTTGCAGTGCACACAGTTCTGAGGATTTATCTGGAATCGAGTGTCCTGCTCAGTACGAATTATTTCATACACGCCTGCCGGGCAATAGCGCTGCGCGGGTTCATCATATTGCGACAAATTGAAATTAATAGGCGTATCAGGGTCAAATAACTGTAAATGACAGGGCTGTTCTTCTTCGTGATTGGTATTGGAAAGATAAACAGAGCTAAGGCGATCAAAACTGATGGCGTTATCGGGTTTAGGGTAGCGAATTTTGGGACAATATTCTGCCGGTTTCAGGCTGGCATGATCAGGAACCTTGTCCAGCAATGTAAACGGCAGCTTGCCACGGAAAATAGTCTGATCAATAAAGCTGTACGCTGATCCCAGTAAGGTGCCAAAGCGATGCATGGCAGGCGCTACGTTACGCACCTGCTGCAGTTCAGCATAAATCCAGGATGACTCAATACTGCGCTGATATGAATCCAGAACATTGTTAGAACCCTTATTTTCAGATATAAGTGCTGCAAAAATACTTTCCGCAGCAAGCATGCCTGATTTCATCGCCGTGTGAGTGCCTTTTAATTTCAGAAAATTCAAAAACCCGGCGTTATCGCCGGCCAACACCCCACCCGGAAAGACCAGTGAAGGCAGGGATTGAATGCCGCCTTTGCTTAATGCTCGGGCACCGTAAGAAATTCGTTTACCGCCGTGCAGAATATTTTTAATCAGGGGGTGATGTTTGAAACGTTGAAATTCTTCAAAGGGATTAAGCCAGGGATTGCTGTAATTTAAATCTGTAATCAAGCCAACGGCAACCTGTCTGTCTTCCAGGTGGTAAAGAAAACTGCCGCCAGTGGTTTTTCCAAAGCCCAGGGGCCAGCCCAGACCATGAACAATTTTACCGGGGAAATGCTGGCTTGGATCGACTTCCCACAATTCTTTTATTCCGAGCCCGTAATGCTGTGGTGTCTTGCCTTTATCCAGTTTAAATCTTTGTATCAACTGTTTACCCAGATGGCCCCGGCAGCCTTCAGCAAACACGGTATATTTTGCCTGTAATTCATAACCGGCTTCAAAGGCGGCTTTTTCATTGCCAGCCTTGTCTCGCCCCATATCACCAGTAGCGACACCAATCACTGCTCCGGCATCATCATAGAGGATTTCTGACGCGCTGAAACCGGCAAACACCTGCACACCCAGATTTTCTGCCTGCTCACCCAGCCAGCGGCACAAATTACCGAGACTGATGACATGGTTGCCATCATTATGCAGATCTCGTGGAATTAAAAACTCCGGTAATTTAAAGGAACCAGCGGCGCTATACAGGAAATGAATTTCTTCATTGCTGACTGCCGTGGTGACCGGTGCGCCCATCGCGCGCCAGTCAGGGAATAATTCATCAAGAGCTTTTGATTCCAGCACGGCACCGGAAAGTATATGGGCGCCGATTTCAGAACCTTTTTCTATCAGGCATATATCAAGAGAGAGATCTTGCTCCTGACTGAGTTGTGCCAGCTTGCAAGCTGTGGCAAGACCCGCCGGGCCACCGCCCACAATGACTACATCAAAGGGCATAACTTCACGAATAGCTTCACGAACAACTTCACTGGAAGATTCAGGATTGAGGTCGGCTTGTGACAAGAGAATTAGATCCGTTTTAATAAAAGACTTTTCTATGAGACCTCATTATAATTGCCCTGTCTTTAAATGACATAAGAATATAAAACCATCAGCAGATGGTTTGTTTTTTTGGACCTTTTTTCCAGCAATAAAAGTAGCCTTTCAGATGAAAATCCTAGTCCCTGTTAAGCGCGTCATTGATGCAAATATCAAAGTACGTGTGTCTGCTGATAATTCAGCTGTTGATCTCAACAATGTAAAAATGTCCATGAACCCTTTTTGCGAAATTGCTGTGGAAGAGGCCGTCAGGTTAAAAGAAAAGGGCATTGCCAGCGAGATCGTAGCAATCACTATAGGTGACGAAAAAAGCCAGGAGCAACTGCGCACAGCAATGGCGCTGGGAGTTGATCGAAGCATCTGGATTGAACAGGCTGGCAATATAGAGCCACTGTCAATTGCCAAACTATTAAAAGCAGTGGTTGATAAAGAATCACCAGACCTGGTCATTCTCGGTAAGCAGAGTATTGATGGTGATAATAACCAGGTAGGTCAGATGTTGGCTGCCCTTTGTAATATGCCGCAGGGAACATTTGCCTATAAGCTTGAAATTGAAGATGGCAGAGCCATTGTTAGCCGCGAGATAGATGGCGGTGAACAGGTGGTCAGTCTGGCGCTTCCCGCAGTGGTGACCACAGATCTCAGGCTAAATGAGCCACGATACGCCAAGCTGCCGGATATTATGAAGGCCAAGAAAAAGCCCATTGATCATCTGACGCCTGCAGATTTGGGTATAGAAATCAGCAGCAGTCTGAAAACCCTTTCGGTCAAAGAACCTGCGGGCCGCTCAGCAGGTGTCATTGTTAATAGTGCCCAGGAGTTGATTGACAAGCTGCGTAATGAGGCAAAAGTTATTTCCTGACTGCATGCGCAGTAGGAATTTTAGAGATAATGGAAACATAAAGACGAGAGAGAGTATGAGCGTACTTGTAATAGCGGAACACAATAACAAAAAGCTGAATGCGCTTACCGGTAATGTGATTACCGCTGCTGCTAAGATTGATGCAGATGTTCATATTCTTGTTGCTGGCAACGATTGCAGTGCAGTGGCTGAATCGTCTGCCGAATATGACGGGGTCAGCAAAGTACTCCTCGCGGATAAACCATCCCACGAACATCACTTGCCAGAATCACTTGGCCCTCTTGTCATTGAGTTAGCCACAAATTACACCGCCATTCTGCTCGCCGCCAGTACAACGGGGAAGAACCTCGCTCCCAGAGTCGCGGCACTTCTTGATGTTGCCCAGATATCCGACATAGTGGCAGTAGAAGCCGCAGATACTTTTGTGCGGCCAGTTTATGCCGGTAATGCATTGGCTACTGTGCAATCGAATGACTCAATTAAAATTATCACCGTGCGTACCTCAGCCTTTGACGAAACAGCCTCAGGAAACACAAAAGCGCCGATAGAATATGTCGATTTTGCACTGGAGCAGGACTCAAGTCGTTTTGTCAGTGAAAACCTTGCAGTCAGCGAGCGGCCAGAACTTGCCGCGGCCTCGATAGTCATATCAGGAGGGAGAGGACTGGGCAGTGCCGAGAACTTTCAGATACTTGAAAAGCTGGCCGATAAACTTGGCGCTGCCATCGGCGCTTCAAGAGCTGCAGTAGATGCCGGTTATGTGGGGAATGATCTGCAAGTGGGACAAACTGGTAAAATTGTAGCACCGGATCTTTATATTGCCGTTGGAATTTCTGGTGCCATTCAGCACCTTGCGGGAATGAAAGACAGCAAAGTGATTGTCGCCATCAATAGTGATGCGGATGCGCCAATCTTTCAGGTTGCCGACTATGGCCTTGTCGCCGACTTGTTCCAGGTCTTACCTGAAATAGATGCCTTATTGTCATAATGTAAGACAAGTCAGGCGTATCGAAACAAATAACGTGTATTAGTGTTTTACCTGGACGGGATGACTCGGGTCCTTACCCAAATTTTCCTTCTTTTCAGCAACTCACGCTGAAGTCATTTATCAGTGTCATTTTACTTACTTCAATATACTCATCATTAACTTACCAGCTCGTTCTCCATCTCTCTCCATCTCACTCTCGATCTCACTTTCCAGTCTGAATTTTAATTAAAATCCGCTAAAGGCTCTGTAGTAATGCAAACCAATAGCTCTATAATCTGACTTCGGTCACATTGAAGCAGGCCTACCTGTTCGATTATTTTTTAGGAGAGAGTTATGTTCACTATCACACGCCGTCGATTTCCAATTATTTCATCCTTTGTATTTATACTTCTGACATCCAGCCAATCAGGATTTGCTGCCTGGACACTTAATCAGGATGATTCTGCTTTGTATTACATTACCAGCAAAGCTGCTGCCGTCTCTGAGCTGAATTCATTTACTGAGCTGTCTGGAAGCATTAATGATGCCGGCAATGGCACCCTGGCCATTAGTCTGTCCAGTGTGGACACTGCGGTAGACATCCGTAACGAGCGCATGCGCGACATCGTTTTTCAGGTAGCAAACTATCCAATTGCCAGTATTTCAGTACAGGCTAACGGCGCTATGTTGGCAGGAATGAGTGCAGGGGAGACAGTTCAGGCGACTTTTGATGCAGTTATTGAACTGCATGGCATACAGCAAAACATGCCGGTAGAACTCGCTGTTAATAAACAGGAAAGTGGTGGCTTACTGGTTGTTTTGGCGAAGCCGCTCATCATCAATGCCGCCTCATTTGGCCTGGCAGAGAGTGTAGAGCAATTACGGGAAATCGCCGGACTGCCGAGCATCAACAATAATGTAGTTGTCGATTTTACTCTGCAGTTCGACGCAGCCGATTAATATACTGACTTAGATATTCCCGCGTCCTTCATCATCGGCCTTGGGCTGATCTTCCTTAACAGGGGCAGTCTCTTGAACGAGGTTGCCCCGGTTATCATTCTCATTCAGAGCAATTGCTTTTTCCTTACCGGGAGAGGCAGTTGACTCCTCATTCGAATTGTCCGCAGCAGGGACAGCAGAAGTAACTGCTGGAGCTGAAGAAGTAATTTCAGCCTTAACTTCTGATTTAACAGGCGCTTCATTACTTTTTGCCGCTGCTGCCGCTGCTGCTGCAGCTCTTGCCCGATTGCGCGGATCATTAGAGGCGCGCGGACGCTCTTTAGCCGGTGCCGGAGTGCTTTCCGTAACAGGTGGAGTGCTTGCAACAGGAGTGACGGGAGCCGCTTCTGATGGGGCTGGGCTTGATGGCTTTTCTGCTTTTTCCTGAACTTTTTCCGCCACTATTTTCGCGGCTTGGGGGGCGACATCTTTGACTTCCTGTTTTTTGTCGTCTTTTACCTCAGGGCTTGTTTCTGATGCAGCAGATGATGCCGGTGCAGGTGAGGGCGCAGGCGCGTTAACAGGCTCTTCTATGCTGTTAACAGTTTTTTGCTGAACGCTTGATTTATCCTGTGCCTCCGGGCTGATCTGCTTTTCTTCAGTAACAGCAGCACTAGACGCTGGTGCGGCTGATGATATAGTTTCAACAGTGGCACTTGCTTCAGACTGCTCTGTGCCGGATTCATTTCCCGAGGCTGGGCTTGCTGAATCTGCACTCACATTCTCACTTTTCTGTTCAGTATTCTGATTGCGAGGTGGGCGCGAACGTTGAGCCGGTCTCTTACTGGCTGGAGCTTTGTTTTCAGGCACTTCAGTTACAGAATCATTTTCCGGGTTAACTTCCAGGGCTCCAATAGCTGCAGGTGGTAAAGTTGAAGCCTGTGTTTCAATTGCTTCAGGTGCAGGCTGGATGTTCTGAGCCTGATCACTGTTAACCGGTAATTCTTCCACATTGCCTCGGCGACGTTGCCGTGGTTGTCTGCTACGTTTCTCAGCAGGGCGCTTACGTGGTTTGTTTTCACTTGCACTGGAATTATCTTCTGCGCCAGCGTCTTTAGACTCTTTGACTTGCTGCGCATTAGTCTCTTCACTTGTCCCAGTTTGTGGTTTGCCGCGCGATCGTTTGCGGTTACTGCCACGACGAGAGTCAGCCCCTTCTTTTTTGGCCGGATCTCTTGATGCCGGTTTATCCTGACTACTGCCTTCTGCTTTGCGTGCAGGTTTCTTTCGAGCCCCTTCGCTTTTGGCAGGACGCTTACGATTACGTGGTGGTCTTTTTGCATTTTTATCGCGGCTTTCTGATGACTGGATTTTCTTAAGGTCTTCATCGTTTGCAGAGGCGCTGAAAAGACTGCCCAAGGCTGCACCAATACTGGCCATAATACCGCTGCTTTCTTTGTTCCGTACCGCAGGGGTCCTAGCAACTGGTTGAGCAGCAGGTGTAATATGGGGCGCCTGAATGGCCGGTTTATCAGCAAGTTCAGGCTGCTTGGGAAGAAATTCATCTATTTCTTCTTCGTCATTAGCAGTGATGTTGTAACTACGAATATCACTTTCATCGCTTATATTTTGAATCTCATAATGCGGTGTATCCATGTTGGGGTTAGCAATAACAACTAACTTGGACGCACTCTGTGTCTCTATAACAGCAATTTCTTCGCGTTTTTCATTGAGCAGATAAGAAGAAACGCTTATCGGGACTATTGCACGCACTTCTTTTGAATTGTTCTTGTTAGCTTCTTCTTCCAGAATTCTGAGAATAGAAAGCGCCAACGATTCGATATCCCGAATACTACCCTGACCATTGCAACGAGGGCAGACAATGGCACTGGTCTCTCCCAGCGAAGGTCTCAGACGTTGTCTGGACATTTCAAGTAAGCCAAATCGCGAGATTCGTCCCACCTGAACCCGGGCACGATCCATGGCCAGAGCATCACGCATGCGATTTTCAACTTCGCGCTGGTTCTTCTGTGACATCATGTCGATGAAATCAATAACCGCCAGACCACCCAGATCGCGCAAGCGCATTTGGCGTGCAACTTCGTCAGCTGCTTCCAGGTTAGTTTGTACTGCAGTTTCTTCAATATCAGCTCCCCTGGTTGCCCGGGAAGAGTTGATATCAATAGATATAAGGGCTTCAGTGGGGTCTATGACTATTGAACCGCCACTGGGCAATTTGACCTCACGCTGGAAGGCCGTCTCAATCTGGGTTTCAACCTGGTAATTGGTAAATAAGGGGACTTTGCCATCGTAGAGTTTTACCTTTTCCTCGTATTGAGGCATAACCTGACGAATGAAATTTCTCGCTTCCTCAAAAGTCTCCTGGGTATCAAGGATGACTTCACCAATATCCTGGCGCAGGTAATCGCGGATGGTACGTATGATGACGTTGCTTTCCTGGAAAATCAGGAAAGGCGCTTCTTTTTCGGATGACGCTTTTTTAATCGAGGTCCATAACTGTAATAAGTAATCAAGATCCCATTGAAGTTCTTCCGAGGCTTTGCCAACACCGGCAGTGCGCACAATGGTGCCCATGCCATCAGGTAAGTTAAGGCCACTTAAAGCATCGCGTAGTTCTGCGCGCTCATCACCTTCAATACGTCTGGAAATACCGCCTGCACGGGGGTTATTTGGCATTAACACCAGATAACGGCCGGCAAGAGAAATCATGGTAGTTAAGGCTGCGCCTTTATTGCCGCGCTCTTCCTTGTCTACCTGAACTATTACCTCAATACCTTCATCAACCACATCCTTGATATTGATACGGCCACTGATTTCAGAGGGCTTTTTGGAAAAATATTCTTTGGAAATTTCTTTCAGGGGCAGGAAACCATGACGGTCGGCCCCAAAATTGACAAAAGCTGCCTCAAGACTAGGTTCAATCCGAGTGATACGGCCTTTGTAGACATTGGCTTTTTTCTGAACCCTGGCTCGATTTTCAATGTCCAGGTCATAGAGTCTCTGGCCATCTACCAGAGCAACGCGCAACTCCTCTTTTTGAGTTGCATTGATAAGCATTCTTTTCATATTACCTTCTACTTTTCTTTTTAGGGAAGAGCAGGGTAAAAGATATGTAAAAACTGGATTAACTATTAAGTACAACTTATTGAAATATAAGAAATACTCACAAAAGCGAATGCCGGAATAAAACAAAGGGGGCGGTGCCCATCGGAATCTGGAATACTGGCTGTATCTGTATAGAGAGTTTCAGCTTGCCGGAACAAATAGTCTTTTGTCCGGTAGTTTTACAATTTTTCTACGCTTTGAATCAGGCCTGAGGCCATTGATTCCGGTGTTACCCTGTCAAATCAGGGTTTTTCTGATTCTCTGTATTTCAGCCTGTAACAGCTGCCAACTTCCTTTTTGTTTATTCTGGTATTCGCCTTGAGCAATGCCTGCCTGCTGTGGCCGCTAGGAATTGCTTTTTATACTCCTGTCCGCTCGATGGCGGCGTTAATCCTGTTTCTATTGAGATGTTCTTTATCTTTTACCCGACTGTTCCGGGTTAATACTGACGCGACTATATTTAAGTAGCGCGATATATATTGTTAATTTTTTATCTTCTTTTTCTTCTTTATTTAGCACTAGTCTGCTTGCAGAGTAGTGGTTCTGAGTCATGGCCTGTTTTCGCTACTGGTTTTGCTACATTGAGCGGATCAATCAGGTTCTGACGAAATTCTTGCTTGCTGTTGTATTTATTTGTGTTTTTTCCTTTCTGCCAACTGTTTGTAATTAAGTAATAACGATAGGTTTTTGCTTAAATCAAGCCAGGCTTTGTTCAAGTTTCGATCAACGTTTGTCTAACCTGGCAATTTCAGTTTTATTTCTGGCCATTGAGCCCGGTACCAAACAATTGCGCAATATAGCAGTAAAAATCAGCCTCTTCAATGATTTACAGCCCTTTACTCCAGTGACACAGGAACAAACTCAGATAATTGAATCGTTATCAGCACGCTGAAGGTATACTTGGGACTATTATTACTGGCATCTACTGAGCTATTCAGTGGTCTATTTGATGATACACAAGGTAATGAAATAGTTGATCAATCAGGTAATTCAGGTCAAGCATCAGGTGAGGAAAGATTTTGAGCAGTAAAGTTCCCGCCAAATTCGCGCCCAAGGGTCCGTCGGTCACATTTCAGGAAGTCAGTAGTGAGCAGTCCGGTCAACGTATTGATAACTTCCTGTTGTCGAGACTCAAGGGTGTTCCAAAGTCCAGAATCTACCGAATTATTCGCAAAGGCGAAGTAAGAGTTAACAAAAAACGGATAAAGCCCGAATACAAACTCCAAACCGGCGATCTCGTTCGTATTCCCCCGGTTAGAGTTGCTGAGCCAAAACAGCAAATTCCCCCCTCAGAAGCCTTGCAGGAACTTTTACAAAATGCAGTGTTGTTTCAGGATGAATATCTGCTCGTGATTAATAAACCTGCCGGACTGCCTGTTCATGGTGGCACGGGTGTCAAAATTGGCCTTATTGAGGCTTTGCGTCATATTTATCCTGAATTATCCGGGCTCGAACTGGTTCACAGAATTGATAAAGGCACATCAGGTTGTCTTTTGGTGGCCAAAAATGGGAAATCACTAAAGATACTGTCAGCACAATTCAAGGCCAGAGAAGTTCAGAAGACATACCATGCGCTGGTTGAGGAAAGTTGGCCAGAACAGATAAAAGAAGTGAATGCCCCCTTGTTAAGGCAAGAAGCCAGCAATGGTGAGCGCTATGTGGTGGTCTCTGATGAAGGTAAATCAGCAATGACACACTTTGCCATACTTGAGCGTTTTACAGATGCTACTTTAATTGAGGCAAGACCAAGCACAGGAAGAACCCATCAAATCCGTGTCCACACGCAATTAAGTGGCTGTCCCATCATCGGCGATGAAAAATATTCTCGGGATGAATCAAGAAAACAGTTTGCAGACAGGGGAATTAAAAGACTTTGCCTTCATGCTGCCCAGCTAAGCCTTACGCATCCCGAAAGCGGGCAACAATTCACTGTGTCCGCGCCCTGGGATGCCCAGTTTTCGGCAGCTGTCAGTCTCTTGCGGCAAGCAGGGGATTAAGCCCTTCCTTTTTCAGCAGGCTTACCAGGGCAATGAGAGGTAAACCCAGCAAGGTATTATAATCACTGCCATCAAGGGCCTCGAACAAGGTAATGCCAGCTTCTTCAACCTTAAAACATCCGGCACAACCCAGCGGATTGTCCAGGCTTAGATAGGCCTTTATTTCTTCATCGCTCAAGGATCGAAATTTGACCCGGTATGACTCCACTGTAGTGTGTTCCTCACCATTTGTTGAATTAATAAGCGTAAGCCCGGTTTGGAATTGCACCCAGTTCCCGGAACACATTTTCAAATGTTTGAAGGCAGCTTCTGTATTGGCCGGTTTACCCAGAATCAATCCATGCAGTGAGCATGCCTGATCAGAGCCAATTATCAGGCTATCGGGGAATTTTGCAGATACGGCTCGTGCCTTTTCTGCAGACAATCGTGCGACATAATCTGCCAGAGATTCGTCGCTTAAGGGACTTTCATCTATTCCAGGAGTGCAAGTGGTAAAAGGCAGACGTAGCTGCTCAAGGATTTTAATACGGGTAGGGGAAGAAGATGCCAAAACGAGATTCATAACAATCCAAGTATAATCAATGAGTTTCAGGGGAAAAATGACAAATTTCTTTGACAGGAAGCCCCTTCATGCCTATCATGCGCGCCTATGTCAATTGACCCGTTTCCAGAGCGCGTATTGTCGCGCAAATTGTGTAACAGGAACGCTTCAATTAACAGCACTTTACCTCTAGGCAAGCTCCTGCGATTAAGTGAGTACCTGTATGATGATAAAGGACAGGTTGAGGTAAGTTTAAGCTTTGACAGGGATGAGGCGGGATTTTGTATCATCTCGGGAAGCGTAAAGGCAGACGTTACTATGGCATGCCAGCGCTGTCTTGAAGCAACTGCGATAAGTCTTTTATCCGAGATCGCAGTTAAAGTAGCTGACAGCGATTCGGATGCAGAGAAGATTTCAGAATCCAGCTCTGATCCGCTTGATAAGCTTGAAGTGATCCTTTGTGAAGAAGGTGAGCTGGACTTGTTGTCCCTGGTAGAGGACGAACTGATCTTGAGTCTGCCCATTGTCGCCAGTCATGACAATGAAGATTGTAGCAAGGATTTAAACATCCTTCATGATCAGGCCCGGGATGAACAAGAGTCAACTGACAGTTCACTTGGCAATCAGTCTACAATTAAAGGGCTCGAAGCACTGGAAAAGCTCAAACAAGAGCTAAAAAAGAATACTGAACAAAACGAATAACAGAATACAACCGAGGTAAGAACCATGGCCGTACAAAAAAGCAAAGTTTCACGATCCAGACGCGGCATGCGTCGCAGTCACGATTCACTTGGCACAGCGACTATTTCAACTGATGCAGAAACTGGTGAAAGACATCTTCGTCATAACATGACTCCTGATGGCTTTTACAAAGGCAGACAGATCGTTCGAAATAACGAAGACTGAAGTTTTTCCCGGCTGCACTAGCTGCGGAAAGCGGAAGATATAGCTATAGGTATTATAGAAAGCAGCCCCATTAAGGCTGCTTTCTGTTTTTATAGTCCGGGGAACCTCTGATCAGTTACCCACAAGGGGAATAAATCCAATGAATCCGAGTCACACAGGTTTTATTTTTCCAGGACAAGGCTCCCAGAAAGTCGGCATGCTTGCTGACCTTGCTGAGGGACATGCTCAGGTCATTGAGACTTTTACCCTGGCAAGTGATGTGCTTGGTTATGACCTCTGGGCCCTGATACAAGGCGGTCCTGAAGGCGACCTTGCCAAGACAGATATCCAACAACCCGCTATTTTAACCGCCTCAGTAGCTATCTGGCAGCTCTGGAAGGCAAAGGGTGGCTTTGATCCGGCGATAATGGCAGGTCATAGCCTGGGTGAATATTCTGCACTGACCTGTGCAGGAGTGCTTTCTTTTACAGACGCTGTCGGCCTTGTTCAGAAAAGAGGGCAGTATATGCAGACTACTGTGCCGATTGGCGAAGGTGGTATGGCTGCGATTGTTGGGCTCGATGATGAAAAAGTAGTCGCTGCCTGTGAACAGGCAAAAGAAGATGAAGAAGTGGCTGCAGTTAATTTCAACTCACCTGGACAGGTAGTTATTTCAGGGCACACCAAGGCCGTTGCCAGAGCCAGTGAGCTTTGCAAGGAAGCCGGAGCCAAAAGGGCATTGCCCTTGCCGGTTAGCGCACCATTCCACTCAATTCTGATGAAACCAGCCGCAGAGAAGTTTTTCCTCGATCTTAAGACTGTTCAATTTAATCCTCCTGAAATACCCGTCATACAGAATTATGGTCTGGAAAGTGTCTCTGACCCCGATAAGATTCGGGAAAACCTGGTTTCCCAGATCTACAATTGCGTCCCCTGGGTGGATACCATCAATAAATTTTCGAACATCGGTATCACACAGGTAGCTGAATTTGGGCCAGGAAGAGTACTGGCTGGACTTAATAAGCGTATTCAACCCGAAATGGCTGTCATGACCGTTAATGACTGTGCCAGTCTGCAGGATGCTTTGGCCTAGGCCTGGACCACGCCCACTGACATTAAAAGGACAGTTCCCATGAATGATGAAACAAAGAAAATAGCTCTGGTGACAGGAGCAAGCAGGGGTATTGGCAAAGCAATCG